>DATEMN010000573.1:0-5858 GCA_035275565.1 Pseudonocardiaceae bacterium | reverse complement strand
TGATCTTTTTGGACAGGTCGCCGCCGGCCACTGCGGTGGCCACTGCAGCGATGCTGCGGACCTGGCTGGTCAGGTTCTCCGCCATGCCGTTGACGTTGTCGGTGAGCGATTTCCAGGTTCCGGCCACCCCGCGCACCCGGGCCTGGCCGCCGAGTTTGCCCTCGCTACCGACCTCGTGCGCCACCTGGGTGACCTCGTCGGCGAAGGCGGAGAGCTGGTCGACCATGGTGTTGAGGGTGTTCTTGAGCTCCAGCAGCTCACCGGATACCTCGACGGTGATCTTGCGGCTGAGATCGCCCCGGGCTACCGCAGTGGCCACTTCGGCGATGTCTCGGACCTGGGCGGTGAGGTTGCCGGCCATCACGTTGACCGAATCAGTCAGGTCCCGCCACGTTCCGGCCACTCCGGGAACCCGCGCCTGGCCGCCCAGCCGGCCCTCGGTGCCGACCTCGCGGGCCACCCGGGTCACCTCGGCGGCGAACAGGGACAGCTGATCGAGAAGCCGGTTGACGGTGTGGCCCAGCCGGGCGAAATCCCCCCGCAGCAGCTGGTCGGATACTCGAGACGACAGGTCACCCTCGGAGACCGCGGCCAGTACCCGGGCGAGCTCGGTGGTCGGTCGCGTCAGGTCCTCGATCAGGCCGTTGATCGCCGAGGCGGCGATCGACCACCCGCCCCGGCCGTCGTCGCCGAGCCGCTCTTTCGTCCGACCTTCGTGGCCGACCGCCTCGCGCACTTGGACCAGCTCGCCGACCAGGGATTGGTTGCGTTGGGCAATCTGATTGATCACTGTCGCGATTCGACCAGCCAGGCCGGTGTCGGTGACCACCAGCCGGCGCCGGAAGTTGCCGTCGCGCAACTCTTCCAGGGCTAGCAGGAGTCGTTCCACCGTGGCGGAATCGACTGGATCCACCCGCTCCGGAAACGATCCCGGTGCCGACACCGGCTGCGCGCTCACGATGAGCCTCCCAGAACCTGCACGGTATTGATGAACGCCCGTAGAGTGCCACGATCGGCCGTCGGATTCGACCCGGAGCACACCGCTCGTAGGGATACCCTCGTCGAGGTGTCGGAATCGGGTGAGGAGATGCAGTGGCATCTGAGGTGAACCCCGTTGCCGATCTGCTGGTGCCTGGATTACCCCGGCTGCTCGACGGCATGGACCAAGCAGTGATCGTGCAAGATGCATCCGGCCGGATTCAGTTACTCAACTCGGCGGCCCGGCAGCTGTTCCCGCACCTGGATCTCGGTGATGAATTCGAGCGCAGCGGCGAGTCCTTCGTCGCCGAGCCCAGCGGGCATCGGGTCTCTGGACGGCTGCAGCGGCTCACCGATGGCTGGCATGCCTGGCTGGTCAGCGAGGTCACCGACCACAAGGCTGATCGCCACGACTTCATGCTGGCTGTCGGCCGCGAATTGGCGGCGGAGGTGGGCCACAACGAGGCGGCGGCAGCGCTGGTCCGGATGGCCGTCCCGGCGCTGGGCGAGTGCGCCGCGGTCCTGCTGCCGGCGCCGAGAGCTCGGGTGTCGTGGTGGGGATTCAGCGCCGGTGAGACCCGACCCGCCAGCGGTATCGCCCGCGCACCCACCCCCCGAACGGCCCCGGTCCTGGCCAGTGCGCTGCGCGGCGCCACCGGGAACACCGCCACCGTGCCGGCCGGCGAGTTGGCCGTGTTGGCTCCAGCGCTCGGACCCGACGTCGTCTACCGGCAGCCGGTCGTGGCGACGCCGTTGCGGGGACCGCAACGGACCGAGGGCTTGCTCGTAGTGGTCCGGCCGGTCGCAGCCGACCTGCTCGCACCGGTGGCGGCGCTGGCCGGCCCGGCGCTTGAGGCCGGGCGGCGGCGGGAGGACCGGGCGCTGGCCCTGAACCAGCTGCAGGCCCCGCTGCTGCCACCGCGTCCGGACGCGTTGCCGGAACTACCCGGGGTGCAGCTGGGCGTGGCGCATCGACCCGCCGCGGGTGAGCTGGCGGTGGGCGGCGATTTCTACCTGATCCACCCCATGCCCGATGGGAACACCTTGTTCGCCTTGGGCGACGTGTGCGGTAAGGGTGCCGAGGCGTTGGCGGAGAGTAGTCGTGTGCAGCACTCGTTGGCCGCGTTGACGGTCGTCGAGCAGGAACCGGCCCGGTTGCTGCGCCTGCTCAACCGGGCGCTGCTGAGCGCCGGGCGGACCGTCTTCACCACGTTGGTGCTCGGTACCCTGCGTCCCAGCCCGAAGGGGCTGACGCTCACGCTCGCCGGCGGCGGACATCCCCCGCCGATGGTGTTGCGGGGCTGCGGCGACGTCGAGGAGGTCGGGGTGCCCGGAACCGTCGTGGGCATCCTGCCCGATGCTCGTTTCGGCCGGACCTCGATCATGCTGAAACCGGGCGAGATGTGCGTGCTGTACAGCGACGGCGTCACCGAGGCCGGTCGCCGCATCGGAGAAACCGAGGAGCAGTTCGGTTCGGCCCGGCTGGCCGGCTGCCTGCGTGGTTGTGCCCGGATGACCGCGCAGGCGGTGGCAACCCGGATCGAGGACACTGTTACCAACTGGCTGGGGCGCAATGACGGCGACGATCTGGCGGTGCTGGCTGTTCGGGCTGTCGCTCGCGGCACCGGCTAGGCCCCGGCCCCGTGGCGCCCACGGTGACCTGCCCGATATCGTGCGGAGTGTGAGCAGCGACTTTGCCGACATCATGGGTCTTCAGATGGCCCAACACGGTTCAGACGCCCGTGTCGTCACCGTGGTAGGTGAGGTCGATGCGCTGACCGCGCCGGAACTGGCCACTTTCCTGTCGACGCAACTGGCCGCTGCCCGGCTCGTGGTGGTGGACCTCGATGGTGTGCAGTTCCTGGGATCCGCCGGGCTGTCGGTGCTGTTCGAGGCGAACGAGCTCGCTACCCGAGAAGACCGTGACCTGCGGTTGGTGTGCAACTCCCGAATCGCCAACCGGGCACTGGAGGCCACCGAGCTGAAAGAGCACTTCACCTTTGCCGACAACGTGCCGGATGCCCTCAAAGGATCACTCTGACAGTGGTTTACCGGTTCCCCTCGCCGGGAAGTCGAGGAACTAGAGCCACCTCCCAGGGCGGGTGCGCCGTGAGGTTCTCCGGCGCACCCGCCCCTTTGCCCCACCCCGCACTGGGCGGGCACCGGTCCCCTCTCCAGGAGGCACTGATGTGGTACCGCGATGATAGGTGACGTCCGTGGATAGAGACGGCTCGATCCCCCCTGACCAGGGTGCAACGCTGCTGAGCCCGCCCCGAGAGGAGCCGGTGTTGTCCCTCGAACTGCATACCACTGCCGGCGCCATCGCCATCCCCACGATTCGCACCATTGCCGCCGATCTCGCTGCCCGTGCCGACTTCGACCTCGACTCAATCGATGACCTGCGGATGGCAGTGGATGATGTGTGCGCCATGCTGGTCCGGATCGCCGTCTTGAATGCGACGCTGAGCTGCTGGTTCACCGTCCGGGCCGAGCGGATCGAGCTGGCTGCGGAGGTCGCCGCGGATGGCTCGGTGGATCCACTGCCGACGAAGTCATTCGGGTGGCGGGTGTTGGAGTCCCTCACAGACGAGGTCAGCGCACGGTTCCGGGCTGGCGCTCAGGGCGAGAGTGGTCGAATGCGTATCACCTTGGCCAAAGGCGCCGTCACCGCGTCGCAGACGTGACTTCGTCCGAGTCGTCGGCCGCCACCCGCGACGGCGAGTACGCGCATCTGGTCCCGTTGCAGCAGCGCTATGCCACCCTGACCGCCGACGACCCAGCTCGTCAGCGGCTGCGCGAACAGCTGATCGGTGGTTACCGCCCGATGGCTGAACACATCGCACGCCGGTTCGCCAACCGCGGCGAACCGCTGGATGACCTGATCCAGGTCGCCACGGTGGGGCTGATCAACGCCGTGGACCGGTTCGAACCGGATCGCGGTTGCGATTTCCTCTCCTTTGCAGTACCCACGATCACCGGAGAGGTGCGCCGGTACTTCCGCGACCACGGCTGGTCGACGCGGGTGCCGCGCCGGCTGAAGGATCTGCACATCGCCATCCGGGGGACCTTGGCCGAGCTGTCCCAGCAGCTCGGGAGAGCGCCTCGGCCCAGCGAGATCGCCGCTCGGCTGGGCTTGCCTATCGCGGAGGTAATCGAGGGGCTGCGAGCCGGGGACGCCTACCGAAGCTCCTCGCTGGACGAGATGCTCGGCTCCGGGGAGGGCAGCGGGACCCTCGGCGAATTGATCGGCGGCCTGGATGGTGATGTGGCGCTCATCGACGACCGCGAGGCGTTGCGCCCGCTGCTGGCCGAGCTTCCGCCCCGAGAGCGGACGATTCTCGTGATGCGGTTCTTTCGCGAAATGACCCAGACCCAGATCGCCGAGCAGATCGGCATCTCTCAGATGCACGTCTCGCGGTTGCTCCGTCAGACGTTGGAACACCTGCGGGAACGTATGTACACCTCGGACTGAGTGATCGTCGGATTCCGGTTTCTCCGAGCCACCACGGGGTACCCACTGCGCTCAGTGTCGAGTCGAGCAGGAGGACCAGGTGCGCGACGAGGAGTTCATCGCAGAAGTGCAGACCAGGGCCGATCTGGGGACCCGGGCCGACGCCGAACGCGCCATCCGCGCGGTGCTATCGGTGCTGGGTGAGCAGCTGCCGGACAGTGTGGCCGGCGCGGCGGCGGCAACCCTGCCGGAGCGGCTCGGGGAACACCTGTGGGGTCGTCGAGCGCGATCGGGAGCGACCGCGGCGCAAGCCGGTCGGCTCAGCAGAGGGGTGCAGCGAGGCGAGGGCAGCTGGCCCGGTGACCACACCATGATCGATGCCGACATCGACGGCGAGCCCCTCCCGCGCTGAGCGTGCTGCTGGTCCGGGTGCGGCGGACGCGTTCATCGCCGCCGGCTCCGGGGTACCCCCTAGGTATGGCGACAACTACACGCGAGACCGAGCGCAAGTTTGATGCTGACCAGTTCGACGAGGCTCAGCGCGACCTGTTATCGATCTTGCGCGACATGTGTGACGGCGGCGGCGTGATCGCTCCGGAGGAGCAGGTCCTCGAGGCGATGTATTACGACACCGGTGACCTACGGCTGGCCCGGGCCGGAATCACGTTACGGCGGCGCAGCGGCGGTGACGATGCCGGGTGGCACCTGAAGCTCCCCCGTGGCGGTGACAACCGTGACGAGCTGCGGGTGCCGGTGGATCGCACGGGGGCAGACGGCGCACCCCCCGCTGAACTCGTGGCGCTGACGAGGGCACATTCCCGTGGTGCCACGCTGCGCCCGATCGCCATGGTGACCACCAGACGGCATCGCTGGAGGCTGTCCGGTAGCGCCGGAGAGCCGGTGGCGGAGGTGGCCGACGACCATGTCACAGCACACACACTGGGCTCTCAGACCACCGCGAAGTCCTGGCGGGAAGTCGAGGTGGAGCTGATCGGCGACGGTAGGCCCGCGCTGCTCGACCGGGTGGAGCGGCGGCTGGGCAAGGCCGGGGTACGCCGGTCGGGTTCGGCCTCCAAACTCGCTCGGCTGTTAGGGGATCGGTTGCCCGTCCGTTCGCAGCCGCCGGTGCTGGATGCGACGTCTTCGGCGGGACATGCCGTGCTGGCCTACCTCGGCCAGCAGGCCGAGCAGATCACCCGCTACGACCCGTTGGTGCGCCAGCAGGTCCCGGACGCGGTGCATCGGATGCGGGTGGCGACTCGGCGGATGCGTAGCGCGCTGCAGGTGTTCGGCAAGCTCATCGAACGGGACCGCGCCCGCCGGCTTGTGGCGGAGCTCAAGTGGCTCGGCGAGGTACTCGGGCCGGCACGTGACCTGGAGGTGCTGCGGGAACGGTTCACCGAGGCCACCGCGGAACTGCCGGTCGACG
>DATEMN010000572.1:0-5280 GCA_035275565.1 Pseudonocardiaceae bacterium | reverse complement strand
CGGTGACTTCCCGATCTCGGTCGGCGAGGTGCTCGCGGTGCTGATCGGTGGCGGTGACCCCGCGCAGCAGTTCATCGTGCTGGAGCTGCGTTTACCGCGCACCCTGACCGGGGTGCTGGTCGGGGCGGCGCTCGGGCTGTCCGGCGCGATCACCCAGACGGTCGCCCGCAACCCACTGGCTAGCCCGGACATCCTGGGGGTCACCGCAGGAGCCAGCGCGGCCGCGGTCGCGGTGATCGTGTTCGGCGGCGACGCCGGGGTCGTCGGCACGGCGTTGGCCGCGCTGGTTGGCGGGCTGGGTACCGCAGCACTGGTGTATGCACTGGCCTGGCGACGCGGCATCGAGGGCTACCGGTTGGTGCTGGTGGGCGTCGGGATCGGCGAGGTCGCCAAGTCGATCACCGCCTGGTTGCTGGTCACCGCCCAGATCTTCGCCGCCGCCCAGGCCATGGTGTGGCTTACCGGCAGTCTCAACGCTCGCGGCTGGGAGCACGTCGTACCGGTCGGGCTGGCCTTGGCCGTGCTGGTACCGGTCGCGTTGTTGCTGGCCTTCGGGCTGGGCGCGCTGCAGTTCGGCGACGACACCGCCCGCGGGCTCGGCATACGAGTGGACCGGGCTCGTTCAATGTTGATCATCGTGGCGGTCGGCCTGGCCGCGGTCGCCACCGCCAGCGCAGGACCGATCCTGTTCGTCGCGCTGGTGGTACCGCAGATCTGTCAGCGTCTGGTCGGCGCGGCCCGCCCACCACTGCTGGCCTCAGCGGTCTACGGCGCGCTGCTCACCGTGACCGCCGACCTCATCGCGCGCACCGTGCTCGGCGCCGAACTGCCGGTCGGCGTCGTCACCGCGATCCTCGGCGCCCCCTACCTGCTCTACCTGCTCGTCCGCCGCAACCGGAAGGTGTCCGCCGCATGACTGACCAGATCCGCCTACAGGCCCACGACCTGCGGTTGGGCTACGGCGACAATGTCGTCGTCGACGGGTTGGACCTCAACGTGCTCGACGGCACCGTGACCGCCGTGATCGGCCCGAATGGCTGCGGCAAGTCGACCCTGCTGCGCGCGCTGGCCCGGCTGCTGCCCACCAAGCGCGGCCACGTGCTACTGGATGGCAAGCGGATCGACAAGCTGCCCACCCGAGAGGTTGCGAAGGTACTGGGGGTGCTCCCGCAGGCCCCGATCGCGCCGGAGGGCCTCGCCGTCGCCGACCTGATCGCCCGCGGCCGGCACCCGCACCAGACCTGGTACCGGCAATGGTCTTCCGATGACGAGACCGCGGTCGCCAAGGCACTGAGCTGGACCGGCATGACCGAGTTCGCCGAGCGGACCGTCGACGAGCTGTCCGGCGGCCAGCGGCAGCGGGTGTGGATCTCGATGGCGCTGGCCCAAGGCACCGACCTGGTGCTGCTCGACGAGCCCACCACGTTCCTCGACCTGGCCCACCAGGTCGACGTGCTCGACCTGGTGGAGCGGCTGCACACGGAGGCCGGGCGCACCGTGGTGATGGTGCTGCACGACCTCAACATGGCCGCCCGCTACGCGCAACGGTTGGTCGCCATGCGCGCCGGGAAGATCATCGCTCAGGGCACCCCGTGCGAGGTGCTCACCGAGCCCCTGCTACGCGAGATATTCGAACTCGACGCCCAGGTACTCACCGACCCGGTCGCCGGCACCCCACTGATCGTGCCTGTCGGCCGCCGCAACCGCCAACCAGCCAACTCCAGGATCCCCACCACCGGGCACGCCACCTAATCACCACCCCACCGTCAAGTGAAACCTTCAGGGGGCTCAGCACCGGCCACAAACCGTCACATGGCTGCCTTGACAACATGGTTAGGTAAGCCAAACATAAACAGACATCGGGGACGCAACGGAATTAGTACCATCCACCTAACAGAAAGCACACGATGACGACTCAACCCGCTCCACCCCGTATCGATGACGACCTGACCCGACGCGATCCCATGATCGGCGGTGTGGCGAGGCGCGCTCGGATCCTCGGAGCACTGGCCGGGGCGCTGTGCGTGGTTCTCGCCGGCTGCGGCTCGTCGCCGACCACAGCGCCGAGCCCGACTACGACTGCGCCGAGCGGCACGTCGGCCTTCCCGGTCACAATCACACACAAGTTCGGCAGTACCACCATCTCCGCGCCGCCGCAGCGGGTGGTAACCGTCGGTGACGAGGACATCGCATTCGCCCTCGGCATCACCCCGGTCGGCATCGTCCGTAACACCAGTACCGAAAGCGGCATCGCGCCCTGGTTGGAGAGCCGGATCGATCGGACCAAGACGACGCTCATCGACGTCCCGCCCGGGGCGGAGGGTGAGGGCGCCGCCGGAGTGAACATCGAGCAGGTGGCGGCCCTCAAACCGGACCTGATCCTGGCGATCAACGACTTCGGACTCGAGCTCGACTACGCCAACCTGTCCAAGCTCGCGCCCACCATCGGCTACCAGACGGCGTGGGGCAAGCAGAGCTGGCAGGAGCAGACCATGATCGGTGCGCGAGCGCTCGGCCTGGAGGAACGCGGCCGGCAGGTCGTGGCCGAGACCGAGGCGGCCACCCATGCGGTACGGGACGCGAATCCCGGCCTGATCGGCCGGACGGTCACGTACTCTTTCGTGTACGGCCCCGGCCAGATCTCGACTCTCAAGTCAGCGCAGGACCCCGGCGTCAAGCTCCTGCAGGAATTGGGGATGCAACTGCCGCAGTCCGTCCGCGATCTGCCGGATATCGCTCCCGACAATCCGGGCGGAGCGCTGAGCTTTGAGAACATCTCGCTGCTGGACGCCGACGTCATCGTGATGGCGTATGTCACCAAAGAGCTGCAAGACCAGGTGGAAAACCTCGAGCTGTTCAAGAAACTCCGAGGGGTGCAAGCCAAGGGGTACATCGTGCTCGACCTTCCCACCGTGTCCGCGTTGCGGTCCCCGACGGTGCTGAGCATCCGGTGGGGTTTGGATCAGATCAAGCCATCCCTAACCCGGGTGGCCGGGCAGTGACCCCGACCACCGAATGCACCTCGGCACGCGCTCATATTGTGGTCGGAGACCAACTCGTTGAGAGCGAGCACTCAGCCAAGCCACTCAGTGGACCTTGATTAGTGGTGCGCTCCGATGCTCGCCTCGGTCCTCTACCTACCCGTACCTACCCGTCGTCCGGCTCAACACCCGATAGCCGACCGTGACGCACCCGACACGCTCTGGTGCAGGGGAGATAGGCTGCCGCCGCCCAAGACCGATCGCCCCCCACGCAGAGCCTTGAAGATCAAAGATGCCCAGTAGCTCGCCGGGCAGAACAAGATCGCATCTACCAGATCGTGATACACGACCGCCGGCAGGCGACCATCCCACAGTCTAGCTAGCGGTCAGGGATGAGGTGTGCAGGAGGGCTTGCCAGGCACGGGTGGGGACGGTCAGGGCAGGGCCTTCTGGGTTCTTGGAGTCGCGTACCAGTACCCGGTGCGGCGCGGGCGCGACCTGCACGCAGCCGCTGTTGGCGGCGCTGTAGCTGCTCTTCTGCCAGACAATCCCGTCCGGCCCAGCGCGGTGGCCCAGGCGCGGTCATGATGGTCCCCTCGATCCACGTAGAGCTCGGTTGCCAGGGTGGCAATCAGCTTGGCCGATTCTTCCTCACCGCGGGCCCGCCCACCGGCAGCCGCAGCGCGAACTCGTGGATGAAGAAGGTGAACCGGGCCGGGCGCTCCCGCCCGAACAGGCTCTGACGGCCCAGCCGGGCGGCCACCCGGTCCTCGATCTCACCCGCCGGAATGGTGCCCGTCTCCCGGATCAGCGCGTGGGCGTAGTCGGTGGTCTGCAACAGGCCCGGGCACCATCGTCGCCTCGAAGGCGTCGATCGTCACCGCCTTGTTCTCGGGTCGATCAGGGTGCGCAGCTGCTGGGGCAGCCCCCCTCGCCCAGCTCCCGGCTACGTATCGTCGGCTTGCGATCGCGCATGGTGAGCGCAACCTGATCCCCGACCTGGTGATCGTCATCCGTGGACTGCTGTTCGACCACCAGATCCAGCCTATCCGGCGACTGCCGACCCTGCACGTCACCGTGGACCTGCCCAGTAGTAAGCCTCACTCACGGTCTCATCAAAGACCCGCAACGCCAGTACGTCGCACTCGTCCGCCAGTCGATCGATCAGACACTGCAATCTGAGCCCAAGCAGTAAAAGAGCCTACCAGGCTGATCCGGGGTGGCCATTAAATGGTGTAGTGAGGTTATTTCAGTGTGTCACATCGTCTTTTTGCGGTTCCGGGTAAGGGGTGGGTGGGGTCGGCGTGTCTCCGATGAATTCAGGGTGGGCCGTGTGACGATATTCGCATGAGTTCAGCGTCGGCGAGTGATTCGGTTGTTGTGTATGATGGCGCGGTGAGTCGCGCCGATGCGGAGGTGCGGGAATCCGAGTTGGAGGGTTTGCGTGAGCGGGTCAGCCCGCTGTTCTCTCGGATGGAGCCGAAGAATCACGCGAAGCAGTACCTCCGGGGGTTGTTGTCGTCGCTGGAGCGTAAGAATGGGTGGACGATCGCCGAGCATGCGGGCAAGCCGGAGCCGAAGGCGTTGCAGCGGTTTTTGAACCTGTCCCGTGGGACGCGGAGGAGTTGCTCAATCTTAACCGTGATTATGCGATGGAGTATTTGGCGGCTCCCGGTGGCATTCTGGTTGCGGATCCGACCGGTTTTTCGAAGAAGGGCCCGCTCGGCCGGCGTTCAGCGCCAGTACACCGGTAAGCTGTACCTGCCCCAGTCCTGGATCGATGACCAGGGACCGCTGCCAGGCCGCGGGCATCGGCAAGGACGTCCGCTTCGCCACCAAACCGCGTCTGGGCATCGACATGCTGGCCCGCGCGCACGCCGCGGGAGTGCTGCACGGGTGGGTGACCGCGGTAGGTCTACGGGCAGAACCCGGGCTTCCGGGACTGGCTGACCGCTCACCAGGTGCCCTTCGTGCTGGCCACCCGCAACGACGACACCCTGCCACTGCCCGGCGGGCGGCGCCGGCTGGCCCGATCCTTGGCCACCGAGGTTCTCCCCGGGGCACGGGAGCGGCGCAGCGCCGGGCCCGGCACGCACGGCCTCCGACTGTATGACTGGGCCACCATCGAACTCGCCCCGGCGGGAATGCCGCCAGGGTGGGCCCAATGGCTACTCATCCGCCGCCAGATCACCCCCACCGGCACGGTTCCCGAACTAGCCTTCTACCGCTGCGCCGAACCCGCTACCACCACAGCCGCCGAAATGGTGCGGATCGCCGGGGTCCGGTGAGCGATCGAGAA
>DATEMN010000571.1:0-3945 GCA_035275565.1 Pseudonocardiaceae bacterium | reverse complement strand
TCGATACCGAGGTCCTGGCGGAGTTCCGGGCCGTCGAGGCTGAGCTGGACCGGCGCTGGCCGGAGAGCCGGATCGAGCCGTCTCTAGACCGGGTCGCGGCGCTGGTCGACCTGCTCGGCATGCCGCAGCGCAACTACCCGGTGCTGCACATCGCCGGCACCAACGGCAAGACCTCAGTGGCCCGGATGCTGGATGCGTTGCTGCGCGGGATCGGACTGCGGATGGGCCGTCACACCAGCCCGCATCTACAGCGCGGCACCGAGCGGATCAGCCTGCACGGCGAGCCGATCAGCCCTGAGCGTTACGTCGAGGCATACCAGGACATCGAGCGTTATGTGGCCATGGTCGACGCCGGGTCACAGGTCCCGATGAGCAAGTTCGAGGTGCTGACCGGGATGGCCTTCGCGACCTTCGCCGACGCGCCGGTGGACGCCGCGGTCGTGGAGGTCGGTCTCGGTGGCAGTTGGGACGCGACCAACGTCGCCGACGCTGCGGTGGCGGCGATCACTCCGATCGCGGTGGATCACGTCGACTACCTGGGCAGTGACATCGCGGGTATCGCCGCGGAGAAGACCGGGATCATCAAGCCGGGTTCGGTGGCGGTGCTCGCGGCGCAGCTGCCCGAGGTGGCCAGGGTGATCGCGGCTCGCTGTGTCGAAGTGGACGCGACGGTGGCGAGAGAGGGTATGGAGTTCGGCGTACTGCATCGCGACGTCGTCGCCGGTGGGCAGCGATTGCGGATGCAGGGCCTCGGCGGGGTGTACGATGAGATCTTCCTGCCGCTGCACGGCGCGCACCAGTCTCGCAACGCGGTGCTCGCGTTGGCCGCTGCCGAGGCGTTCTTCGGAGCGGGCGGGCACCGGTCGCTGGACGTCGACGTGGTGCGTGACGCCTTCGCGACGGTGACCGTGCCGGGACGGCTGGAACGGGTCCGCACGGCACCCTCGGTCCTACTCGACGGCGCGCACAACCCACACGGGGCACGGGCACTGGCGACCGCTTTGCACGAGGAGTTCGCCTTCCGCAGGCTGGTCGCCGTGGTGGGGGTGATGCGCGACAAAGACGTCGCCGGCATCCTCGCGGAGCTGGCACCGGTGGTCGATGAGGTCGTGGTCACCGTCAGTAGCTCGAAACGCGCGAGGGACGTCGACGAGCTCGCCGCCGTGGCCCGGGAGGTGTTCGGTGAGCAGCGGCTGCGGGTCGAGCCGCGGCTACCGGAGGCGATCGAGGCGGCCGTCACCTCGGCCGAGGAGGTAGCTCCGGGTGAGTTCGGTGCCGGAGTTGTGATCACCGGCTCATTGGCGATGGTCGGTGAGGCCCGCGCCTTGTTCGGGCGGGAGCCGCAGTGAGCGAGCCCCTGCAGGGGTTGCGGGGCGTCTTCGCCGGCACGCTGGTGATGGAGGCGATCATCGTCGGGCTGGCTCTGTTGGTCATCGACCGACTCGGCGGCGGGGTGGGTGGTCCGGCCGGCTGGTATACCACTGGCTTGGCGCTGGCCATGGTGGTGGCGGCCGGTGTGCAGCGTCGCCGGTGGGGCTTGGGACTGGCCCTGACACTGCAGGTTGCGATGGTCGCTGGCTGGTTCGCCCACCCCGCGCTGGGCGGGCTCGGCATCCTGTTCGTGCTGGTCTGGGGCTACCTGCTGTACGTGCGTTGGGTGGTCGCCCGGCGGCTGCAAGCCTGACCGCGCCGCGTCCCTGATATCGCGCTCACCGCACCGATGACCGGCCGCTAGGCTCGTCTCCGCCCCGCACGTATCGCTATAAGGAGAATGAGCAGCAGTGAGCGAGCGCACCCTGGTTTTGGTCAAGCCCGACGGTGTCAGCCGTGGCCTGGTCGGCGAGGTGATTGCCAGGATCGAGCGCAAGGGGCTGACGTTGGCCGCGCTGGAACTGCGCACAGTTCCGCGTGACCTGGCCGAGCAGCACTACGCCGAGCACGTGGATAAGCCGTTCTTCGGCTCGCTGCTGGAGTTCATTACCTCTGGCGTCGTGGTGGCTGCCGTGGTCGAAGGGGAGCGGGCGGTCGCGGCGTTCCGGCAGCTGGCCGGGGGCACGGATCCGGTGGACAAGGCCGCCCCTGGCTCGATCCGCGGTGACTTCGCGTTGGAGACCCAGTTCAACCTGGTACACGGGTCTGACTCAGTGGACTCCGCCAAGCGCGAGATTGCGCTGTGGTTCCCGGAGCTGTAGGTCTGTCGGCTGCCGCCGAAAATCCGTCGGAATCTGTCAGGGGCGGCAGGTAGCGTCGGTCCCGTGGCTGTCGATGGTGTCGCTCTCGTCCAAGCCCGCGGGTTGCGCAAGCGATTTGGTGCGGTCGAGGCGGTGCGCGGGATCGATGTCGACGTCCGGTCCGCCGAGACGTTCGGCTTCCTGGGGCCTAATGGTGCCGGCAAATCCTCCACCATGCGCATGATCGCTTGCGTGTCCCCGCGCAGCGCTGGTGAGCTGCAGGTGCTCGGGATGGACCCGGACATCGAAGGCACGAGGATCCGCGCCCGGCTCGGGGTGGTACCACAACAAGACAATTTGGACACCGAGCTGTCGGTGCGGGAGAATTTGCATGTCTACGGGCGCTACTTCGGCATGTCCCGTGCCGTGGTACGGGACAAAGCCGCCGAGCTGCTGAACTTCACCCAGCTCACCGACCGGGCTGGCGACCCCGTCGAGAGGTTGTCCGGAGGCATGAAGCGGCGCCTGACCATCGCCCGGTCGCTGATCAACGACCCGGACCTGCTGTTGCTCGACGAGCCGACCACCGGGTTGGACCCGCAAGCCCGGCACCTGCTCTGGGATCGGCTGTTCCGGCTCAAACAGCAAGGCGTCACGCTGATCATCACCACGCACTACATGGAAGAGGCCGAGCAGTTGTGCGACCGGCTCGTGGTGATGAACGGTGGGCAGATCGTGGCGGGAGGCTCGCCGAGTGAGCTGATCGCCCGATACTCCACCCGCGAGGTCCTGGAGCTGCGGTTCCGACCTGGCGATCAGCATAACTGGCTGGCAGCGGTGAACGGCTTGGCTGACCGGATCGAGAAGTTACCCGACCGGCTGTTGCTCTATACCGTCGATGGAGAGGCCGCTTTGTCCGCCGTACACCAGTGTGGGGCGCGGCCAGTGTCTAGCCTGGTCCGGCGATCCACCCTGGAGGACGTGTTCCTCCGGCTCACCGGCCGATCTCTGGTGGACTGATGGCCACGGTCGAGGCTGTTCGTTGTACTGGCCGGGTGCTTCCCGGCTGGCGGGCCGCGCTGCTCGTCATCGAGGAGCGGTGGTTCTGGTACCGGCGTAACTGGCGGGCCACAGCCATCTCCAGCCTGCTTCAGCCGTTGCTGCTGCTGGCCGCTTTCGGCGTCGGTTTCGGCCGATTGATCGACGTAAGTGGCCATGCGGCGCAGGTTACTGGTGGAGTGTCCTACCTGGTCTATCTTGCGCCCGCCCTGCTGGTGATCGGGGCGGTGCACACTGCGACCTTCGAGTCGACCTACCCCATCCTGTCGGCATTCAGGTGGCAGCGGACCTATTGGGGCGTCACGGCTACTCCGATCACACCCGGGCAGCTGGCGGGCGGCCAGCTCACCTGGATCGCGCTGCGGTTGCTGGTGTCCGGCACCGCGTACCTCCTGGTGGTCGTGCTGTTCGGCGCGATGCGGGGGCCCGGAGTGTTGGCTTCGTTGGTCTTCGCGGTGCTGTGTGGAATGGCGTTCAGTGCGCCGTTGGTCGCGTTCTCAGCTGCGCAGGAGAACGAGGGCACCGCATTCATCGCCGTGTTCCGGTTCGTGGTGATGCCGATGACACTGTTCTCCGGTACCTTTTTTCCGATCTCGCAACTGCCCGAAGTGATCCAGCCACTGGCCTGGATCAGTCCGCTGTGGCATGGCACAGAGCTGGCTCGCGGCGCGGTGCTGGGCACGATGGCGCTGTGGCCCGTGGTCGGACATATCGC
>DATEMN010000570.1:0-3069 GCA_035275565.1 Pseudonocardiaceae bacterium | reverse complement strand
TGGTGCTGGTGCCGGCGCTGGCCGTGGACCGGCACGGAGCTCGGCTGGGCCGCGGCGGCGGCTACTACGATCGGACGCTACCGCTGGCGGCTCCGAGCACCCCGCTGGTGGCCATCGTCCGGGACGACGAAGTGCTCACCTCGCTGCCGGTACAACCACACGATGTACCCGTCACCGCCGCCCTAACCCCCAACCGCGGCCTATTCCTCCTCCCCCCACGCACGGATCGCGACATGGATGCTTATCGTCGTTGACATGCCCAGGGTCGGTAGGCTGGTTTGGCCGTCAGATAGATGGCGATCCGTACCCCGCCTGGCTCGCTTGGCGAGCTGTTCGAACGCCACCCTCGTGGCCGCCTAGGTGCCGTCTGATCAAGTCAAGAAGGTGTGTGTTGATGTCTACGGAGGAGTCCGGGAGGACGGGTCCCCAGTCCGGCTACCGCACTGACGCAGTTGCCGCCAGCGTGCAGGATGCACCCGACGGGATCAGTGTCCGTCTTGCTGGCCGGGTCGTCCTGTGGCGCCGGATGGGCGGGCTGATCTTCGGGCACCTGCAGGACCGCAGCGGTCGCGTACAGATCTCGCTGTCCAGGGACGAGCTGGGCACCGACGTCTTCACGGAGTGGTCCCGGGCCGTCAAGATCGGCGACTTCATCGGGGTCGCCGGCAGCTCTTACACCACCCGCCGCGGCGAACGAACAGTGGCGGTGCGCGAGTTCACCGTGTTGAATCGGACAGTCCGTGCATTGCCGGACAAGTGGCAGGGCCTCTCCAACGTTGAGGCCCGCTACCGTCGCCGCTACCTCGACCTGCTGGTAAACGCTGACTCCCGGGAACGGTTCCAGACCAGAGCGAAGATCATCCGCCGGATCCGCCGGTTCCTTGATGACAACGACTTCCTCGAAGTGGAGACGCCGACCCTGCAGGAGGCGGCGTCCGGGGCAGCCGCACGACCGTTCGTGACCCGGCACAACGCGCTGGGTGAGGACTTTTACCTGCGGATCTCGCCGGAAACATTTCTCAAACGCGTCGTCGTCGGTTCTCTCGACCGGGTCTATGAGCTGGGCCGCAACTTCCGCAACGAAGGCATGGACGCCTCCCACCTCCAAGAGTTCACCATGCTGGAGTGGTACGCGGCCTACTGGGACTACCGCGACAACATGGCCTTCGTCCGCGAGCTGATTCTCACGGTGCTCGATGAGGTCCTGGGCACCCGTACCGTCACCTATGACGGCGTGAAGCTGGACTTCGGCGCCGACTGGCCGGAGCTGGACTACCGGGCCGAGATCGCCCGGCGAACCGGCATCGATCTCACCGTCGTCCGCGACCTGCCGACCCTGCGAGAGCAGGTCACCGGGCTCGGTCTGGACGTCGAGGATGCGGTGTCCTACGCGGGGCTCGTCGACCTGCTGTATAAGAAAACGGTCCGGCCGGAGCTCGTCCAGCCGTGTTTCCTGGTGCATCACCCGGCAGAGCTGGTCCCGCTGGCCCGGCGCAGCGACGAGGACTCGACCAGGCTGGACATGTTCCAGGTCGTGGTGAACGGCTGGGAGATCGTCAAGGCCTATTCAGAGCTGATCGACCCCGTCGAACAGCGCCGACGGCTGGAGGGGCAAGCCGAGCTACGCGCGGCCGGCGACGACGAGACGATGATGATGGAAGAGGACTTCATTGAGGCGATGGAGTACGGGATGCCGCCGATGTCTGGTCTCGGCCTCGGGATCGACCGGTTCGTCGCCCTGCTCACCGACGCGCCGACCCTCCGGGAAGTCGTCCTCTTCCCCGCCATGCGCGGCATCAGGAAAGGCCAGACCAGCCCGGACGGCGACGCCTGAAACCAGCTGCTAGAGCGGACAAGACTCCGTACGACGGGACACAGCGGCGACCTTGCTATCATCGGAGCTGGCACTCTCGTGCGTAGAGTGCCAGTACGTGGAGGCGAGACGTGCCGACTTACTCCTACGCGTGCACCGCGTGTGAGCATCACTTCGACACCGTGCAGAAGTTCACCGACTCGTCGCTGACCGACTGCCCTGAGTGCTCCGGCCGGCTGCGCAAGCTGTTCTCGTCGGTGGGCATCGTCTTCAAGGGCAGCGGCTTCTACCGAAACGACAGCCGCTCCAGCCCCGTAGCCGCTGAGTCGGGTTCGAACGGCAAGCCCGAGTCCGGTTCGAACGGCAAGTCCAAGCCGGGATCCGAGCCAGGGTCTTCCTCCGAATCGAAGTCCGCCCCCGAATCGAAGTCCGGCTCGGCGTCATCCTCATCAACCTCGAGTGCGGCAACCGCCGCCGCCTCCTAAACCGGGAGTTGTCCCCACCCGCCCGGTTGTCCACAGCCGGTGCGCCGCGAACCGCGGCTCCACTCTGGTCATGCCTAGCGTGATGGCAAATACCAGAGTTTCGGAGGCGAGAATGGGGCGTTGGCGGCATCACAGGGGATCGCGCACGGTAGCGCCGTTGCTGCGAGAGCGATGGGACATGCTGTGGCGTGGGTCCGGATTCGGCCGAACACTGCTACTACGCCGGGCCGCTGCCGCGGTGCTTGTCGGGGTCGCCGCAGTGCTGGCGCTGACCCCGGAAGAGGGGTCCCTCGTCGCGGCGGTGGTCGCTGCCCGGGACCTGGCTCCCGGCACCGTGCTCGAGACAAGCGAAGTGATACTGCGCGAGGTACCCGCCTCAGTAGTACCCGACGGCTCCGCCACAACCCCGGCTACCGTGCTGGGACGGACGCTGGCCGCACCAGTCCGGCGCGGTGAGCTTCTGACCGATGTTCGGCTGACCGGTCCCGATCTGGCCCGAACAGTCCCGGCAGGCCCGGACGCGGTAAGCGTCCCGCTGCGACTTGCGGATCCCGACGCCGCCGCCCTGCTGCACCCCGGTGCCACGGTGGACGTGGTGACCGTCGGCGAACGGCAGGACGAGCCGGTGGTGTTGGCTCGCAGCGCCCATGTGCTCGCGGTACTGGAAGCCGGTCCCCGAACCGGGACACGCGACGGCCGGCTGGTGCTGATCGCACTCGATCCCGTGGCCGCGAACCGGGTCGCGGCAGCCTCGATTTCCCAAGGCATGAC
>DATEMN010000569.1:0-5951 GCA_035275565.1 Pseudonocardiaceae bacterium | reverse complement strand
GCTCTCGACAACGCGGACGCAACCTGGTAAAACCGACACTTGGTCCTTTCGTTATTTACCGTGCTTCCGGATGAAACACCTGCTACCCACTCACTTCTACACGCACCACTCGATCGTGATACACATAAGGGGTTAACCGTGGACACCGGTGACACTGCCTGGATGCTCGCCAGCTCTGCCTTGGTGCTGCTGATGACTCCGGGCCTGGCGTTCTTCTACGGCGGCATGGTCCGCTCGAAGAGCGTCCTGAACATGATGATGATGAGTATGTCCGCGATGGGGGTCGTGGCAGTTCTCTGGGTGCTCTACGGCTACTCGGTAGCGTTCGGCAATGACATTGGGCTAGGTCTGCTCGGCAACCCGGCGGATTACGCTGGGTTGAAAGGTCTCTTCGGTGGTACCTACCTCGCCAGCGAGGGTTCCCAGGTCTTGATCCCGCTGGTGGGAACCATCCCGTCGACGGTGTTCGTCGCGTTTCAGGCGATGTTCGCGATCATCACGGTAGCTCTGATCTCGGGCGCTACTGCCGACCGGTTGCGATTCGGGCCGTGGTTGGCCTTCATCGCTATCTGGGCGACGGTGGTCTATTTCCCGGTCGCGCACTGGGTTTTCTCCTTTGATGAGGTAAGTGCTGCGGTCGGTGGTTGGATCGCCAACGACCTCAAAGCGATCGACTTCGCCGGCGGGACTGCGGTGCACATCAACGCAGGTGCTGCGGGCTTGGCGCTGTGTCTGGTACTCGGCAGGCGCCGCGGCTGGCCGCGAGAGGCCATGCGCCCGCACAACCTGCCGTTCGTGATGCTCGGTGCGGGGCTGCTGTGGTTCGGATGGTTCGGTTTCAACGCCGGATCGGCCGTCGGCGCAAACGGCGTCGCGGGTCTCGCCTTTGTCAACACTCTGGTGGCCACCGCCGCGGCGATGTTGGGCTGGCTGCTGGTCGAGCGGATCCGAGACGGGCGGCCCACTAGCCTCGGTGGCGCCTCCGGCGTGGTGGCGGGACTGGTCGCGATCACCCCGTCCTGCTCGTCGGTATCCCCGGTCGGGGCGATCGCGGTGGGAGCGATCTCCGGCGCGGTCTGCGCGCTTGCGGTCAGCCTCAAGTTCCGGTTCCGCTTCGATGACTCGCTCGACGTGGTCGCCGTGCATCTCGTGGGCGGTCTCGTGGGCACGCTGCTGATCGGTTTCCTGGCTACCTCCGCGGCCCCCGCAGGGGTGGACGGCCTGCTCTATGGTGGCGGAGCCGGCCAGCTGGGGCGTCAGGCCGTGGCGGCGGGCGCGGTGTTGACTTACTCCTTCGTCTTGACTCTGATCATCGCCATGGTGTTGAAGTACACCATCGGTTTGCGCGTGGACAACGATGCTGAGCTAACTGGTATCGATGAGACCGAGCATGCCGAGGCCGGCTACGAGCTCAGCACGATCTTCAGCAGCAGTGGGAACAGCAGGGCCGCCCAGGAAGTCTCGTCCGGCAAGGTCCCGGCCCAGGCCGGTCAGGAAGGGTGAGTGGCAATGAAGCTGGTCACCGCGATTATTAAGCCTTTCACCCTGGAAGACGTCAAGAGTGCCTTGGAACAGGTCGGGGTGCTCGGGATGACGGTCAGTGAGGTCCAGGGTTACGGCCGGCAGAAGGGGCACACCGAGGTCTACCGTGGCGCGGAGTATTCCGTCGACTTCGTGCCCAAGATCCGGGTCGAGGTGGTGGTCGACGACACGCAGGTCGACAAGACCCTGGACGCACTGATCGAGTCGGCCCGAACCGGCAAGATCGGGGACGGGAAGGTGTGGGTCACGCCGGTAGAGACTGTGATCCGGGTTCGGACCGGGGAGCGTGGTGTGGACGCCTTGTGAAGCCGGCGTGGTGAAAAGCGTCAAGACTTGGGTGCCGGACATGTTCAGCTTGTCGTAATCTGGGTACTACCTGTGCATATGGACGACAGCGATAACACCGAACTCGGGTTGGCGCCACGCTGGACCCGGCAGCAGGGCGTGGATATTCGTGCCCCGCTGCGCTGCGAGGTGCTCGCTACCGGCCAAAACGCCACCGCGCTGCGCCGCCAGCTCCATGGCTGGCTCGCTGTTGATCTCCCTCCCGCGGTCGTCGGAGACGTGGTCCTTGCGGTCTATGAAGCAATCGTCAACGCAGCCGAACATGCCTATGCGGACCACGCCGATGGACCCGGACTGGTGTGTCTGGAGGCACACCGCGCCGCTGACCACCTCCTGATCACCGTCTCCGATCAGGGTCGCTGGCGAAGAACTGGTACTGGGGGCTCCCGCGGCCGCGGCATACCCTTGATGCGCCGGCTTATCCAGAACATCCACACCCGTTGCGACCACAGCGGCACCGTCGTCCATCTCCGGGCCGAACTACCGTCGACATACCTCGCGCAGCTCGCGACCGAGGTAGGTTGACACCGCAACCAGACTCGTACGGCTTCTCGCCGCGGAGAAGCGCGATGGGCGATCTACCCGAAAGGGGCGGCGATGGCGCTGTTTGGTGCCCTGCCCGAATCCGGTAGGCCCGATGCCGGTGGGCTGGGCGGTTCAGCAGCCGACCTCGCCAAAGCACGTGCCGCTCTCCTTGATGACAACCCGGGGCAGCGCCGGCTGCCGGCGCAGGCACTTCGAGCAGCTTTGGCGGACTTGTACGAACTCTGGTTGACCTCCCGTTGCGCGGCACTGAGCGTGGGCCGCGGCACCGCCCTGGTCGCGGTCGGTGCCCTGGGCCGCCGCGAGCTGGTGCCGTACTCCGACCTGGACCTGTTACTACTGCACGATGGCAAACGTGAGCTGAGCCCGCTCGCCGACTCGCTGTGGTACCCGCTATGGGACGCTCGTATCGGCCTTGACCACAGCGTGCGAACCGTCGGCCAAGCCGTGCAGGTGGCGGCTGCCGACCTGCGGGCCGCACTGGGGTTGCTGGACGCCCGGCTGATCGCCGGGGACGAGGCGCTGTTCACCGCAGTGGATACCGCGGTGCGGCGGGCGTGGCGTGCCGGCATCCGTAGCCGGCTCGAAGAGCTCGCCGAGTCGGCGCAGAAACGCTGGTCGCGCAGCGGCGATATCGCGCACCGGGTGGAACCGGATCTCAAAAACGGCCACGGGGGGCTGCGAGACGTGCAGCTGCTCGATGCGTTGTCCGCGGGTCAACTCATCGACCGAGTCGGGCCGGAGGTGCGTGCCGCGCGAGACCTGCTCTTGGACGTGCGCACCGAACTACACCGGTTCGCTGGCCGCAACCGTGATGTGCTTCGCGCGCAGGACGCCGACGAGGTCGCGGTCGCGCTCGCTCTCGGTGACCGGTTTGACCTGGCCAGGAACCTGTCCGGGGTGGCGCGGACCATTGTCTATGCGATGGACGTCGGGTTGCGCACCGCGCGAGCCACGCTGCCCCCGCGAGGACGCGCCCGGCTCACCGGATTGCGGACCCTGAGACGGGGACCGCAACGCCGCCCATTGGGCGAGGGGGTGGTCGAGCATGGCGGTGAGGTGACACTGGCTCGCGACGCGCAACCGGCACGGGATCCGGCGCTGGTATTGCGGGTCGCGGCGATCGCGGCGCGAACCGGTATGCCGGTCGCCACCGCCACCCTCACCACCCTCGCCGACACCGCACCAGAACTGCGCCAACCCTGGCCGCGCGCGGCGCTGGAGGAGCTGTTGTCGCTGCTGGGAGCTGGTCAGCCAGCGGTGAATGTGATCGAGGCCATGGACCGCACCGGGCTGTGGGGGCGGCTGTTCCCCGAGTGGGGTGCGGTCCGCGACCTGCCGCCGCGCGACCGGGCGCATATGTGGACGGTGGACCGGCATCTGGTGGAGGCCGTGGTGCAGGCGGCGCGGCTGACCACCACGGTCGCCCGCCCGGACCTGCTACTACTCGGTTCACTGCTGCACGACCTGGGCAAGGGTCGCGGCGCCGACCATTCCGTGATCGGGGCGGAGCTGGCCGAGCAGATCGGGCACCGGCTCGGGTTGCCGGAACCGGACGTCGCGACGTTGCGCGCGATGGTGCGCCATCATCTGCTCCTGCCCCATACCGCGACCCGCCGGGATCTCGACGACCCTACGACCGCTCGCCGGGTGGTCGACCTTCTCGGGGGGGATCAAACCCTGCTGGAGTTGCTGGTAGCTCTGGCCGAGGCTGACAGTCTGGCTACCGGTCCGGGTGTCTGGACCGAATGGCGCGCCGCGCTGATCTGCGACCTTGCCGAGCATTGCCGGGCGATCCTGACCGGTCGGCCCGTGCCGGCTCCGGAGCCGCTCTCCGAGGAGCATCGTGCGCTGGCCGAGCAGTGCGCTGCGAGCGGCTCGCTGTACGTGACATCGACCGTTGCATCGACTGTGGCATCGACCACCGGAGCCGCTGCTGGGCCGGGTGTGGCCACCACGATCACGGTCGTGACCCCTGGCCGACCCGGTGTGCTTCCGCTGGCCACCGGTGTGCTTGCGCTGCACTCGTTACAGGTGCACGCGGCGGACGTCCGGGTCGTCGAGCTCCCCGCCGGAGACTCTGTGGCGGTGGACACCTTCACCGTCTCACCGCGTTTCGGCCGCCCGCCTGACGTCACGCTCCTGCGTCAGGACCTGGTGCGGGCGTTGGACGGCTCGCTGCAGCTGGTCGACCGGCTGGCCGCCAAGGAGCGTGACTACGGCGAGATTCCAGCGCCTGACACGGAAGCCGCATTCGCGACCAAAGTGTTGTGGTTCGACGACGAAGCCACCGAAGCGGCGATCATCGAACTGCGCACCACCGACCACCGCATCGGGTTGCTGTATCGGGTAGCCGCAGCATTGGAGAGTAGTGCGGTGACCGTCCGCTGGGCTCGGATCGTCACGCTGGGCAGTTCGGTAGTGGACTCGTTCTGCATCACCGGGTCCGACGGTCACAGTGCGCTGTCATCTCAGGCGCGCGAGCTGGTCGAGCGGGCAGTGCTCAGCGCTGCCCGGTGAGCCCCCGGCTACGATCCGGCCGCATGTACGGAACTCGCGACGAGGCCGTCCCGGTCAGCCCGCCATTCGAGATCGTATTGCGGGGGTTCGACCGTCAACAGGTCATCAACCACGTCGACGCCCTCACCACTCGCGTCGTAACGATCGAAGCCGAACGCGACACTGCGCAGCAGCGCGTCGCCGACCTCACCGAGCAGCTCGAACGCCTGCGCCGGGAATCTGCGCAGGCAGCCGCCCAGATCGATCGGCTGCGTCGGGAAGCGATGGAGGCGGCCGCTGAGGTTGATCGGCTGCAGCGGTCCCCGCTCGCCGCGGCGAGCGCGCGGATCCAGCGCATGCTGCAGATGGCCGAGGACGAGGCCGCTGAACTGCAGCTCAGCACCGAGCAGGAGACCACCTCGCTGCGCGACGACGCCCGCGCCGAGGCTGATCAGCTGCTGTACGAGACTCGCCAGCAGTGCGAGCGTCTCGAGGTCGACACGGCGGACCAATGCCAGCAGGTGGAGCTGGAATCCGAACGCCGCCGGCTGGCGGCCGAGCAGCGGGCCGAGCGCGACATCGCGCGCCGCCGCGCCGAGACGGAAGCCTGGATCAGCGATTACCAGACTCGTGGTATCGCTGCGCTGTACATGATCCTGCAACTGGCGGCGCAGCGGTTGGGCAGCCGGACGATCGAGGTCAAGCGGCAGGCGACCGCACTGAAACGGTTGCGAGCCGAGGTCACTGATCAGGTGTCTGCGGTGCACCACTTGCTGGTCGAGGCGGTCGGCTTGGTCGATCCGCCCTCCGTGGCCGAGCACGCTGAGGAGGTGCGACCTTCGAGAACGGCGGAACCTTCGGAGACTGCGGAGTTCAGTCTGCATCCGTGAGTAGTTCTCCCTAGTCACGACCGCGGGGATGCACGCTGTCCAGCGATGCCCGGTAGCGGAACGCTGGTCTGGTGGCTCGGCAGCGGTCGGGCGGACGCGGGGCTGCCGCCCGTGCTGGTGAGCCGGGCGGCG
>DATEMN010000568.1:0-3532 GCA_035275565.1 Pseudonocardiaceae bacterium | reverse complement strand
CGAACTGGTCACCCACGGCGAGCCGGCCGGTCGGGATGCGTACCTCGGTGCTGTTGCGGAGCACGGCGACGTCCTTCGCGCCAAGTTCGAGCAGCGCCCGCAGTGCCGCGCCCGCGCGGTGCTTGGAGCGGGCTTCGATGTAGCGCCCGGCGAGGATGAACGTCGTGACCCCGGCGGCGACTTCTAGGTAGATAGTGCCGGCGCCGTTGCTCGGAGTGATCGTCAGCTCGAACGGGTGGACCATCCCGGGTTCGCCTGCGGTGCCGAACAGCAGGGCGTATAGCGACCAGCCGAACGCGGCCAGCACGCCCATCGAGATCAGCGTGTCCATCGTGGCGGTGCCGTGGCGCAGGTTGGTCCACGCTGCACGGTGAAACGGCCAAGCCGCCCAGACGATCACCGGCCCGGCGAGCGCCAGCGAGATCCACTGCCAGGAAGTGAACTGCAGCGCCGGGATCATCGCTATCGCGGTCACCGGTACCGAGAGCGTGATGCTGGTAACCAGTCGGTCGCGTAGCGGCCGGGCCCGGTCCGGCTCGTCGGCCGTCTCGTCCGGGGCCGGGGGCCGGGGCAGCTCCGCAGTGTAACCGGCGGCCTCGACCTGAGCGATGAAGACCGCTGGCTCGATGCCGGTTGGGGAGCTGACTCGGGCCTTCTCGGTGGCGTAGTTGACCGTCGCGGTGACGCCGTCAAGCTCGTTGAGTTTGCGCTCGATCCGGTTGGCGCAGGAGGCGCACGTCATGCCCCCGATGGACAGTTCGATGTCGGTGAGGGGAACGCCGGCCGGTGCTGTCGTGGTGGCCATGTCGTCGCTTCCTCTTCCCGCCGCTGGATGGTGTCAGGACTTGACCAGGCGCGCGATGGCGGCGCTCGCCTCGGTGACCTTGGCGTCGGCAACCTGCCCGCCCTCGGCTGCGGCCTGGGTGACGCAGTGCCTGAGGTGCTCGTCGAGCAGTCCCAGCGCTACGGCCTCGAGGGCCTTGGTGGCGGCGGAGACCTGAGTGAGCACGTCGATGCAGTACTCGTCGTTCTCGATCATTTTCGCGATGCCGCGCACCTGGCCCTCGATGCGGCGCATCCGTTTGAGGTAGGCGTCTTTGTCCTGGGCGTAACCGTGCACGGTGGTTCCCTCCTGTCCGGCTCGCTTCAATATACCATGGGGGGGTACCGTTTATAGCAGCCATGTTCCGTCGTCACGGATCGGCGCGGCCAGTCCGCCAACGGCCCTTACCAGGTCCCTGGTAAGAGTGCGAACATGAACGACACGCAGGTGCTGACCGCGATCTCCGCTGGCGGGGTGGCCGGTGCACTGCTGGCTGCGCTAGCCGCGGTGTACGCCGGATCCGCCATCGCTCGGTGGGGCGTGCACCGCATCCATCACCGCAAGGCGGTCAGGCGGTGATCACACTGCTGGTCGCCCTTGGTGCAGCTGTCGGGGCGCCGCTGCGCTATCTGGTCGACCGAGCCGTGCAGGCCCGCCACGACACGCTGTTCCCCTGGGGCACTTTTGTGGTCAACGTCGCCGGGTCGTTCACCCTCGGAGCGTTCGCCACTGCCGGTCTGCACACCCCGGCGCCGGTGCTGGCACTGGTTGGTACCGGATTGTGCGGGGCACTCACCACCTATTCCACCTTCGGTTACGAAACGGTGCGGTTGCTGCAGGATCGGGCCCGGCTGTTCGCCGTCCTCAACGTCGTCGCGAGTGTCATTGCCGGCCTGGGTGCCGCGGTCCTCGGCGCCGCTCTCGCCCAAGCCCTGACTACCTGAGTACCGCCGATCCGCGCCGAGTCGTTGGCCTGCTAGGATGTGCAGTGCGACCAGCCTCCGCTTCGGTGGAGGCGGCAAAGTTGGAGCACCGCTCCCACCCGAATCGCTGCGAGGCGACCGGGTCCGGTCCCGGAATTCCTAGGCGGATTCCGGCGTTTACGTCGTGCAGTGTCGGCTGGACACAAGCCGGTCAGGCACAAGCGGCGTCGATCGGTCGGATCTGCGGGCCCCGTACGCCAGGAGATGGCGGCGGGGCTGTGCTGCGTCCGGGGGTTTCCGTGGGCACAGGTGCAATGGGCACAGGTGTCGGCGGACGCGAGTCCCTCACGCTCGGTCGCGACGCAGGTATGACGACCGAGGAGGGCACATCACCGTCGAGACACGCATCAACGAACGCATCCGCGTTCCCGAGGTTAGGCTGGTCGGACCGAATGGCGAGCAGGTCGGCATCGTCCGCATCGAGGACGCGCTGCGACTTGCTCAGGAGGCGGACCTCGATCTTGTCGAGGTCGCGGCGCAGGCCCGCCCACCGGTCTGCAAACTCATGGACTTTGGCAAGTTCAAGTACGAGACTGCGCAGAAGGCCCGTGAGTCCCGCCGTAACCAGCAGATGACGGTTATCAAAGAACAAAAGCTTCGCCCCAAGATCGATTCGCACGATTACGAGACGAAAAAGCGCCATGTCGTGCGGTTCCTCGACGCGGGGCACAAGGTGAAGGTCACCATTATGTTCCGGGGCCGCGAGCAGTCCCGGCCGGAGCTGGGCTTCCGCTTGCTGCAGCGGCTGTCCGACGACGTCGCCGAGCTGGGCTTCGTGGAGACCTCCGCCAAGCAGGACGGCCGGAACATGACGATGGTGCTGGCTCCGCACCGCAATAAGCCACGCGGAGTCAAGGTTGAACGGGAAACGGCTCAACCGGCTCAGCAACAGTCGGCGGAGTAGCAGTCGGCGGAAACAGCCGGTGCAGTGACACGGGGTGGCCCGTCCGGGCCGCCCCAGCAAGCCCGTCGGTGGGCGGGCCGGTCGATGTGCGCTGGTAGCGCTGATGACCAGATGACCGCCGCCTCACCCGAGGTGGCAGGACAAGGACGGACATGCCGAAGAACAAGACCCACCGGGGTACCGCGAAGCGCGTGAAGATCTCCGCCACCGGCAAGTTGCTACGGCAGCGCGCCGGTAAGCGCCACCTGCTGGAGAAGAAATCTTCCCGGATCACCCGCCGGCTGGCCGGTGTGGTCGAGGTGGCCCCGCCGGACACCAAGCGGATCCGCCGGCTGCTCGGCCGTTGACCTGACTGAAGACCCTGGGCGACAAACTCGCCCCCGAGACCGACAGGACGAATCCAGTGGCACGCGTGAAGCGAGCGGTCAACGCCCAGAAGAAGCGCCGTAGCACCCTGGAGGCCGCCAGCGGTTATCGCGGCCAGCGCTCCCGGCTGTACCGCAAGGCCAAGGAGCAGATCCTCCACTCGATGCAGTACGCCTACCGTGACCGGCGGGCGCGTAAAGGTGACTTCCGGAAGCTCTGGATCACTCGGATCAACGCCGCCGCACGGCAGAACGGGATGACCTACAACCGGCTCATCCAGGGGCTGCGTATCGCTGAGATCGAGGTGGACCGCAAGAACCTCGCCGAGCTCGCCGTCTCCGATCCGACCGCCTTCACCGCGCTGGTCGAGATCGCCAGGACCAGCCTGCCGGCTAGTCGTGGGGCGAGCAGCCCAGTATCCCAGGACGGCGACGCCGCCTGAGCGCAGCGAACCCC
>DATEMN010000567.1:0-3553 GCA_035275565.1 Pseudonocardiaceae bacterium | reverse complement strand
GGTGAGGCGCGAGACCGGCCACCGTGAGCCTGTCGCAGCAGGTTCACGGAGCTGACAGCCTGATCCAGGTGATGCTGGGGAAGGGTGGGAGCAGCCCTAAACAAAGCCGGGACGTGTCAGTACTGTCAGATGGTGCGGGTTTGGCGAGCGTGAGGGAGAAGAGTACGTGAGGAACCGGCGTTGTCACGTCCTTTAACTTTGACACCGACTCGAAATCTGGTGGATCTGGTTCGGGCGCGGCGCGTCTCGTTGTTTACAGTTACGGCGGGAACTTCCTGGGTGGCGGCGAGCGGAACTTTTTGGGGAGGCTACGCCGCGAGCACCGCAGGGTCTGAGGTGCTGGTGAAGGTCGGATACCAGCGGTGAAAGTCGTCGGCGAGTTGATTGTTGAGGACTCGGGTGCGACCTGCAGTACCCAAGTAGACCAGAAATTCCTGACGAGGGTCGTTCCGGGACATTCGAGCAGTCTCGACGTGGATAGCGAGCTGCTGCACGCTCGGGTCCGGCAGCTGGTTGAGAGGCTCTGGGGCGACCAACGCACCCACGTTCCATCGAGTCGCAGCCGCCCGAAGTCCCCTAACCTTCTCGCCCGGCCCGTGTTAAGGGACATCAGGAATTGCCCAGTGGCGGGCGAGCCTAGATACCGCACGGAAGAACCTGCGCCCGCGCTGTGATCGAGGCGTTGCGCGTTGGTCTACGCCAAGTCGAGATCGTGCGCTTGCCCGGCTATACCCGCGAACACATTCGCAAGATCGCCCGCCGACTCGGCGTCGAATCCGATAGGCGGGCCAGGTAGCCGTCAGGAGTTGATCAAAACTTACGGCGGTAGTGAGGTCTCCCCGTCCCTCTGCTCAGCGTTTCCAGCACATCATGGAGACGCTTTAGCAGGTCACAGCGGTTCGAGTAAGCGCGCATGGACTGACACCACACGCGGGCGGTTCCATTTCCATTAGGAAAGATCACAATCTCGGGCATGACGCACCCTGCGTAGGAGACACGCGGCGATGCCCACACAGGTTACGCATGTGCTACGCGACCGTCACGGCGTACGCCATGCCGGTGCAGTAGTCGCTTGACGCTGCGCAGGCTGACACCGAACTTCTCGGCCACCTGCCTAGCGGTGGTCCCCGTCCTGTACAGATCGATCATCGCTTGAAGATCCGCAGAGGAGAAACGATCACGTAGCCGCCGCAAGCGAACCACGCTCGTCGTAGGAACCTCCGCACTTGCACTACCGTTTTGGCCGTCATCCATCAAGATCGCAGCCACCTTGCGGAGCCGTTCTAGCAGGTCAGGACGGTTCGAATAACGTCCCGCCACCCCGACCAGGAAAAGCTCCCGTTTTGGCGATCTTGCGGAAGGCCCGTAGGGGCCAAACCGGGGGCCACTCGCCTCACGCTGACTTGGCTTCGTTCTGTTTGAAGATGGTGTTCATGGTCTCGGCACCTCGAGTAATCACTGGCTTGAGCGGTCCTGTTGCGTTGACGGAAAATGGGCGAGACGAGTCTGCTATCGCCACGATCAGATGGCGAGGGCGAGTTCGGCAAAGGCAGACGTGAGCCTATTTTTGGGTCGGCGTCTAAACCGAGTTCGTAGTGGCCGCGGCGTAAGTTTTGAACAAAAGCGTGTCCAGAGCTGATCACTCGCATAGAGCGAAGCTGTTTGAGGCCACGCATCGGCCGCAGTCGAGCCTTGAGTCGACCATGATCTGCTTCGACCAGGTTATTGCCATACTGCTCGGTGAGATGGCACGCAGCCGGCACCAGCTCATCGAGCACTCGAGGATAGGCCGGTGCTTTGTCCGTGGTCACCGCGCTGGGGTGGGTGCCGTGATCGAGAGCCCGGGTAAAGAACCGACGGGTGGCCGCCAAGTCCCGCTTCTCGGACACCAAGACGTCGATGACCTGGCCGTACTGGTCGATCGCCCGGTACAAGTAGACCCAGCGCCCGGCAACTTTCACATACGTCTCGTCGGCAAACCACCGATCACCGGGCACATGCCGGCAGGGCTGAGCCGCGTCGACCAGCAGCGGAGTGAACCGCTGCACCCAGCGATAGACAGTCACATGATCCACCGTGATGCCACGCTCAGCCAGCAGCTCCTCCACATCCCGGTACGACAGGCCGTAGCGCAAATACCAGCGAACCGCGAGCGTGATTACATCCGGGGAGAACCGAAACCTGGCGAAGCTGGACCTGGCTGCTGGTACCCGACGACAGCGACGACGCATCGACCAAGCCTGCCTGATCTTGCTCTCCACCGACGCAACAGACCCGCACTCGTTTGTGGATCAGCATTGTCGCTTCGGACTTCGCCCGCCGGTACTGAACCCTAGCTCAGCGTCGCCTCCCACGGTTTTCCCGCTCTCCAGTCCGACGTGCTGGTGGTGGGGGGTGATGGTGAAGCGCCAACTCGTGGCGGGGGGGCGGCCGAGCTCGTCCCAGTGGTGGTAGGCGGTGGTGATCTCATCCCAGAGTCGGCGGGGCCCGAACTGGTGTACCGGCCAGCGCTGGGTCCCGGGCAGGTAGTCGAATCGGGCCCAGGAGCGGGTGTCCGGATCCAGGAACCATCCGGACCAGCGGCCGTCGTCGTTAGTGGCGGGGACGTACGCCATGTGGCAGTGGGACACTTCAAGCGCGATGGCGAAGGGTGCGTCGTCGTTGCCGACTTCCGAGGCGTGTATGTCGGTGTCACTGACCTCGGGGGTGTCGGTGTCGTGCACTACTTTGGTGATCTCGGGCCGGGGAATCCGCTGGTCGCGTAGTTCCATGAAAGAGATGGTGGTGTTGATCAGCCCCCCGGTGGCGGTGCCGTTTCCGTCGACGGCGAGGGAGAGCAGCCCAGCATGCTTGTAGGTGCTGCCCCAGGGGGTGACGATCAGCCCGCCGGGGCGGGTCTGTGCTACCCATTGGTAGGGCACCCGGGGTGCGGCGACGGTGGAGAGCACCCGATCAAACGGGGCGCCCTCCGGGTCACCGTGTGTTCCGTCACCGGTGATCACGGTGACCTCGCCGTAGCCGGCGGTGGCCAGCGCGGTGCGGGCCCGCGCTGCGAGCATGGGGTCGATTTCGATGGTGGTGACGTTGCCGGCGCCGAGATAATGCGCCAGGAGTGCGGCAGTGTAGCCAGTGCCGGTGCCGATCTCCAGCACCCGCATGCCGGGCTCCACCCGCCCCGCTGCCAGCATCAGGGCGACAATGTCGGGACGCGACGCCGAACTGGTTGCCTCCCGCCCGCGCCCTTCGGGGCCGACTGGGGTGCCGTCATCGACCTGAGTGATCACATAACCGGGTCCGTATGCCCGATGCAGCCATTCCTGTGGCTCTTCCGCACGATGCAGCGCCACCAGATCGTCATCGTCGTTGTAACGCCAGACCACCTCGGGAATGAACACCTCCCGGGGAACTGCCAGAAATGCCGACCGCCACGGCTCAACCAGTATCCCCTCCTCGGTCAGCTCATCCACCAGCCCAGCCCACGCTGGTGGCGCCGTGACGGTCACTTCTTCTTGTCCTTGTCATCCTTATCTTTATCCTCCGGGTCCGGCTTCTC
>DATEMN010000566.1:0-16292 GCA_035275565.1 Pseudonocardiaceae bacterium | reverse complement strand
GGGTCTACTACCGCGTCGACCGGGACGCGCTCGCCGCCCTGACCACGTTGCTCGGCGGCGTCACCCGGTGACCGCGACGACCTCCCGGCCTGCGCCCGTACGTCGGCTCGGCACCCTCGACCGGTTCCTGCCGGGGTGGATCGTGGCGGCGATGGGGCTGGGGTTGGCCGCCGGCCGGCTGGTTCCCGGCCTGGGCGCGGCCCTGGATGCAGTGCAGGTCGCCGGAATCTCGCTGCCGATCGCGGTCGGGCTGCTGGCGATGATGTACCCGGTGCTGGCCAAGGTCCGCTACGACCGCCTGGACACCGTGACCCGCGACCGGCGGCTGCTCGTGTCATCACTGCTGCTCAACTGGGTGGTCGGCCCGGCGCTGATGTTCACCCTGGCCTGGGTGCTCCTACCCGACCTGCCCGCCTACCGCACTGGGCTGATCATCGTCGGGTTGGCCCGCTGTATCGCCATGGTCGTCATCTGGAACGACCTGGCCTGCGGGGACCGGGAAGCCGCCGCGGTGCTGGTCGCGCTCAACTCGATTTTCCAGGTGCTCGCCTTCGCCGGGCTGGGCTGGTTCTACCTGTTCGCCCTGCCCGGCTGGCTCGGCCTGGACACCGCCGCGCTGGACATGTCCGCCTGGGCGATCGCCCGTTCGGTGCTGGTGTTCCTCGGTATCCCGCTTGTCGCGGGCTACCTCACCCGCCGCCTGGGCGAACGTGCCAAGGGTCGGGACTGGTACGAGACCCGGTTCTTGCCCCGAGTCGGGCCGATAGCGCTCTACGGGCTGCTGTTCACCATCGTGATCCTCTTCGCCCTGCAAGGCGGGGCGATCACCAGCCACCCGTGGGACGTTGCCCGCATCGCGCTGCCCCTGCTGTCCTACTTCGCAATCATGTGGGCCGGGTCGCTGCTACTCGGCAGGGCCGTCGGCCTGCACTACGAACGGGCTACCACGCTGGCATTCACCGCCGCCGGCAACAACTTCGAACTGGCCATAGCGGTGGCCATCGCCACCTTCGGCGTCACCAGCGGGCAAGCCCTGGCCGGCGTGGTCGGCCCGCTCATCGAGGTCCCCGTGCTCGTCGCCCTGGTCTATGCATCCCTCGCCGCACGCACCCGCCTGTTCACCCCACCCCCCGGTGACACCGTCACCACGCCTCCGCCTGCCTATTTGTCGCCGCCAAGACCGAAGGAGTCCATGTGAGCACCACCCCTGAAGTGCTGTTCGTCTGCGTGCACAACGCCGGGCGCTCCCAGATGGCTGCCGCCCTGCTCGCCCACCACGCCGCCGGTCGGGTACACGTCCGTTCCGCCGGCTCCATCCCGGCCGATGAGATTCTCAACCTGACTCAAGCCAGCAACCAGGTAGCGGAACGGATACGCCAGCGTACCGGCGACTATCTGAGCGCGGAGCAGCGGCTTTTGACACGACTGGAGGCCGCCGACATCACCGAACCTGCGCGTCTGCGGTACCGTCACCTCGTTCACGCATTGTGAGACGCGCTGAGCAGAGTGATCACTTGGAATCACACCGAAACCCTCCGGTTCAGCAGTGTCCAGACCCTTGACCAGCACAACCCACAACGTGCACCTTCATCCCCTTCGGCGCTGGCCTACGCGTCTGCATTGCCGAACACCTGGCCCGCGCCGAACTGATAATCGTACTGACGACGCTGCTGCGGCGATGGCAGCTCCATAACTCACCAGGCCGACCGGTCCGCAGAGTCTGCGGTTTCGTCCTTGGACCAAGCCAGATGCCAATGATCCCGACCCGCCGCAACCCCTGACCACCACCTCCGTGAAATGTATCACGCTGGTGGGGACCGGCGACTTCACGACCATGAAAATAAAGGACTCACCCATCCGTCCGCCTAGCACGAATCGTTCGCGAAACTGTCCTCGATATGTCACCGTCCCATCACCTAAAGTGAGTCCGGCCGCGTGATCATCGCCGTGTGGTCGTAGAAGAGTTTCCTGCCGTCACTGTCCTCACCGCCGGCCGCCGTGTGGCAAGCCTGGCCATACTCGGTGATTCCACTGCAGTCGGTCTAGGCGACCCCATGCCTGCCGGAGGTTGGCGTGGGGTCGGTCCGCTGCTGAGGGCAGCGCTGGGTGCACCAGGGAAAATCCGCTACCGCAATCTATCTGTCATCGGTGCGCGGATGGCCGACTTACGGCGCCAGCAACTGCCCGGCGCTATCGCAGCGAGACCGGATGTTGCGGTGATCTTGGCGGGTATGAACGACACGCTGCGGTCGGACTTCGATCCGGTTGCACTGCGCAAGGACCTTGACGTCGTGGTGGCGGCGTTGCAGGCCGCCGGCACCGTGGTGCTGACCATCCGGTATCACGATCACGGGCAGGTATTCTGGCTGCCCGGCCCGCTACGCCGTGTTCTGTACCACCGGATCGAGCAGCTCAACGATGCCATTGACCAGGTGGTGGCCCAGCGCGGTGCGCTGTGCCTGGATCTGCACCGCACGCCCGGTGCCTATGACTCCGCAGCCTGGAGTGTCGATCGTCTGCATCCCTCCGAGCTCGGATACCGCCTCCTCGCTTGCGGTTTTGCTGACCTGCTTACTGGTGCTGGGATTGCAGTACCAGATCCGGTCGATCTGGCCTGTGGGGGCGGCAGGCAGCTGACCGCCGCTCACCACATCGGTTGGCTGGTGTGCCGCGGCACGCCCTGGCTAGTCCGTCGGGGTCGTGACCTGCTACCGCATGTCGCCGCGGTAGTGGTGCAGGATTTATTCGCTCGGCTGCGTCAGCAGCTGGTGTCATAGTGGCACCAGGAATTCGTTCATCAAAATTCGCCCACCAAAAATTCGCTGAGACTTCCCCGGCGCAACATGGTGTGTTCGCCACTACGGAGTCCAGGCTCGACACGGTTCGCGCATGCGAGTCGCAATCGTGACCGAGTCGTTCCTGCCGGTCATCAATGGGGTGAGCAATTCGGTGCGGCATGTGGTGCAGCATCTGATCCGATGCGGGCACCAGGTCCTGGTCATCGCGCCGGGGAGCGGCCCGGACAGTTACCAGGGCGCTGCGGTGGTGCGGGTGCCGGCGGTGGACCTTCCTGTGGTCGACTCGGTGCCGGTCGGTCTGCCGAGCCCTACGGTGATCACCGCGATACGGGATTTCGGCCCCAACGTGGTGCACCTGGCTTCTCCGGTGATCGTCGGTGCGATGGGGTTATGGGCCGCCCGCCAGCTCGCCGTGCCGACCGTAGCCGTCTACCAGACCGACCTGGCTGGGTTTGCCGGTACCTACGGGTTGGGCTTCGCACGCGGCACCGTCTGGCGCTGGATCCGCCGGCTGCACAGCAACGCCGACCGCACGCTCGCACCGTCCAGTTCCGCAGCGGCAGCCCTAGTCGCGCATGGCGTACCACGGGTGCATCGATGGGCACGCGGTGTGGACATTGACCATTTCCGGCCATCCTGCCGGGATGAGCAGTTGCGCGCGCAGCTGGCCCCGGGCGGCGAGATGCTCGTCGGCTTCGTCGGCCGGCTCGCTCCGGAAAAGCGTGTTCTGCGACTGGCCGCGCTCCACGACATCCCTGGCATCCAGCTGGTCGTGGTGGGCGACGGGCCGGATCGTCAGAAGCTAGCCAGGCAGCTGCCCAATGCCGTCTTTCTGGGATTCAAGACCGGTGATGCGCTGGCGCGCGCATACGCGAGCCTGGACGTGTTCGTGCACACCGGTCCGTTCGAGACGTTCTGCCAGACGGTGCAGGAGGCGCTGGCCTCCGGCCTGCCGGTGATCGCACCGGACGCGGGCGGCCCACGGGACCTGGTAACCCACGGTCGCACCGGTTTCCTGCTGCCGGAAACCGGCCGATCCGACGCTGACGCGGTATTCGTTGCCAGCCTGCGGGCCGCCGTCCGTGCGCTCGCCAGCGATCCAGAGCTACGCATCCAGTGTGGCGCAGCTGCTCGCCGCAGCGTGCTATGCCGGACCTGGCCCGCGCTCTGTGACGAGCTGCTCAACCATTACGCCGAACTCACCTCCCTGCCAGCAGTCCCGCCCCTCGATATGGAGACATATCAAGGTGAGGTGGAGCCTTCTCATCCCGATATGTCTCCATATCGGGATACCGCGCGGCAGGCGTGAGCCCAGTGCGCATTGTCCAGCTGGCGAATTTCTACGGTCCGCACTCGGGGGGGCTGCGCACCGCTGTGCATCACTTGGGCGCTGGGTATGCCGCCCGTGGCCACGAGGTCGTGCTTGTGGTGCCCGGACCGTGCCACGCCGACGAGACGTTGCCCAGCGGGATCCGGCGGATCGCGCTACCCGGTGTGACGATCCCCCGGTCCGGTGGGTACCGCGTGGTTGATCCGTACCGGGCCCGCGCGTTGCTCCACCGGTTGCGGCCCGCTCGCATCGAGGTCTCTGACCGGCTCACCCTACGGGGGTTGGGTCGGTGGGCCGCTGCGCATGGGGTACCCAGCGTGATGATTTCCCACGAACGGCTAGACCGGCTGTTGCATCAGTTCCTGCTGTCTAGTTCCGCAGCCCGCTGGCTGGCTGATCAGGCCAACCGGCAGACCGCCGCCTGCTATGACACTGTGGTCTGCACGACCCAGTTTGCCCGTGCAGAGTTCGACCGGGTGGGGGCACGCAATGTCGTGCAGATCCCGTTAGGCGTGGATCTTGACACGTTTGCGCCGTGTCGGCGAGACGCCGGGTTGCGTGCCGAGCTGGCTGGAGACGCCGCCGCGATGCTGGTGCACTGCGGGCGGCTGTCCCCAGAAAAGCACGTCGAACGATCTATCGATGCCCTCGCTGAGTTGCACAGCTCAGGGAGGTCGGTGCGGCTGATCATTGCGGGCGACGGCCCGCGCCGGACAGCTTTGCAGCGGCGTGCCGCGGGCCTGCCCGTCACCTTCCTCGGGTTCGTTTCCGGGCGCACGGACGTCGCCACACTGCTGGCCACTGCTGACGTGGCACTCGCGCCGGGATCCCACGAGACCTTCGGTTTGGCGGCGTTGGAGGCGCTGGCGTCGGGCACCCCCGTAGTGGTATCCCGCTCGTCGGCGTTGCCCGAGATCGTGCTGCCAAGCTGTGGTGCTGCCGTCGCGGACGACGCCAGCGCTTTCGCTGACGCAATCCGTCGGCTGCTCGACGCGCCCGAGCCGGCCCGCCGCGCAGCGGCCCGAGCGCGCGCTGAGGAATTCCCCTGGTTGGCGGCAGTGAACGGGATGTTGCAGGCCCTCCAAGCCGACCACCCATCGCATTCTGGATGCAGAGTGCCGTCTGGGCCGCATTGGCGCTGCCGACGAGTGCGCTGTTAGACAGCAGCCTGGCCCTGCTGGACCGGCAGCCAGAGCCGTGGCGGCCGCTGCCAGGTAAGGATTCTCAACCACCGGCAGCACCACCACCCTGGATTTGCAGCCACGCTTGCTGCCTCCCGGATAGGTTGTTTAACCCCAGTCAACCTTAAGGATATTGAATAGATCCTTATTGTTTGGTTGCCGAGGAGAAGCTGTCAGGGCAGTCTAGTGATTGTGTTGCGTTGAGTGGAACTGATGAGGAAGGGCCAGCAACTCCGGTAATCATGACAGGATCGGCATGTCACGACAGTGCCATCAGGACATCCGCAGGGAAAAAACAGCCCTGGATTCCGTTGCCGGGGAAGCCGTCGAATCAGCTTCCGTCAACGTTGCCACAGTTGACGTCAAGGCGGATCTCACCGCGGCTGCCTTCTTCGACGTCGACAACACCATGATGCGGGGTGCGTCGATCTTCTACTTCGCGCAAGGCTTGGCGGCGAGGAAATTCTTTCCCCCTGGAGCGCTCACCTCCTTCGCGTGGCAGCAGTTGAAGTTTCGAGTGGGCGGCAAAGAACTCAGCGCCGCAGAGATCCGCACCAACCGCGAACACGCCTTGTCGTTCGTCGCGGGAAGATCTACCCAGCAGTTCATCGAGGTCGGTGAGGAAATCTATGACGAGCTGATGGCCGACCGCATCTGGTCAGAGACGCTGGCCCTGGCGCAAATGCACCTGGTGGCCGGTCAGCGGGTGTGGCTGGTCACCGCAACGCCGGTGGAACTGGCCATGATCATCGCTCGCCGGCTGGGGCTTACGGGTGCTTTGGGTACGGTAGCGGAGACGGTCGACGGGGTCTACACGGGTCGGCTGGTGGGCGATATCCTGCATGGAGAAGCCAAAGCGACGGCGGTGCGGGCGTTGGCTATCCGGGAGGGATTGGATCTGCACCGCTGCACGACCTACTCCGACTCGGCCAACGACATTCCGATGCTGTCGATAGTCGGCACTGCCGTCGCGGTGAATCCCGACCCTGATCTTCGGGAGACTGCCCGTGTCAGGGGCTGGGAGATCCAGGAATTTCGGAGCAGTCGCCGGGCCGTCAAGATCGGGATGCCCTCAATGCTGGGCATCGGGATGGCGGCCGGCGCGGTTGCTGCGGGCCTCGCCTACCACCGCCGTCCCCGAGACTGACTACCTTTCCCTCGGCGTGTCGTGCTCTCTTGCACCCCGTGTCGCGTTCTGGTGTTCCGTATGTCGTGCTTTCGTACCTGGTGACACTGCCGTACCTGGTGACACTGCGCACGGCGGACGTCAGGATCCGGGCGGCGCGCGATACCGGGAGGGAGGGCAACAGACCCCCGGCCCGCGCTGCTCATGGCCGCAGGTCGCCTGCCGCGGCGATACTGCCACACTGGGGCGGCACTGTGGTGACGCACAAGGAATAACAGGGGACGCGGGGAGAACGACGAGAGGAAGAAAGATGCCACTCCAGTCATACGGGGTCCTCGCGGGGCGAGCGGTGGGGAAGCGGCGGGAGGGGAGTCAGGACGACACTCCGCACTACCAGGTCCACGTCGAAGACGGAAGCGGGACGTCCTACCGCATCGCCGTCAACGTGAAGTCGCAACAATCGCCGTCGGAACTGCGTTACTTTATCGATGACGATTTCGTGCACCCGATCATCGACGCGCTGCCCGAGGCCCTGTCGGGGTGGACGCCGTTGGACAGACAGCCCCGCATCGCCAACCTCGACTACATCAGGGGAAACCTCTTCGACCCGGCGGCGATGCGCACGCTGCCACCCGACGTCGACGGCCCGGACAACGATCTCGCCGACCTGCTCGACCACTACGTAGAGCGGGCCATCGACGATGCCCAGGCGCGGGTATACGTATTCGGGGAACGTTGGGGCCCAGAAGATCACGTGCAGGACAAGGTCTTCGGTTTCCAGCCCGGCAACGGCGTCCACGACATTCACATGAACCAGGGAAACAGCACCGCGTTCCGCCGTGACGACGGAGTGTGGCAGGATGGCGGCCTGCTCCTGCATTTCCCCGCGCAGTCGCGCTGGGCTGCGATCTTCCTGGCTTTCCAGAGCCAGGCATGGCACACCGACGACATCACCGGACACGCGATCACAGGTACCGAGCCGCCTCCGGAGCTGGGCACAGAAATTGTCCGGATCGCCGCGGCACTGGTCAACCCGGCCGGCGGGGCTCCCGAAGCCGAGACGGTCACCCTGATCAACATCTCACCCGCACCGGTCGACCTGACCGGCTGGCGCATCGCCGATCGCCTGGATCACACCTGCGCGATTCCCCACGGCCCGCTCGCCGCCGGAGCTACCCTCCTGGTGAGAATCACCGATGGGGCACAGCTGGGCAACAACGGCGGCATGATCACTGTGCTGGACCAGGCAGGACTGAAAGTGCACGGAGTCTCCTACACCTCGGATCAAGCACGCCGTGAAGGCTGGACCATCGCTTTCTGACGGTGATCTACGGCAATGGGATGGCGTTGTTGCATTGACGGGATAGGGGTATGGCTTCGCGCTGTCGTATGTACGTGCACCTGTGACTACCGCATACGTCCGCCGAACGTCGTAGTGACGTGGCGCGGCACGGATCGTTCGTGAAGTCGTCCTCGGCATGTCATCAGCTGCTCATCGTGCGTGAGCCGCACCGGGTGATCATGGCTGTGTGGTCGTGGAAACGTTTCGCCGTCTCAGTCTTTCCGTTGGCTGTCGCGTCGCAGTGTGGTCGTGCTAGGTGGTTCCACCGTCCACTTTCATTATCATGGGCGAGTCGTCCGGTTGCCTGGTCCGCTGCGCCGCCGCCCCCTGCACCACTGGATCGGGCAGTTCAACGACGCCATCGACAAGGTGGTGGCCCGGTGTGGTGGTGTGCTGTGTCTGGATCTATACTTGCCGCTAGGCACCTACGACATCGCGGCGGGAAGCGTGGACCGTTTGCATTCCTCCGAGCGTAGACCCTGGATGCTCGCCTGCGGTCTTGCCGATTTACTTGCTGGTGTCGGGATCGCGGTGTGTTATCCGGTCGATCTGGCTTGCTCTGATGGCCGACAGCTGATTACCACTGATCACGTCGCTGAGACGTGATGATCAGACGTACTGCTCTTGCCGGCGTGACGGCTGCCGCGCTCGCCGGGTCACTTGGTGGCGGTCCTACCGGTGTGGTGGCGAGGGCTGACCCGGCCGTATTTGGGAGTAACTGGAACCGGTCGGGCTCGATCGTGATCGGCCACCGCGGTGCTCCTGGTTACCGGCCGGAGCACACCCTGGCTTCCTACGAGCTCGCTGCCCGGCTGGGCGCGGACTTCTTGGAGCCCGACCTGGTGGTGACCAAAGACGGAGTTCTGGTCTGCCGGCACGAGCCAGAGATTGGTGATACCACCGACGTCGCCAGCCATCCCGAGTTCGCCTCCCGGAAGAGCACTAAGATCGTGGACGGTGTCGCTGTCAGCGGGTGGTTCACTCAAGACTTCACGCTTGCTGAACTTAAAACGTTGCGAGCGGTGGAGCGGCTGCCGCAGATCCGCCAACACAATACTCTGTTCAACGGGCGGTACCAGATTCCGACGTTTCAGGAGTTGTTAGATCTGCGAGCTCGGCTGTCCAACGAGCTGGGTCGGAGACTAGGAGTTTATCCAGAGACCAAGCATCCTACATTCTTCCAGGTAGCGGGCCTGCCGCTGGAACCCCGCCTGGTGGAGATTCTGTGGCGCAACTGGCTCAACCTGCCGGACGCCCCGGTGTTCGTGCAGTCCTTCGAGGTGACTAACCTCAAGCAGCTGCGCGCGGTCGGGCTGCGAACCAAGTCGGTCCAGCTGCTGGCGGCTTCCGGCGCACCATTTGACACGGTGGCCGCGGGCTCTGGCCCCACCTACGGTGACCTGTCCACTCCCGACGGCCTGTGCGGCATCGCGCGCTATGCTCAGGGCATCGGGCCGGATAAGCTCCAGGTCATTCCCCGCAAGGCCGACGGCACGCTGGGCTCACCGACCACATTGGTGGCGGATGCTCATCGCGCTGGCTTGGTCGTACATGCTTACACCTTCCGTGCGGAGGAGAACTTCTTGCCCGTCGACTACCAGATCTCGGCTGTACCGACTGACTATGGGAAGGCGATCGACGAACAAGTCACCTATCTCCGCGCCGGACTCGACGGTCTGTTCACCGATCAGGCCGACATTGGTGTGGTCGCTCGCGCCGAGTTCCGCACCGCCACGCCAGCCGGTGGATAAGTCTGCAACACTCCCTGTTAGACCACCTCGTGATCTCTTCGGGAGACCGTGCGGGGCGGGCGCCCTCCCTCCACGTGTGGCCCTCACGGGTGCTCCACTGCCGAGGGCATCGTCAACTTGGTAAGGCCGTCTGTGGCCGGGATGATCAGCGGGTTAATCTCGGTGGGGGCTGGTTGATGGCCGCTGTGGTGCGCTTTCTGCTCCCTCCCCTGCGTACGTGTAGCGAAGATCGGGTTCGGAGCGCACCCGTCGGCCGTCGGGGTAGGGTGCGTGACGGCGTAATCGCCGTAGTCCGGCTGGAGTGGCAGCTTGGCGTTGTTGACCAGTCGCCACCACAATTCCGCGTCACGACGGGCAAGCGGTGTGTGGGTGCCGGTGGGCAAGGCCGAGATAGCCGCCGAGATGCACGACGGGTCGAGTGGGGGTTCCGCCGCCATGCAACGCCTTTGCCACCCACATCGTGGGACTATCCGCGCTTTCGCCGACTGCCGACTGACCGAGCGCGGCGGTGTCGACGGTCATCACCCTCCCCGGCGGCCAGTTCGACCCTGGATCCACTTTCAAGTGAATAAAAAACGGTGGGACGGGTCACTTGACGATGATCAAGTAAAGGCTGTAGCCGACCATGAGGGCGCAGGCTAAGAAGCAGAGCATTGCCAGGGGCCGGGCCGCCGCAATTCGTGGCGCGGTCTCGCCCGACGCCGAGGTCGGGTCGGCTGTGGGCGCGGCGAGTGTGCTCACACCGAAGGCGAACAGCACGATCACTCCAACCGCGGCCCCGAACGAGACGAGAAACACCTCACCGAGGGCACCCCAGTTGATCGACACGCTCATTCTGGACTCTCCTTAGGCCGTGGCTGCGGCGGCCCGGGGCCGGTCCGCTGGCAGCTCGTTGACGTTGTGCGCCCCCACCGGCTGACGCCGGGACAAGGTGTAGATCCCACCGCCGATGGCCAACCCGGCCACGGCGGCGACCACGGTCCCGGCGGTTCCCGTCTGGGCCACCCGGCCGGCTAAGGCGCCCATGATGGCCGAGGCCGGTAGGGTCAACGCCCAAGCGATCACCATCTGCCCGGCCAGGCCCCACCGCACCTCAGCCAGCCGGCGGCCGGCGCCGGCACCGAAGATCGCACCCGAGCACACCTGGGTGGTCGACAGCGGGAACCCGAGATGCGAAGAGACCAGGATGACCGCAGTACTGCTCGTCTCGGCGGCAAACCCTTGCGGCGGCTCGATCTCGGTGATCCGCTTGCCGAGCGTCCTGATGATCCGCCAGCCACCCAGGTAGGTGCCCAACGCGATGGCCAACCCAGCGGTGAGGATCACCCAGAACGGCGGCGCGGAGCCGGTGGGCAACGTCCCGGCGGCGACCAGCGTGAGCGTGATAATGCCCATCGTCTTCTGGGCGTCATTGGTGCCATGCGCCAGGGAGACCATCGACGCCGAAACCACTTGGCCGACCTTGAAGCCGCCGCTTACCGTGCTTCGGTTGGCGCGGGTGGTGATCCGGTAGGCGAGGTAGGTGCCGACCAGTGCGATCACGCCGGCGATGATCGGCGCCAGCACCGCGGGGACCAAGACCTTGGACACCACCGTGCCGAAGTACACCGCGTCGGTGCCAGCCGCTATCCAGGTGGCCCCGATCAGGCCGCCGAACAGCGCGTGCGACGAGCTGGACGGCAGCCCCAAAAACCAGGTCAGCAGGTTCCACACAATGGCCCCGATCAATCCACCGAAGATCACCACTGGAGTGATCTTGGTGTCGTCGACCAGGCCACTGGAGATCGTCTTGGCGACCTCCACCGAGAGGAACGCACCGACAAGGTTGAGCACAGCCGAGATGGCGACGGCAACCTTCGGCTTCAGGGCCCCGGTGGCGATCGAAGTCGCCATGGCATTAGCAGTGTCGTGAAAACCATTGGTGAAATCGAAGATCAACGCAGTGATGATCACGGCCAGAACAATGACGTCCACATCCAGCCTTTCGCCACGAAGGGGTCAAAACACGTCGAGCGTCGCAGACCAAGTGGAACAACCGGTGAACACTAAATGTCAACTCGGAACAGGGCGGATTCCGCTGTATCTGCATGGGCACTCTGCGTCTCTATCTATAAGTGGCACCCGCAAGATCGGCCGCACAGGTCTCGATTGCACGCGCTAAGCGAAAAAGAAACATTGACCTTGCGTGCCGTCATTTCAGGCCACCGGCACGCCGTGACCATTACAGACAATGGTGCATACACCGCAGTGTCCAACCCGCCATCCACGTCAGGCAGCCGGGATGTGCCCACGAGCGTTGATGCGCTTCGCAGACTTGCGGCCATGGCCTTTGTGTCTCGATTGTGCGAAATGGTTGAACTGTTGCCGATATCGGCTCTGCCAGGCGATTGCGTCGTCGGGTTTTCCTGTGCGGTCGTATTCAGTTGTTACGTTCGCTCTGTTCGTATACCTGAGCTGGTGGGCCGACGATGAGAGGGTCGGGTGTGCCGACCACGTCGGGGTCTTTGGTGGGATAGTCCAGAGTAGACAGCACCCAGCGGAGGGCCGCGATCCGGCCACGTTTCTTGTCGTTGCTCTTCACGACCGTCCACGGCGCTGCTGGCGTGTCCGTGCATCGGAACATGATGTCCTTCGCCTGGGTGTAGCCGTCCCACCGATCCAGAGAAGCCAGGTCGACGGGGCTGAGCTTCCACTGCCGGAGCGGGTCGATGACCCGGATGGTGAACCGGGTCCGCTGTTCGGCCCGGGAGACTGAGAACCATAACTTGACCAGGTGGATGCCGGTTTCCACCAATGTCCGTTCCAATCCAGGGGTTTGTTCCAGGAACTCCCGGTACTCGCTGGTGGTGCAAAAGCCCATGACGTGTTCGACGACGGCGCGGTTGTACCACGACCGGTCGAATAATACGATCTCCCCCGCCGCGGGCAACTGGCTGAAATAGCGCTGGTAGTACCACTGTGTGCGCTCCCGCTCGCTCGGCTTCTCCAACGCCACCACCCGCGCCCCGCGCGGATTCAAATGCTCAGTGAAGCGTTTGATGGTTCCGCCCTTACCCGCTGCGTCACGGCCTTCGAAGAGCACAACAACCCGCTGCCCGCTATCCTTAACCCACGACTGCATCTTCAACAGCTCGATCTGCAGGGACCGCTTGGTACGCTCGTACTCCTCACGGCTCATCCGTTCCATGTACGGGTAATCTTGCTGCCAAGTGGTAATCTCACGCCCATCTGAGCCAAGTAGCACCGCTTCATCATCGTCGAGTTCCTTCACCGACAAACCCTGCAGACTGTCCAAGAGGTCCACGGTTCTCAACGCCTCCCGCAGCGCCCGCCGGGCCTGCTCGGAATGGCCGGCTCCTCGCGGGGTGCGGCGGAACTCGCTGATGACCTGCTCGGCTGAAGTCATGGTGATCCCATCGGTCGCAGCTGATCAGTTCACCAGAGACTGCGCCCCTGCCGGCCGAATTGTCAACGCTCAGCGGAACCAGCAAGCATCTGGCTCCACCCCGTTGCTGATGCTCGAAGCGATGTTGGCGTCAGTCTGGTCAACGAACCGGCGATCCCCTCGGGGTGTGCCTGTGGCAGGATGCCGCAGTGCGTTTCCATGCTGATCTGCATATTCACTCGAAGTACTCCCGGGCCTGCAGCAAAGACTGTGATCTGGAGCATCTGACCTGGTGGGCGCGGCGCAAGGGCATCACGCTGGTGGGTACCGGCGACTTCACTCATCCGGCCTGGTTCGAGCACCTGCGCGAGAACCTCGTGCCGGCCGAGCCGGGGCTGTTCCGGTTGCGCGAGGATCTGGACCGGAACATCACCTGCAGGTTGCCGCCGAGCGTGGCCGCAGCCGACGTGCGGTTCATGCTCTCCGTGGAGATCTCCACAATCTACAAACGCGCTGAGCACACCCGTAAGGTGCACCACCTGGTGTATGTTCCTGACCTCGACGCGGCTGCGGAGTTCAACCGCAGACTCGGCCGGATCGGCAACCTGGGTTCCGATGGGCGCCCCATTCTTGGTCTGGACTCCCGTGACCTGCTGGAGATCACTCTGGAATGCAGTGACGGTGCCTATCTGGTGCCGGCCCACGTGTGGACGCCGTGGTTCGCCGTGCTGGGCTCGAAGTCCGGGTTTGATGCGATCGAGGACTGCTATGTTGACCTCGCCGCCCACATCTTCGCGCTGGAAACGGGGCTGTCCAGCGACCCGCTCATGAACTGGCGGATCTCTGGTCTTGACCGCTACCGGCTGGTGAGCAACTCCGACGCGCATTCGCCGCCCATGCTTGGCCGCGAGGCCACGGTGTTCGACACCGACCTTGATTATTTCGCGATCCGGCGGGCACTCGAAACCGGCATCGGGCACGCGGGTTCGATCGAGTTCTTCCCCGAGGAAGGCAAGTACCACGTCGACGGGCATCGCAAGTGCGGCGTCCGGATGGAACCGCAGGAGACCCGCGAGCACGGCGGGACCTGTCCCGAATGCGGTAAGCCGCTCACGGTCGGTGTGCTGAGCCGGGTCGAGGAACTCGCCGACCGGCCGGAAGGTATCCGGCCCGACGGCGCCGCTGACTTCCGCAGCCTCGTCCCCTTACCGGAGATCATGAGCGAGATCCTCGGTGTGGGACCGAAGAGCAAGAAGGTACTTGAGCAGATCGACAAGCTCACCGCCGCATTGGGGCCCGAGCTGGTGATCCTTCAGGACGTGCCACTCGACGACATCGAGGCCCACTCGCCGTTGCTTGCGGAGGCCGTTGCCCGGCTACGTCGCAGCGAGGTGACCCGCGACGCCGGTTACGACGGCGAGTACGGCGTGATCAGGCTCTTCGAACCCGGTGAGCTGAAACGGATCAGCGCGGTCACCGCCCCCGCACTGTTCGATGACGCCCTGTTCGGCGCGAGCGCGAGCGAGCCCTCATCGGCCCCGCCGGAACGTAAGGCCACAGTTCGGCCCGAGCCGATCCCGCCCGCCGAGACCGCACCGCCACCACAGGCACCGAAATCGCTGCTCGACGGGCTCGATCCCGAACAGCGAGCCGCTGCCGAGATCACCGAAGGGCCGTTGCTGATCATCGCCGGCCCGGGAACCGGCAAGACCCGTACGCTGACGCACCGCATCGCGCACCTGGTGATGGCGCACGGCGTGGCACCACAGCACTGCCTGGCGATCACCTTCACCCGCCGCGCGGCCGAGGAGATGGCGCAGCGGCTCACCGGGCTGACCCCCGAGCATGCACCCAAGCTGACCATTGCCACTTTCCATTCCCTCGGCGTGCGCATCCTGCGCGAGCAGCATGAGCGGGTAGGGCTGAGCCCGAATTTCGGTATCGCTGATCAGGCCCAGCAGATGGCCATCGCGACCGAGATCACCGGTGACGAGAAGCAAGCCCGACGCCTGCTCACCGACCTCTCCAGGCAGCGCCGAACCGGCGGTCCAGATATGGAGTTCGCCGACATCGCTAACCAATACACGAAAGCGCTGCGCCAGCGGAATCTGGTCGACTTCGACGATCTCGTTGCACTGCCAGTGGCCCTACTGGAGTCCGACCCGGATCTGGCTGCGACCTACCGTGATCGGTATCGGTGGATCTCGGTCGATGAATACCAGGATGTCGACGAGCAACAATACCGGTTGTTGCGCCAACTCGCGGGCCCGCACGGCAACCTCACCGCGATCGGCGATCCGGATCAGGCGATCTACCGGTTCCGGGGCGCCGATGTCGGGTTCTTTCTGCGTTTCCAGCAGGATTTCCCGGGCGCGCACACGGTGGCACTCACCCGGAACTACCGGTCCAGCGCGAAGATCCTGACCGCGGCTCTGCGGGTGATCGCGCCGACGACTCTGGTTCCGGACCGCGTGTTGCGGCCGATGGGTGCCCACGGGGACGCCCTGGTCGGGATGCATCAGGCGCCCACTGAGCAGGCTGAGGCGTCGTTCGTCGTGTGCACGATCGAGCAGTTGCTGGGTGGGGTGTCATTCCACTCGTTTGACAGCGGACGAGTGGACTCCGACGGCACGGGGAAGTTAGGTTTCTCCGACTTTGCCGTGCTGTACCGGACCGACCGGCAGGCACGCGCCGTGATGGACGCGTTGACCAGGTCGGGCTTGCCGTTTCAGAAACGCTCGCACGACCGGCTGGCCGATCGGCCAGGGGTGGAGCGGATTCTCGGTGAACTGAGGTACGCACCGGTTAGTGGCACAGAGCGGATGCCGGTCCTGGAACGTCTTGGACACGCCGCACGCGCTGTCCTGAACCGCATCCCGTCCGTTGAGCGAGAAGACGCCGCCGAAATCCATGCCGCTGTCGATCTGCTCACGCCGTTGGCCGGCCGGTGCGGCGATGATTTGGAGCGGTTTCGCACCGAGTTGTCACTCGGCGTCGAGGTGGACACCTGGGATCCCCGGGCCGACCGGGTCTCGCTGCTGACGCTGCACGCCGCCAAAGGACTCGAGTTTCCGGTGGTGTTCATCGTGGGCTGCGCGGACGGGCTCCTGCCGTTGCGCTGGCCGGGAATGGCAGCCGACGATGCCGACACCGAGCAGGTGTGCGAGGAGCGCCGGCTGCTGTTCGTCGGCATGACTCGTGCGCAACAGCACCTCTACCTCAGCCACGCCGCTGAACGGGTCCGCCACGGCACCTCCTGGGCGACCAGCCGATCACCATTCCTGGCCGATCTCGATGTCGCCGAGTGCGAGCAGATCGGTGCGGCCCTGCCGCGCCAGAAGCCCCGAGACACCCAACTCCGCCTGTTGTAGGCCCCACC
>DATEMN010000565.1:0-5784 GCA_035275565.1 Pseudonocardiaceae bacterium | reverse complement strand
TGCCGTGTTCGCGATCGCAGTGATCAGGAGGGTCAGGGCGTTGGCACCCTGGGAGCCCAGCGGGTCGCGCAGGAGGAGGAAAAGAGCCATGTACGCCACGGTGCTGAACACCCCGACGGCGGCGAACCGCACCAGCTGACGGGTCAGCCCCGCCGGCACGCCCCGCGTCGCCGGCTCTAGCGGGGCTCGGCCCAGTTGGGCGCGGAGATCGTGCACCGGCAGCGTGCCGGTGGCGAACGCGCGGGCCAGCCGGGCGATCCCGCGGACGTCCGCCATCGCGGTGCTGACGATGTGCACGCGGCTGTCCGGGTCGTCCACCCAGTCGACCGGGACTTCGTGAATGCGTAGCCCGCTGCGCTCGGCGAGGACGAGGAGCTCGGTGTCGAAGAACCACTCGTTATCCTCGACGAGCGGCAGCAGGTGCGCCGCCACCTCGCGCCGGATGGCCTTGAACCCGCACTGCGCGTCCGAGAAGCGCGTGGACAGGGTGTGTCGGAGCATCAGGTTGTAGCTACGGGAGATGAACTCCCGCTTCGCGCCGCGTACGACACGGGATCCTCGATGCAGCCGTGTTCCGATGGCGAGGTCGGAGTGCCCCGAGATCAGCGGCGCGATCAGCGGCAGTACAGCCGCGAGATCGGTCGACAGGTCGACGTCCATATAGGCCAGGACGGTTGCGTCCGACATCGACCAGACCGCGCGCAGCGCATGCCCCCGGCCTTTCTCCGGCGTATGCACGACCCGTACCGACGGGAACTCCGTGGTCAGCCGGTTCGCGACCTCGAGCGTGGTGTCGGTGCTCGCGTTGTCGGCGATCGTGATCTGGAACGAGTAGGGCATCCCGGCGGTCAGGTGCGCATATAGACGTCGCACACACGGCTCGAGGTCATTCTCCTCGTTGTAGACCGGAATGACGATGTCGACGACGGGACAGAGCGCCGGCGCCTGTGGCGCGTCCGCGGTATCGGCCGGGGCGAGGTCTCCGGGGGTCACACTAAAACAGTAAAGAGAATGTCAACGTGTTATTGGTCGCGCTCTGTGAATCGTTCGTCGCTCAGCGTGGAAACCGTAGGTGGGACACTCTGGACTGGTTGAGCCGTGGTCGCGACGATACCGGGAATTCTATTTTTATCAATCTCTTCTTAACTAAGAGTGTTAATCTCTTCTTAACTAGCAAGACTAGTTTTCGTATATCGCTGTTTCATGGATGTTCATCTCCTTCTCGCAGAGTCCCCTGCGCGGGTCGGCCACCGGTACGCGCACGACGTTCCGGCGCCGGGCATGATGTTGCGGGGGGACCGGTGCGCGCGAGGCCGCGAGAGAGGGGGTCGAGAGGCCATCCCGGCTCACGCGAACCTGTGCAGACCACCTTCCTCAGCCGCACGGAATGGAGCGTCGCGTGGCAGGTTCGGTCCGCTTTCGGCTTCTCGGCTCCTCGGTCAAGCGCGCTGCCGGTCAGCAGGCGACGACCCGCGACCGGCCGGAGCACCCGCGGACCGCCCGGTGAAGGCAGACCGGCGGCTGAACGTGCCCCCGGAGCTCATCGTCCTTATATTCCTCGCCGCGGTGACCCGCCTGGCGGCGATCACCCACCCGCGCGCGATCGTCTTTGACGAGGTGTATTTCCGGGAATACGCGCTGCGTTACCTGGATGGCTCGTACTACTTCGACCTCCACCCGCCGCTCGGAAAGCTCCTGCTGGCCGGCTGGGCGAAGCTGTTCGGGGTCTCCGCCACGGCGCAGTCCACCGATCCCGCGGTGACTCTGCGCCTGCTGCCGGCGCTGGCCGGAATCACGCTGGTGGCGGTGTTCTACCTGTTCCTGCGTGAGCTGACCGCCAGCCGGCGGGTAGCGACGTTCGGGGCGGCGCTGGTGTTGCTCGACAACGCGATTCTCGTCGAGTCCCGGCTCATCCTCGTCGACAGCATGCTCCTGCTGTTCGGTATCGGAGCCATCACCTGCTACCTCGCGTCCCGGCGCCGCACCGGACGGGCCCAGTGGATCTGGCTGACCGCGAGCGCTGTTCTGGCCGGGATGGCGGCTAGCACCAAGTGGACCGGCCTGGCGGCGCTGGGCCTGATCGGGTTCGTGTGGTTTGCCCAGACACTGCGGCATCGGGTCAGCTGGCGGCGTGCGCTGCCGCAGGCGGCCGTCCTCATCGCAGTTCCGGCCTTTCTCTACGTTGCTGTCTTCGCCATTCATTTCCAGCTGCTCCCCCGTAGCGGCCCAGGCGATGCGTTCATGTCCCAGCGCTTCCAGTCCACGCTGGTCGGCAATGCCGGCTACGACCCGACCGCGAACATGTCGTTCCCCGACCGCTTCCTCGAGATCAACGACGCGATCCGCCGTTACGAGGTCTCGCTCAACGACAGCCACCACCCGTATAGCTCCAGCTGGCTGAGCTGGCCGGTCCTGAAACGCCCGATTTACTACTGGACCGACACCAAGACCCACGGCGAGCAGGAACACATCTATCTGCAGGGCAATCCGGTTATCTGGTGGGGGCTGCTGGTGGGGGTGGTTGTGGTCGCGCTGGGCTGGATGCGTCGCCCGGAGCTGTTCGATAGGCATCGCGCGACGATGGCGCTGCTCGGTGTCGGGTGGGCAGGAAGTTTCCTGCCGTTCGCCACCATCGAACGGCCGATGTTTCTCTACCACTACTTTTTCTCGTTCCTGTTCTGCATCGCCGCGGTCAGTATCGGGCTGGGGTTGCTGGCGGGCTGGATGTCCGACGGCGAGAAGTCATGGCGGTTTCGCTCCCGGAGGTCGGCGGTCCTCTACTGGGGAATCCTCGTGGTCGCGTTGGCGGGTTTCCTCTTCTTCGCCCCGATCTCGTACGGGCTCCCGCTCAGTGACGGCGGCCTCTCCGACCGTATCTGGCTGGATTCATGGCGTTGATCGCGACCGGCCTGATGCTGCTGGCATTGGGTCTACCGGGAGTGATTGCCCTGCGGCGGTTGACCGATCAGCTCACGGCGCTGGAGGAATGGGTCTATGGCCTGCCGCTCGGCGTGGTGGTGGGGTCGCTGGCACTGTTGGGGTCGGCGACCATCTTCGGGGGGCTGAGCACCGGGTTGGTGATCGTCGTCGCGGTGGTCAGCCTGGCGGGTGCGCTGTGGGCCTGGCTGTGGTCGCCCCGGCGCCCGGCGCAGGAGGAGACGACGGGTCGGCTGGCCGTCTTCGGGCCGCTCTCGACCGTCATTCTCGGCCTCTTCGCCCTCCGCTGGGCGATCCTCTGGACGGGCGTGCTCGACTACGACGGGCAGGGGCTGTGGGCCGGCCAGATCAATATCTGGGGGGATTGGGCGCTGCACCTGGGAGACGTCACCTCGTTCGTCTACGGTGACAACTTCCCCCCGCAGAACACGCGTTATGCGGGCGGGCCGCTCGCCTATCACTACCTGACCTCGATCACCAGTGCGGCGGCGGTCATGGTGGGGATGGACCCAGTGGGCGCGCTGACCTTCCACAGCTTCGTCTTCTGCATCCTGCTCCTCCTCGGGCTCTACGCCTTCGCGCTGCGGCTGACCCAGGATCGCGACGCGGCGGGCGTCGGCACTGCCCTGTTCCTGCTCGGCGGGAGCCTCGGCTGGCTGGTGATCGCCGGCGACGTCAACAAGTCGAAGAACATCGTCGGCACGCTGCGGGAGTACCCCTGGAATCAGGGGATCCAGAACGATTACGGGTTCTCCTGGCAGAACATGTTCTTTGCCTTGATCGAGCCGCAACGCGGCTACCTTTACGGCCTGCCGCTCGCGCTGCTGATCCTGACGCTGCTGTTGGTGGGAGTGCAGCACTGGGAGTGGAAACTCTTCGCCGCCGCCGGATTGATCGCCGGGACGTTGCCCTTCGCGCACACCAGCACGCTGGTCGCCCTGGCGTTGATCACGCCGTTCGTCGCGCTCCTCTTCCGGACGGATCTGCGGGTCTGGGTGCGCAGTTGGGCACTGTTCTTCGGCCTCTGGATGGTGACCGCGCTGCCGCAGATCTACCTGCAGCAGGGTGGGGAGCGCGGTGAGACGAGCGCGATCCGCTGGCAGTTGGGGTGGATCACGCAGCACACCCAAGAGCCGTGGCTCTGGTTCTGGGCGAAGAATCTGGGCTGGTTCATCCCCCTGCTGGGGATCGCCCTTGCCAGCCGCGGTCTCCTCCCGCCGGCGTCGCACCGCCTGCTGTGGGCCTTCATGCCGACCTTCATCCTCTGCAACCTGATCGTCTTCCGCCCGTGGGACTGGGACAACACGAAGTTCTTTTTCTACTGGTTCCTGGCGGTCTGCATTCTGGTGGGGATGTTGCTGACCAAGATCTGGCGCGAGCATCGATCGGTGGCCGTGCGCACGATGCTCGCCGGGATCGCGGCGACGATGATCCTGTCCGGGCTGCTGGTGAACTATCAGCAACTGGCGGGCAAGGACCGCAATCAGATGCTGAGTGCCGAGGAGTTGCGCGTCGCCGAGCAGGTGCGCGAGCGGACACCCCCGCACGCCACCTTCGCGGTGAGCTTTCAGCACAACCATCCCGTCCCGGTGATGGCCGGGCGGCGAGTGGTGATGAGCTACCCCGGTTGGCTTTTCGCCTTCGGGGTGAGCTACCAGGAACGCGAGCGCGATGTGCGCGCGATCTACGCTCTCGCGCCGGACACCGCCGCGCTCGTGCAGAAGTACGACGTCGATTACGTCGTGATCGGACCGGGTGAGGAGCAGGAGTTCACACCGAACCTCGTGCTCTTCCGCTCGCGCTACCCGCGCATCATCAACACGGGGAGTTACGAGATCTTTAAGGTTCGCTAGCGTCTCCTCGAGCCACTGCTCAATCGTGAAGCATATCAACTCTTTCGAGTGATGACACAGGATGTCCGATTACGTCAAGTAGCTATCTTTTGTGAGGTTTGCGGCAATCCTTCCGTCTTCTGCTGGACTCCTTCTGTTCACCTTCAGGAGGCAGCGTCGCCCCGGGCGGCCGGCGCCGGGGTGGACGAGCAGCCGGTGCAGCGCGTCGAACGACCCCCGCAGTCGCTGGCGGAACCGACGTGGTGCCCGCCGAAGGCTCGATGACCTGGAATCAAGGGAGCACTGACGTCGTGACCATGAGCATGCCTACCGCATCACTGCAGGCCGTGCGGCCCACCGGCGAGCCGACCGCGTTGGAGGCGCGATCGATCTCAGCATGGTTCGGCGACCGCAAGGTGCTCGACCGGGTGTCGCTGTTCATGCCGGCGGGATCGGTGACCGCGTTGATCGGTCCGTCGGGCTGCGGCAAGTCGACCTTCCTGCGGATCCTCAATCGGATGCACGAGCTGGTCCCGACCGCGACGCTCGCCGGTGAGGTGCTGCTGTCCGGCTCCGACATCTACGACACCAGCTGGAAGCTCACCGATGCCCGGCGGGCGATCGGGATGGTCTTCCAGAAACCCAACCCGTTTCCAGCGATGTCCATCGTGGACAACGTGACCGCCGGACTGAAGCTCACCGGTATCCGGATATCTGCCGAGGAGCGCGATGACCTCATTGAGGAGTGCCTGACCAAAGCCGGGCTGTGGAACGAGGTCCGCGACCGGCTGCGTCAACCCAGTGGCGCGCTGTCAGGAGGTCAGCAGCAGCGGTTGTGCATCGCGCGGTCGTTGGCGGTACGTCCCCGGGTGCTGCTGATGGACGAGCCCTGCTCGGCGCTTGATCCCACGTCGACGAGGCGGATCGAGCAGACGATCGCCGAGCTGGCGCACGAGGTGAACACCGTGCTCGTCACCTACAACACGCTGCAGGCCGCGCGACTGTCTCAGCAGAG
>DATEMN010000564.1:0-2519 GCA_035275565.1 Pseudonocardiaceae bacterium | reverse complement strand
CACCGATTCACTCGCCGCCGGGGGGCGCTTCTCCAGCTCCCGCACCTGGTTGAACACGTGCTCGAGCTGCTGCGCGTAGTCGCGCAGCACCCCCTCGGCCTCCGCCACGGAGATGTCTCCGCGACCGATGAGTGCCTCGGTGTAGCTTTTGCGGACCGACCGCTTGACGTCGATGACGTCGTACATCTTCGGCTGCGTCATCGACGGGTCGTCACCCTCGTTGTGACCACGGCGTCGGTAGCAGACCATGTCGATCACGACGTCCTTCTGGAATGCCTGCCGGTACTCCACCGCCAGCTTGGCCACCCACACGCAGGACTCCGGGTCATCGCCGTTCACGTGGAACACCGGGGCGCCGATTATCTTCGCGACGTCGGTCGAGTACTCGCTGGACCGCGAGTGCTGCGGCGCCGTGGTGAAGCCGACCTGGTTGTTCACGACCACATGCACGGTGCCGCCGGTGCGGTACCCGCGCAGCAGCGACAGATTCAGCGTCTCGGCTACCACGCCCTGCCCGGCGAAGGCGGCATCGCCGTGCAGCGCCACTGGCAGCACGGTGAAGCCGTCCGGGCCTTTGTCCAGGACGTCCTGCTTGGCTCGCACGATGCCCTCGAGGACGGGGTCCACCGCTTCCAGGTGCGACGGGTTGGAGGTCAAGGTCACCCTGGTCTCCCCGTCACCGAACATCTGGCAGTACTTGCCCTCGGCGCCCAGATGGTACTTGACGTCCCCGGATCCGTGCGCCTGGCCCGGGTCGACATTGCCCTCGAACTCGCGGAAGATCTGCTCGTAGGACTTGCCCACCACATTGGTCAGCACGTTGAGCCGGCCGCGGTGCGGCATGCCGAGCACCACCTCGTCCAGCCCGTGCTCAGCGGCCTTGTCCAGCACGGCGTCCAACAGCGGGATGACGGTCTCGGCGCCTTCCAGCGAGAACCTCTTCTGGCCGACGTACTTGGTCTGCAGGAAGGTCTCGAAGGATTCCGCGGCGTTGAGCTTGGTCAGGATGTACATCTGCTGGGCGCGGCTGGGTTTGTCGTGCACCCGCTCCACCCGCTCCTGCAACCATTGCCGCTCGTCAGGCTCCAGGATGTGCATGTACTCCACGCCGATGTTGCGACAGTAGGCGTCGCGCAGCACGCCCAGGACGTCGCGCAGCTTCATGTGCGACTGCCCGGCGAACCCACCGACGGCGAAGGTCCGGTCCAGGTCCCACAGGGTGAGGCCGTGGCTGAGCACGTCGAGGTCGTCGTGCCGGCGCTGCCGGTAGTTCAGCGGGTCGGTGTCGGCCATCAGGTGGCCGCGGGTGCGGTAGGCGTCGATCAGTTCGAGCACCCGGGCGGTCTTGTCGACTTCACCCTCAGGGATGTCCTGCACCCAGCGCACCGGTTCGTAGGGGACGCGCAGTGCGGCGAAGATGCCGTCGTAGAAGCTGTCTTCGCCGAGCAGCAGTTCGTGCACCCGGCGCAGGAATTCGCCGGACTCGGCGCCCTGGATGATGCGGTGGTCGTAAGTGGAGGTCAGCGTGAGGATCTTGCTGATCGCCATCTCGGCGAGTGCCTGGTCGCTGGCACCCTGAAACGCCGCCGGGTACTCCATCGCGCCGACGCCGATGATCGCGCCCTGCCCGGACATCAGCCGGGGCACCGAGTGATTGGTGCCGATGGTGCCCGGGTTGGTCAGCGAGATCGTGGTGTCGGTGAGGTCCTCGGCAGTGAGCTTGCCTTCCCGGGCCTTGCGGATGACGTCCTCGTATGCCTGCCAGAACTGGGCGAAGGTCATCGCCTCGCAACCCTTGATCGAGGCGACGACCAGGTTGCGGCCCCTTGCGGTCTGGAGATCGATCGCCAGGCCCAGGTTGACGTGCTCCGGCACCACGACGGCGGGTTTTCCCTGCTCATTAGTGGTGTAGTGGCGGTTCATCTGCGGGAAGCCGGCCAAGGCGCGCACCACCGCATACCCGATGAGATGGGTAAAGCTGATCTTGCCGCCGCGGGTTCGCTTGAGATGGTTGTTGATCACGATGCGGTTGTCGGTGAGTAGCTTCGCCGGCACCGCGCGCACGCTGGTCGCCGTCGGCAAGCCGAGCGAGGTCTCCATATTCGCGACCACGCGGGCGGCCGCACCGCGCAGCGGGGTGGTGGTCTCGGGTTCCGGATCGTCCTGCTGCTTGGTGCGTACGGCGGTCTGCTCCGTCGCGGTGACCTGCGCTACCCGTGCGGGCCGCTGCGTTGCGTGTCCTGGGGACGGCGGCGGCTGTGTCGGTGGCTGCTTCGGGATCGGCGCCGCACCGTTCCCTTCGAGCGGCGCAGGTCGGTAGTCGGCGAAGAAGTCGTGCCAGGCGGGATCCACGGTTGACGGGTCGGCCAGAAACTGTTCGTACATCTCCTCGACGAGCCACTCGTTGGGGCCGAACTGCGCGGAGCGGTCGTCGGGGGTGGAGTTGCTACGGGACACTGCGGGAAGTCGCCTCTATCCGTTTTGTCCGGGGTCGTTTAGGTGCCTCCAGGTTAGCCCCC
>DATEMN010000563.1:0-3329 GCA_035275565.1 Pseudonocardiaceae bacterium | reverse complement strand
CGGACTTCTGGGATGCACCGGAGCGCTTCGACCCGGAGCGCTTCGACCCGGACCGGCCCGCGAGCCGGCCCCGGTACGCCTACCTCCCGTTCGGCGCCGGACCGCGCTTCTGCGTCGGCAGTCATCTCGGCATCATGGAGGCCACCTTCGTGGTTGCCATGATCGCCCGTGAGCTCCAGCTGAGCCTAGCGCCGGATCACGAGGTGGTCGCCGAACCGATGCTGTCGCTGCGCATCCGCGGCGGGCTACCGATGACCGTGCAGCCGGTGGTGTGACGGTGAGCTCCGCCGACCACACCCGGTCGGCGCCGTTCCCGGTGCGGCCCGGCCGCATATCCGGGCCGAGGAAAGGAGGACGCGCCGTGCAGTCGGCCACTTCAGACGACGAGCGGATCACGACGATGACGCTGGAGGCCCTCGCGGACACGATCGTCCCCGGTGAGAAACGTTCGCCCGACGACAGGGCGATCGCAGGCGCCGCGGCCGGTCCCGGCGCGGTCGCGGCCGGCGCACTCGAGCTGCTACAGACACCGGCGACCGGCGTGACCGCGGGCCTGGGCCCGCTGGCGCAGCTGCTCAACGGGCACGCGCAGACCTATGCGGCCGAGCACGGGCTGGAGCTCGACGAGTCGGTGCCCGCCTACGTGGCCCTGGCCTTCGAGCATCGGGCAGCTCTGGTGCGCACGCTCACCACGCCCGGTCACCCGGAGCAGGCCAGCTGGGTGCTGCTGGCCCTGTTCAGCAACATGGCCTTCGACAGCGCACCGCACCGCCACACCACCGAAGCGCTCGCCGCTGGCCACCCCGGCCTGCTGACCATCGGCTTCGCCAAACCGGACGCCGACGGTCTGTGGCGTTTCCCCGACTACTCCTACGGCCGGCAGCTGGCCGAGCCGCACCCCGACACGACACCTTCAGGGAGCCCGGCGTGACCAGTACCGAGAGCACGGACGTCCTCGTCGTCGGCAGCGGCTTCGGCGGCGCGATCCCGGCCTACCACCTCGCGGCCGGTGGCGCGCGGGTCACGGTGCTCGAGCGCGGCCCGTGGCTGGAGGGCGAGGACTTCGAGCACGACTACCTGCTGGGCTCGTCATACACCCGGGTCTTCGACTTCGTGGCGGGTAACGGGATGAGCGTTCTGAGTGGCAACTGCGTCGGTGGCGGCAGCGTGGTCTATTTCGCCGCGCTGCCGCGTGCACCGCGGTTCGTTTTCGAGCGCCACGGCAGCATCGGCCGGAGGATGTGGCCCGCCGCGATCAGCCGCGACACCCTGGAACCCTGGTACGACCGGGTTTCGGAGGTACTGCCGGTCCGCCGGCAGGGCTGGGACGACGTGACCTACTCCGGTGGTCTGTGGGCCGCAGCCTGCCACCACGCCGGGCGCACGGCGAACCCGGTGCCGGTCGGCATCGACACCGCCAAGTGCACCAACTGCAACTGGATGATGGCCGGCTGCCGCTTCGACGCCAAACAGTCCCTGCTGTTGAACTACCTGCCCGCGGCCGTGGCGCACGGGGCGCAGATCAGACCCCTGCACGAGGTGCAGCAGATCTCGCGGACCGACCGCGGCTACCGGGTGCATTACACCCTCGTCGACGGCGAGGACTACCGGATACACACGGGCAGCGGGACGATCGACGCCAAGATCGTCGTGCTCGCCGCGGGCGCGGGTGCGACCCCGGTGATCCTGCAGCGCTCCGAGCCGACCCTTGGCCCGATGCCGCCCGCCGTAGGTCGGTACTTCTCGGGCAACGGCGAGCGTCTCAACACCGCCGTGATCAACGAGGACCGGGTGCGCGAGGTGCTCGGCCTTGACCGGGGCAACGGGCATGCCTACGCAGCGCACCAGATCGGCAAGGGCCCAGTCGTGGCGAGCTGGGACCGGCTGGACGCTTCGCTGCCGGAGTACTCCCGGTTCTCCCTCGAGCAGCTGTACTTCCCGCCCGGCCTCGGCACCATCCTCGCCCAGGCGCCCACCGCGACCGGGCCGAGCTGGTTCGGCGTAGAGAAGAAGGAGATGCTCAGCAAGTGGCGGTCCTGGCTGACTATCTTCCAGATGATCGAGGACGATAACGAGGGCGTGTTCGGCCCTCCCCCGCCGACCGGGAACGCCTACCGGATCTCCCAGCAGATGCTCGGCAGCGGTCCGCTGCGCTACCACCCGACACCCAACACGTTGCGCGGCTGGGCGCTGGCCGACGCGGAGGTGCGTGACATCCTGGAGCGCGACGGCCTGGCCACGGTGCTGCCCTGGACCAACGACCTGGTCGGGGCGTACACCGTGCACCCGCTGTCGTCCTGCCGCATCGGCGACGACCCGGCGACGTCCGCCCTCGACGACCGCCACGAGCTGCGCAACCACCTGGGGATCTTCGTCACCGACGGTTCCGCGGTCCCGGCAGCGCTGACGGTCAACCCGGCGCTGACCATCGCCGCGCTCGCCGAGCGCGCGATCCCCGGCATCGTGTGGGCCGCGCGGGAGCGTGGCATCGAGGTCAGCTACCGGGCACAGCTGCCGTCGGCCACCGCGACTCGACATTCCCGTGCACTACTCAATCACCCGGCATGATGAAACCATCAGACCAGGCTGACCCGGTCGCGGCCGGCCACACGGACAGCGGGATCATCGGGAGGGCGTCGTGACAACTGGCGTGCTCCCCCAGCGCAAGCCCGGCATGATCGAGTCGCTCAATACTCGCCGGCACAAGCCGGTACTCGAGTTGTTCGGCCTGATCGTGGTCGCGCACTGGGTCGAGCACATCGCCCAGGCCGTGCAGATCTACGCGTTGGGTTGGTCCAGGCCGCAGGCGAACGGGGTGCTGGGGCTGGTCAAGCCGTGGCTGGTGACCTCGGAATGGCTGCACTACGGCTACGCGTTGATCATGCTGGTCGGGCTGGTCGCGCTGCGGCACGGATTCACCGGGCGGTCCCGCACGTGGTGGTACACGGCGATGTGGATCCAGGTCTGGCACCACCTCGAGCACCTGCTCCTGCTGCTGCAGGCGGCCACCGGCCACAACCTGTTCGGGCGACCCGTCCCCACCAGCATCCTCCAACTGCTGCTGCCCAGGGTCGAGCTGCACCTGTTCTACAACGCTGTGGTGTTCGTACCCATGGTGATCGCGATGGTGTACCATCTTCGACCCCGGTCGGAGGAGCGATCGCTGATGCGGTGCTCATGCGCGAACCGCGCGGTGCGGTCCGCCGGACCCGAGGAGCCACGATGACGGCCACCGTGATCCGGATGGCACTGCGCCGATCCCCGGCTCAGATCAAGTACGTCCGCGCGGTACGGCCGCGACATGCCTCCGGCCTCGTCGCTGAGGTCTA
>DATEMN010000562.1:0-7917 GCA_035275565.1 Pseudonocardiaceae bacterium | reverse complement strand
AATGCGGGCATCGTCTTGGCGCAGGTGCATGTGATCGCTGGCGAGCCCGATGCTGCCCGGCTGGCCGCTCGGGTGATCGAGGAGGTGCTCCCGTTGCGTTCCGGTGTCGCCCGCACCCGGCTTGCTCTCCTGGCTCGTGATCTGGAGACCAGGTCGAGGCCGGGCTTTACTGAGCTGGCTGACCAGGCACGGCAGATAGCAACGACACGAGTGTGATACCAAGCGTGCCGCCCGCCTCCGGTGCGGCGCACTCTCCACTTACGGTTGGCTTGCGCTTCCTGATCGAGGCTGCTGCTTCGTCGGGCGCTACTCTCTCATTGCGGTCTAGGTGCAAGGGGGAAGAGTGATCGTGGCCCACATCGACAGCCATCTCGGCCCCGCAGTGTTTTCCGTTCCCGAGCGTCCCCCTGAGTGCCATTCGGAGCCGAATCGCAGTCGCAGGGACGATGCTGTCGCAGTGAGCCCAAGGGATACCAGGCGGCGCCGTGTATACTTCTGCTCTCACCGGTGATCCTCTGCGACGTCAACGTCCTGGTGTGCGCTCATAAGGAAGGCGCCGATCGTCACGACGAGTACCGAGCCTGGCTGGAGGACGCCATGAACGGCGACGAGGCGTTCGGGGTGTCGGATTTCGTGCTGAGCAGTGTGCTGCGAATTGTGACCCGCCCGTGGGTGTTCGATCTGCCCAGTACCTGGGGCCGAGCCAGCGAGTTCGCGGATGCCGTTCGGTCCGCACTCAGCGCGGTGCCTATCGCGCCAGGGCCTCGCAACTGGCAGATCTTCACCGAGCTGGGTGGTAAGACAGGGGTTCGCGGCAACCTCGCGTCGGACGCCTACCTGGCTGCTCTGGCGATCGAGTCTGGGTCGGAGTGGATCACCGCGGATCGCGGCTTTGCGCGGTATCCGGGATTGCGCTTCCGGCACCCGCTCGAGCCTACCTAACGTGGGAGCCGAGCCGCGTTCTGGAGTCAGACTGCTGAATCCGACGTCGAATAACAGTGAGGTTTCATACAAGCGCGACCCATCCGGGGCTATTGGCGCACCGCTTTAGGGTGGCGGTCGGTGTTCTCGGTGAAGGTTGTCGGTGGGCTCGGACGTGCTCTGGAGAGCTGGCTCGGCCTCACTCACGAGCCGCTGTGCGGCCGCGAGATTGTCGGCCGCTTTCCGGGTGCGGGGATGGTCGTCGCCGAACGCCTGCCGCGCTCGCACAAGCGTGTCCTCGCTGAGCTGCCGCGCTGCCTCGACCTCGTTCAGCGCTAGCAGGGCAGTGGCGAGATTGTTCGCGACCTCCATGGTGAAGTAGCTCTCGTCGCCGAACACTCGCTGTGCCCGGGCCAGCGTATCCTCGGCGAGGTCTCGGGCTGCCGCGATTTGACCGAGCGCATACAGATCGTTGACGAGGCCGTTGACGCTGTCCATGGTGTAGAGGTGGTCCTTGCCGAGGACTCGCAGCGCTCGGGCGAGGGTGTCCTCATGCAGCTGTCGCGCCGCATCGACCTGGCCGAGTGCGTGCAGATCGCGGCCGAGTTCCTTAGCAGCGGCAATGGTGTAGGGATGCTCGTCGCTGAGTATTCGTCGTAGGCAGGCAAGGCTGTTCTCATGAAGCTGGCGGGCTTCCTCGACCTCACCCAGCTCACGCAGGTCACGGGCGAGGTTATGGGCCGTGCGCTGGACGTTGATGTGGTCGTCACCGAGCACTCGTCGCCGGCGGGCGAGGGTGTCAACGTTAAGTTGCCGGGCCTGCTCGAACGCGCCCATCTCGTGCATACAGAGCGCGAGGTAATGCGCGGCATGCAGGGTGTCGGGATGGTCGCCACCGTGCACCCGTCGGCACCGGGCAAGGGCGTCCTCGCCAAGCTGGCGGGCCTGGCTGCAACGGCCAACGTCGATGAGGACACGGACGAGGGGATGAGCGACCCGTAGGGTGTGCCGGTCGTCTGGTCCGAGCCGTTCGCCCCACCGCCGGTGCAGGTACTCGGCGAGTTCACGGGCCGAGTGGCTGTCACCGCGGTTGTACAGGTACCAGGCGGCGCGGCAGGCCAAGTTCCGCAGGTCCGGGCTGGGGCTGGTGGCCGGATCGGTGACCAGGAGGTGGGGCAAAATCCGCGCCCAGCTAGGCCAGAATGCCGGGTTCACCTCGTCCCCAGGATCCACCGCGACCAGCAACGCCTGGGCATAGAAGCGATATAGGGCGGCCTGATCGGCAGCAAGCTGGTCGCGGAGGATGGCTTGGGTGAGCCGGTGCAATCGTAGCCCGCTGTCGATACGGGCCAGGCCGTAACTGCCGACCAGCCCGAGGCTGCGGTGCGCCGCGACTGGACTGGCCACTGCGGCGGTCAGAGCCTCCAGTTCCGGCGGCCAGCTGTAGCTGGTCGCAGCGATGCGGCCGATCAGAATATGGGTGGGGATAGGTTCCGGGGCGAGGAACGCGCCGATGCGAACCAGCGCGAGCGCGGCCGGGTCGACTTCAGCAAGGCGGTCGGTGGACACCCGGATCGCCGCGGCAAGCGAGTGCTGGCCTTGCGGCGGGTTCTGGTCGAGCAGTTCCTCCGCCCGGGTGTCGAGCAAGTCCAGGTAGTGATCAACCGGCATGCCGGTCTCGGCCAGGAACCCGGCCGCTTGGGCCAGGGCCAGCGGCAGGTCACCGACGGCCTCGGCCAAGCGATCGGCCTCGGCCGCACTGACGCCCGGCCGGGAGACGTGAATCAATTCCACTGATTCCGGGCGCGGCAGCACATCGATCTCCACCCGGGTGGCGAGCACATCCCAGCCGAGCTTGCGGGAGGTGATCAGGGTGTGCCCGGGGCCAGCGGGCAGCCAGTCACGCAGTTCACGGGGCGACTCGGCGTTATCGAGCAGCAGCAGCCATCGGTTGTGCCCACGGAGGTAGGCCCGCAGCGCCCCGACTGCGCTGGTCGTGTCAGCTTGCGGTGGCGTCAGGCCGAGCTCGACCGCGAGCGCTGCGTACTGCTCGCCGATCAGGCCGGTCTCCTCGGCGCTGACTCGCCACACCACGTCATAGGCCCCGGCATAGCGGTACGCATATTCGATCGCCACCTGGGTCTTGCCCACCCCGCCCACGCCATGCAGCACCTGCACCACGGCCATTCCCCCGGCCCGCAGCCGCTCCCGTAGCTGCACCAGGGTGGCATCCCGGCCGACGAACGCCGGGTTACGCGGGTCGACGTTCCACACCGCAGGCAACATTCCCGGCAGCCGCGGACCTATCTCCCCCCTGCTGGTCAACGCCCCGGCGCGGCCACGTGCGGGAAACCTGGGCTTGCCGTCTGGGCGTGCCGGACCCTGCGCCGCTGCAAGCAATCGGCGTGCCGCCTCGGTTTCGTCCACATCAAACAGATCGGCTCGAATCAACGGACTCAACAACGGCGGCACTTCGCATGGCTCGACTTTCAACGGCAACAATCGGTGCGTGCCCCCGTTGTTCTTGACCATCGCTGCTGTCCACTCCTCGGAGGTATACCGTTCGTCCTCGAAGTACGCCGGTGAGAACAACGCCACCACCCGGTTTGCGGCACCCAGAGCGTCACGCATCTTGGTGACGAAATTTTCGCCCACCGCCCAGTCCCAGGAACCCACCACGGTGTAGCCGGCTTCTTTCAGGTGCCAGGCGACCCACTCCGCCCACGCCTGATCCCGCCCAGCGTGGCTGACGAAGAAATCCACTCCCGTCACGCCCTGTACACCTCCGGTCACCCCAGATAGCCCGAATCGCGTCTGGATGTAGCCGCTATCGGTCGCCGAATAACAACAGTCTGCCTTCAGAACGCGGAAAAGGACACGGGACGGGGAGGGAATCAGGTTGAGGTGGTCTTCTGGAGGACTCCGGCTACTGGCTTGATACGGGGAGAGTCCTCGTCGGCGTGGTAGTCTTGCGGGTTGGTCTGATCAACACCGTTGAAGACGCGCAGCCGGCGTAGGGCGGTGGTGAACAGTGCGGCGACCACGAGGTTGCCGACCAGTGCGACGAGGCCGGCGTAGATCTGGAGTGACGAACCGGCGAAGGGTTCCCAGCCCAGGATCGACAGCGAGCCCAGCTTGAGTGCTGCGCCACCGAAGTGCGCCGCGCCGGTGGTGGGGTTGGGGATGTCATAAAGCATTGCCAGGCCCCACGCCAACCCGGCCGCCCATCCCGCGAGCAGGCCCCAGCGGTGGAACCACCGGGTGTACAGCGCGATCGCCACCGCGGGCAATGTCTGCAGGATGAGCACCCCGCCGATCAGCTGCAGGTCGATGGCGTACTGCGGGTCGATGAAGACGATGAACGCGACCGCGCCGAGCTTTACCACCAGCGAGGCGAGCTTGGCTTGCTTCGTCTCGGCTCGAGAATCGGCGTCGCGGCGCAGGTAGGGCTTGTAGATGTTGCGGGTCCACAGGTTCGCCGCCGCGATCGACATGATCGCCGCCGGCACCAGCGCGCCGATCCCGATGGCGGCGAAGGCGACGCCGGTGAACCAGGCCGGGAACTGGCCGTCGAAGAGCACCGGGATGATCGTGTTGGAGTCCGGCCGGCCGGTGGCCGCGTTGACGATGGGCTGTGACCCGGCGGCGATCGCCACGAACCCGAGCAACGCCAGCAGTCCCAGAAGCAGTGAATACGCCGGCAACGCCGACATGTTCCGCTTGAGGACGTTACGGCCCCCGGAGGCCAGCACCCCGGTCACCGAGTGCGGGTACAGGAACAGTGCCAGCGCCGAGCCGAAAGCCAGCGTCGCGAACTGCAGTTGGTTGTTGGCGTTGAGCAGCAGCCCATCGGCAGGCGCCGGTGTGGCGGTGAACTTGGCGTCCGCGGCGTCGAAGATCGTGCCCCAGCCGCCCAGTTTGAGTGGCAGATACACCACCGCCGCCACGATCACCAGGTAGATCAGTCCGTCCTTGACGAACGCGATCAGCGCCGGGGCGCGCAGGCCGGACTGGTAGGTGTAGATCGCGAGAATGACGAACGCCACGATCAGCGGCAGATGCCCGACGATGCCGGTGCCGTTGAGTCCCATGGTGCGCACCACCGCTTCCAGCCCGACCAGCTGCAACGCGATGTAGGGCATGGTCGCGACGATCCCGGTGATCGCTACCACCAGCGCGAGCCCCGACGAACCGTAACGGCCCTGCACGAAATCGGCGGGCGTGACGTAGCCGTGCACCCGGGACACCGACCACAGCCGCAGCAGCGGCAGGAACACGATCGGGTAGGCGATGATCGTATACGGCAGCGCGAACAAGCCCAGCGCACCAGCACCGAACACCAACGCTGGGACAGCGACGAAGGTGTAGGCGGTATAGAGGTCACCGCCGATGAGGAACCAGGTGATCCACGAGCCGAACTTCCGTCCGCCGAGCCCCCATTCGTCCAGGTGGTCCAGCGTGGTCGGCCGCCGCCACCGGAGGGCGACGAACCCCAGCACGGTGACCAGGCCGAACAGTAGGGTGAAGACGATGATCTCGGTCCACTGCGGGTTCACCGGTCACCCCGGGTCTTCCGGTACACCACAGCGGTGCAGATCACTCCGATCGGCACCCACAAGAACTGGTGCCAGTAGAAGAACGGGAAACCCAGCACCCGTGGTTCGACACGGTTGTACACCGGGGTGACCAGCACCAACAGCGGCACCAGCAACAACAGGTTCCAGTAACTCCAGCGCAGAGACCGCGGTCGGGACGCCATCCCGACATTATGGACGACCCAACATTATGGACCCGTGAGTGGCGATGCGAGTCACAACTCGCATCGCCACTCACGGGTGCCGCAGGCGCACCTTGAGGGCGTCGAGCTCGTCGCGCATCGTGCTGGGGAGGGCGTCGCCGATCTTGTCGAACCACTGCTCGATGAGCGGGATCTCGGCCCGCCACTCGTCGGTGTCCACCGCGAGTGAGGCGTCGACGTCGTCGCTCGGTATGTTCAACCCAGAAAGATCGAGTTGGGCGGCGGTGGGCACCCGGCCGATCGGGGTGTCGACCGCCGCGGCTCTCCCCTCGATCCGCTCGGTGATCCACTTCAGCACGCGGCTGTTCTCCCCGAAACCCGGCCATAGGAAGCGCTGGTTGGCGTCGCGGCGGAACCAGTTCACGTAGAAGACCTTCGGCAGCTTGTCGGCGTCGGCGCCCTTGCCGACGTTGATCCAGTGCTGGAAGTAGTCGCCGACGTTGTAGCCGATGAACGGCAGCATCGCCATCGGGTCGCGGCGTACCTCGCCGAGTCCACCGACCGCTGCGGCGGTCTTCTCGCTGGACAGCGTGGCACCCAGGAACACCCCGTGCTGCCAGTCGAACGCCTCGTTGACCAGCGGGATGGTGTCCGCCCGGCGACCACCGAAGAGGATCGCCGAGATCGGCACGCCGGCTGGATCATTCCACTCGTCGGCGAGCACCGGGCACTGCGTCAGCGGGGTGCAGTACCGGGAGTTCGGGTGCGCGCTGCGCTGCCCGGCCGCGCCGTCGGCCGGCGTCCAGTCCTGTCTGGTCCAGGAGGTGACGTGCGCCGGCCTGTCCTCCAAGCCCTCCCACCAGATGTCCCCGTCGTCGGTGAGCGCGACATTGGTGAAGATCGAATTACCCTGGCGCAGGGTGCGCATGGCGTTGGGGTTGGTCTTCCAGCTGGTGCCTGGGGCGACGCCGAAGAATCCGTTCTCAGGATTCACCGCGTACAACCGACCGTCAGCACCGAAGCGCATCCAGGCGATGTCGTCACCCAGGGTCTCGACCTTCCAACCGGGGATGGTCGGCTGCAGCATCGCCAGGTTGGTCTTGCCGCAGGCCGAGGGAAACGCGGCCGCCACGTAGTAGATCCGCGGCTGCGGGCTGGTCAGCTTGAGGATCAGCATGTGCTCGGCGAGCCACCCCTCGTCACGGGCCATCACCGAGGCGATCCGCAACGAGTAGCACTTCTTGCCCAGCAGCGCGTTGCCTCCGTAGCCGGAGCCGAAGCTCCAGATCAGCCGTTCCTCGGGAAAGTGGCTGATGTACTTGGTGTCGTTGCATGGCCAGGGCACGTCGGCCTCGTTGGGTTCCAGCGGGCGGCCCACCGAGTGCAGGCAGGGCACGAAGTCCGCATCACTGCCGTCGGGCCGGATGAACTTGCGCAGCGCCCGAACGCCCATCCGGGTCATGATCCGCATCGAGCACACCACGTACTCGGAATCGGTGAGCTCGACGCCCAGTCGGGGGTTCGGGTCCTCCAGCGGACCCATACAGAAGGGGATCACGTACATCGTCCGACCGCGCATGCAACCCCGATACAGCTCCGTCATGATCGATTTCATCTCGTCCGGGTGCATCCAGTTGTTGGTGGCACCGGAGTCGCGCTCCGCTTGCGAGCAGATGAAGGTGCGCTCTTCCACACGGGCGACATCGGATGGATCCGAGACGGCCCAGAACGAGTTGGGCTTGCGATTCAGCCGGGTAAGGGTGCCGGCGGCGACCAGCTGCGCGGTGAGCCGTTCCCACTCCTGCTCGGATCCGTCACACCAGACCACGCGGTCGGGCTGGGTCAGCTCCGCGGTGTCGCGCACCCAGGTGCGCAATCGGGAGTGGCTGGTCGGTGCCTCGTCGAGACCCGGGATGGTTATGGCGGTCACCACTCGTCTCCTTTATGATCTCATCGGCCCAATTCGACCACGGCGGTCCCCCGCGAATGTCGAGGACCGAACGGCGAAACGTCGAGGGGATGAGAAAGAGATTAACCCTAGAAAATACCCGGCGCAGGGAAACGCGCTGAGATATCCGTCACAAGATCAGGTAACGAAGGCGTTCGACGGTGAACCGGAGTGCCTCAGATCGCGCAGCCGCGGCGTGGCGGCGAACCCCGGGGCGAGCGGTGATCCGGGTGTGCAGGACGGAAGCGGCGACAACTACTCGTGGCGGTCTGAAGCCGGTCTCAAGCCGGAGGATCTCAGCTCGCCGCCC
>DATEMN010000561.1:0-8232 GCA_035275565.1 Pseudonocardiaceae bacterium | reverse complement strand
GGTCTCAGCGAACACGCCACCGACGCGCAACGCGACCACGCCGCGCGGTTGCACGCCGAACTGAGCACCACCCCGTGCTCACCAAGGTGTCCGGTATGGCTGCTCTACGGCATCCAACCCCACGGCGCCCGACACACCATGACGCCGGGACGCTGCAAAGGCAAAGCTCACCAACCCGAACACCTCGGCATCGCCGGACGCCGCGTCCTCGTCTCCCGCAAGTGGTCCAACAAGACCCTCGACGACCACCGGGTCGAACGCGGCGAATTCGTTCGGCAACTCCTCCAACAAGCCGGCATCCAACCCACCCATGGTCCCCACGACGGCCCATACCAGTGGGAACGCACCGCCCCCGCAGACCCCGACGTACCACCGAGGCCCGTCCTGCTCCTGCACGCCATCGCCGAACACCAACGATGGAAAGCCGAGTACACCGCAGCACAGCTCGCCGCGAGCGACTCCCCAGGTGAGCACTGCTGTCAGCTACCGAAAGGACGCGCGGCATGAGCCCCCGCAATAGCAACACCTTGCGCTTGCTGCTCACCGTCGAGGAAGCCGCCCAACGGCTCGCTATCGGCCGCACCCTGATGTACGCACTGGTCAAGCATGGTGAGGTTGAGTCCGTCCAGATCGGACGGCTACGCCGCATCCCGGCGGACGCCTTACCCCGCTACCTGCAACAGTTGCGCGCTACCTCACCCCAGCTCGATGACTCGGCCGCGTGAGGACTGCGATGACCACCGAAAGAAAACGCACCCACGCCCCGGCCGGGGCCTCCACCATCTACCAGGACAAAGACGACAAGTGGCACGGCCGCGTCACCATGGGTGTGCGCGATGACGGGAAACCGGACCGCCGCCACGTCCGGGGCAAAAACCGGGCGGAGGTGACGAAAAAAGTTCGGCAACTCGAAAAGGAGCGAGACAGCGGCCGAGTGCGCAGGGCAGGCCGGGTGTGGACCGTCGAGCAATGGCTCACCCACGGCTCGACAACATCGCGGCGCACTCCGTGCGATACAAAACGCTGGTTGGCTACCGCACCGACGTCACCCGCCACCTCGTACCCGGGATCGGAGCCCACCGGATCAACAAGCTCGAACCCGAACACATCGAAAAGCTCTACACCAAGATGCGCGCCGCTGGCCTCGCCGCGGGAACGGTCCACCACGTCCACCGCACATTGCGCGCCTCTCTCAGCGAAGCCGTGCGGAGAAAACACGTCGCCGTCAACGCCGCGATGACCGCCAAGGCGCCACGCGTGGAGGAAGAAGAAATCGAGCCACTGACCGTCGAGGAGGCCAAGCGGCTCCTCCTGGCCGCCGCTCGCCGCCGCAACGGCACACGCTGGGCGGTGGCGCTGTCCCTCGGGCTCCGGCAAGGGGAAGCACTAGGCCTCCAATGGACGCGCGTCGACCTCACCACAGGCACCATGCGAGTCCGCGAAGCCTTACAACGCCGGACATGGCAACACGGCTGCCGCGACGAGCACAAGTGTGGCGAGCGCTACCACAAGGTGACCCCGTGCAAGACAAGTTGCCGCAGACACAAACGCACCTGTCCCCCGCCGTGCCCGCCGGACTGCACCAGTCACGCCCGCTGGTGCCCACTACGACAGCAAGGCGGACTGATCCTCGATGACGTCAAGTCCCGAGCCAGTCGTCGGACCATCGCACTGCCACCCCAGCTCCTCACCCTGCTCACCGAACATCACGCCGCCCAGCGGCGCGAACGCGACGCCGCCAGCGATCTGTGGGCAGAACACGACTTCGTGTTCACCGGCCCCACCGGGCGGCCGCTCGACCCCGGAGCCGACAACCGCGAGTGGGCAGAGCTACTCAAAGAAGCAGACGTAAGAGAGGCCCGACTCCACGACGCCAGACACACCGCCGCCACCGTCCTACTCGTCCTAGGCATCAACCAACGAGCCGTCATGGGACTCATGGGCTGGTCCAACAACGCCATGACAACGCGCTACCAACACCTCACACCGGACCTCCGGCGAGACATCGCAGAGCAAGTGGGCGGACTGCTCTGGGATACCAGATGAGACCACAGATGAGATCACCAACAACACATGATCTGCCTAAAAAGCCATCTCCACTGCTCAGAGTGGTGGCCAGGGACGGGGTCGAACCGTCGACCTTCCGATTTTCAGTCGGACGCTCGTACCAACTGAGCTACCTGGCCGTTCGGGCCGGAACCCGACCCGTTGCATAACTGCGACCCAGACGGGACTCGAACCCGCGACCTTCGCCGTGACAGGGCGACGCGCTAACCAACTGCGCCACTGGGCCTCGCTCTACGTGCCCCCAACGGGATTCGAACCCGCGCTGCCGCCTTGAAAGGGCGGAGTCCTAGGCCGCTAGACGATGGGGACTTGGTCGTCCAGACCTGCCCGCCCCGGTTTCCCGTCGCGAGCACGACCAAGCATAGGGCACCACCCACACCGGGTGCACAACGGGTACACCGGCCTCCGCCAGCGCGCCCGACATCACCGCCGAACCGGCGGGATGCCATCCTCCCCGGCGATCAGTCCCAGCATCTCCAGCAGCACCCGGCAGTCCTCGGCATCCGTGGCTGACCGCGCGACCGCCAGACGAGCCCGGTCCACCTGCTCGTCCGTGACACGATGCGGGTCCTGTCCACGCTGCATGGGCACCGACGGGCTGCTCAGTTCCGCCCCGGTCTCCGGAGCGAGGTGGTAGGTACTCGACAGACGGCTCATTGGCCCCTCCTGAACTTCGTTCCGACGTACCGGCTCTCAACCGCTCGCCGCACGCTATCGACCACTTACCGGAAGCGCAGCCTCCCACTGGGTGATTACCGCGGGTGAACCGCCCCACGCGATTCGAAATCCCAGCCGCTCAGAGCTCGATCAGCCGTCGAGTACCTCAGCCAGGTGCAGTGCGCGCCGGCCGGTCGTCTGGCTGATCTGCACCCGGCAGCTGAACCCGTCGGCCAGCACCAACGCGTCGGGGCGTGCTCGGACGGCAGGGGCCAGCGAGCGTTCGGCCAGCGCGTTGGACATCTCCTCGTGGCCGCGCTGGTAGCCGAAACTGCCGGCGAGACCGCAGCACCCGGAGACCCGCTGGACCCGGACCCCGGCCGCGCGCAGCAGCGCGTCGTCGGCGTCGTGGCCGAGCACCGCATGCTGGTGGCAGTGCACCTGCTGCAGCGCATCCCGATCAAGGCCGGGAGGGTGCCAGTCCGGTGCCCGGTCGCGGAGGACCTCGGCGAGCGTGCGAACCAACCGAGCGAGCGCGGTCGCCGCCGGATCGTCCGGGAGCAGCTCAGCCAGGTCGGACCGCAGCATGGCCACGCAGCTGGGCTCGAGTCCGATCACCGGAACCCGGGCGACGATCGCGAACCGCAGCAGCCGCAGGGTCCGGCGCAGCACCAGGCGGGCGACGGTGAGCTGCCCGGTGGCCAGCCAGGTCAGCCCGCAGCACACCACCCCTCGCGGCAGCCTGACGGCGAAACCCGCCGCGGTGAGCACCCGCGCCGCTGCGTGCACCACCTGGGGGTCGAACGATCGGGTGAAGGTGTCCGGCCACAGCAGCACTGCACCGCACGGCGCCGGTCCGGACGTCACTCGCGGCGGCCGGTAACGGGCGAACGGCGGCAGCGGCCGAGTCGTGGACACCCCGCCCAGCCGGGCGAGCAGCGGCGCGGCCCGGTTGGCGACCTCCGGCGCCAGCCCAGCCGCCCAGGCCGCAAGAGGCAACCCACCCAAGGTGTAGTGCCACCGCGGGCGCAGCCGGTGCCGGTAGTGCTGGTGCAGGAACTCCGCCTTATAGCCAGCCATGTCCACGTTGACTGGGCAGTCCGAGGCGCACGCTTTGCAGGCCAGGCACAGGTCCAACGCCTCGTGCAGCTCCGACGACCGCCAGCCGCCGGTCACCAGGTCACCGGCCAGCATCTCGGCCAGCAGGTGCGCCCGGCCGCGGGTGGAATGTTTCTCGTCCCGGGTGACCTGGAAACTGGGACACATCACGCCGGGCCCGTCCAGCTGCCGGCAGGCAGCGACGCCGACGCAGCGCCGGGTGGCCGCGGCCAGACTGCCCCCGTCACGGGCCAACGCGAGGCTCACCGGCACCTGACGCTCCCGGCCGGGGCGCAGGTCGGCGTCCAGCGGTCGGGGATTCACCAGCACACCGGGGTTGAGCAGCCGCTCCGGATCGAAGATCTCCTTGAACCGCGCGAACAGGTCGAGCACCTCTCGCGGGTACATCCGGTCCAGCAACTCGCTGCGGGCCCGTCCGTCGCCGTGCTCCCCAGACAGCGACCCGCCGTGGCTCACCACGAGATCCGCGGCCTGCTCCACCAACCGCCGGAAGTCCCCGCGACCGGTTGACGTGAGCAGGTCGGCGTCGATCCGCACGTGGACACAGCCCTCGCCGAAATGCCCGTAGACCACACCCAGCCGGCGATGCTCGGCGAGCAGGCCGGCGAAGCCGCGCAGGTAGCCGCCGAGCCGAGCGGGGGGCACGGTGGCGTCCTCCCAACCCGGCCACGCCTGCGAGCCATCAGCCAGCCGGGCCACCAGCCCCGCGCCCGCCTCACGGATCCGCCACAGCGCCGCCCGGTGCGCCGGATCGGTCACCACCAGGTGCGGACGGGCCGCGTCGGCTGCTGCTGCCCGCGCGGCCGCCGCCGCGTCGTCCACCACGTCCGCACCGAACTCGATGAGCAGCCAGGCGCCACCCTCGGGGAACCGGGCCACCGGGCGTCCACGAGCCCGCAACGCCTCGATCAGCGCTGCGTCCATGCCCTCCAGGGTGAACGGACGGTGTGGCAGCAGCCCCGGGACGGCGTCGGCCGCCAAGGGGATGTCGGGAAACCCCAGCACCAGCAGCGCCACCGCCGGCGGCGGCGCGATCAGCCGCACGGTCGCCTCCAGCAGCACCGCACAGGTGCCCTCGGTACCGACCAGCGCCCGGGCCAACTGCGACCCGTGCTCGGGGAGCAGGTGCTGCAGCGCGTAGCCGGAGCCGCGGCGGGGCCAGTCCGGCAGGGCGGTGCGGATCAGCTGGCGGTGTTCGCGTTCCAGCGTGGCCAGTTCGGCGGGCAGCCGCCCGGAGCCCGCCACCACCCGGGAACCGTCGGGGAGCAGCACGACGAGTTCCTCGACGTTCTGCCCGGTGGTGCCCCAGGCGATCGAATGCGCTCCGCAGGCGTTGTTGCCGATCATCCCGCCCAGCGTGGCGCGGCTGTGCGAGGACGGGTCCGGGCCGAAGCGCAGGCCGTGCTGGGCAGCCGCAGCCTGCAACGTGTCGAGCACCACTCCCGGCTGCACCCGGGCCAGCCGGGCCGACGGGTCGAGCTCGAGCACCGCGTCGAGGTGACGGGAGAAGTCGAGGATCACGCCGGGACCGATGGCATTGCCCGCGATCGACGTGCCGGCGCCCCGAGCGGTGAGCGGCACGCCCTGCTCGCGGCAGAACGCCAGGACGGCGGACACATCGTCGACGCAGCGGGGTAACACCACCGCCTGCGGTGGCACCCGGTAGTTCGACGCATCGGTGGCGTACAGCGCACGGGTCCCGGCGTCGATTCGCACCTCGCCACGCACCGCGGCCCGCAACGATTTACCGAGCGCGTGGTCGTCCACCCCACCCAGCATGACACGCCCGACCCGGCGTGCAGGGTTAGTGCTGTGGCCTGCTGAGTTCCGAGCGGGCGGCGAGCAACGCACTGACCGTGGCACACGATTGGCCACCACGCATCAGGTCGATCGCCGAACGGAGCTCGGAGATCGCGGCAGCGGGAATCTCGTCCCAGCGGTCCACCTCAGCCTCGAGCCGGTTCACGATCGGGATGAGCTCCGCTACCGGGGCGTCCGCCATGATGGCGTTCACCAGAGCCTCCACCTCAAACGTGAGACTAGATCGGGGGACACGGGAGACATTCACCGGCGCCACGATACCCAACAGCGACACCAGAATTCGCCGCAGGTGAGTGGTGAACCATCACCCTCGATAGAATGAACCAAAAGTGAACGGTTATCTGGCTTGACGTACCAGACTGGACGACATGGCACTGACACTCGGCGACGGCCCATTGTCCTCCCGCCCGCGCAATACGGTGAACTACCGCATCGACGGTCCCGCGCACCGGCTGCTGTTCGAACCCTTCCCCCGACGGGTGCGAGCGGTCTTCGGTGGCGCGACGGTGCTGGACACCACCAACGGGATGCTGCTGTACGAGAGCAACCTGCTCCCGCAGCTCTACCTACCCCGCGACGACGTCCGCGACGACCTGCTCACCCGAACCGACCAGCGCACGCACTGCCCGTTCAAAGGAGACGCCAGCTACTGGTCGGTCACGGTCGAGGACCGGACGGCCGACAACGCGCTGTGGTGTTACCTCGATCCGAGGCCCGACGCAGGCTGGCTACGTGATCATGTGGCGCTGTACTGGGGCTCGATGGACGCGTGGTTCGACGAGGACGAGGAGGTCGCCGGGCACTTACGCGACCCCTACCACCGGGTTGATGTCCGGTCCAGCAGTCGCCACGTGCGAGTGGTCGCCGATGGTGAAGTGATCGCGGAGTCCCGGCGTACGGTGTTGCTGTCCGAGACCGGCCGGCCCAACCGTTTCTACCTGCCGGCCGACGATGTGCGTCACGACCTTCTGGAGTTGTCCGGCACCCACACCGTCTGCCCGTACAAGGGCACCGCATCCTACCGAAGCCTGCGCACCCCGTCGGGGATCATCACCGACGCCGCCTGGTATTACCCGGAGCCGTTGGACGGGGTGCAGGCGATCCGCGGGCACCTGTGCTTCGCCGCCAAAGGCATCCAGACCTGGGTGGACGGCGTGTTCCGGTAGCTCCTCGTCGGTGCAGCGCGCACCGCCGCGTAGGCTCGCCCAGGTGGCGAACGGCAACGTGCTGATCCGGGCTCTGGGTCTGTGTCTGCTTGCCGGCCTGCTGGTGGCAGGCTTGCTGCTGCCCGCCGTTGGCGCTGCCGGGCTGGCCTCGAACCAGGCCAGCGACACCGTCAACAGCGTCTCCTCCGGCCTCGTCCAAAGCCAGGTGCCGCTGGTCAGCACGATCACGGACAAGGAGGGGGTGCCGATCGCCTACCTGTTTGACCAGAACCGGTTCAACACGCCGCCCCAGGCGATCGCCGACACGATGAAAGCGGCGATCATTTCCATTGAGGACCGGCGGTTCTTCGAGCACAACGGGGTTGACTGGCGCAGCACCGCCCGCGCGTTGACGACCAACCTGACTGCCAGCGGTAGCGCACTGGAGGGCCAAGGCGCCTCCACGCTCACCATGCAGTACGTCAAGAACTACCTGCTTTACGCGGTCGCGCGCAACGAGGCGGAGCGGGCGGCGGCCGTGGAGACCTCCCCGGCGCGCAAGCTGCGCGAGATCCGGGTGGCGTTGCAACTGGAGAAGCAGCTGTCCAAAGACGAGATCCTGGCGCGCTATCTCAACATCGTCTTCTTCGGGCACAACACCTACGGGGTGGCGGCGGCCGCGAGAACCTACTTCAACACCACCCCGGACCGGCTCACCATCGCCCAAGCTGCCCTGCTCGCCGGCCTGGTGCGATCGACCAGCGCCTACGACCCGGTGACGCACCCCGAGCAGGCTTTAGCGCGACGCAACCTCGTCATCACCGAGATGGCCAACGTCGGGTCCATCAACAGCGAGCAGGCATCGGCAGCCATGGCGGAGCCGCTGGGTGTCCAGCGTCCGCTGACCGGGCTGACCAACGGTTGTGTCGGTGCCGGTCCCGCGGACGGCTTCTACTGCCAGTACACCCTGGACTACCTCAGCTCCTTGGGCTGGACCGAAGACAAGCTACGTCGCGGCGGTTACCTGATCCGCACCAACCTCGACCGCCGGGCCAGTGACCTGGCTAAGCGCGCAGCGAACTCCGAGGTCCCAACCCAGACCAAGGGAATCGCCAACGCGATGGCGATCGTGGAACCGGGCCGCGAACGACACCCAGTCCGAGCGCTGGTGGCCAACCGCGACTACGGACTCGACGCCGACGCCGGCCAGACCTCCTACGCCCTGCCCTCGCTCGTGCAGGGTTTCGGTGCCGGATCGATCTACAAGATCTTCACCGCCGCCGTGTGGATGGACCGGGGCATGGGGATCTGTCGGATGCTTTGCAGAGCGCGCGAATTCCTTTCGCTTCAGCCGGGCCCTGACCGCGTTTTATAGCAAACGCGAAAACCGAGATCACGACGAGTGCAATTCCCGCCGGCTCTG
>DATEMN010000560.1:0-2093 GCA_035275565.1 Pseudonocardiaceae bacterium | reverse complement strand
CGCACACCGGGGCCGCCTCGGAGGCGTGACCATGCTGCCCGGGTCCGGGCTCGACCTCACGCGACTCACACCGGGCGAGCGTGATCATCTGTCGCTCACTGGGCTGGATGAGAAGCAACGTGCGGAGCTCAACGCATCGGTCGAAAGCCAGCGCGCGCTCTCCAAGATCGTCGCTGCACGGCCACGTCGAGTTCATGAGCTCCTGCCGCTCACCGACGTAGTGCACGTGGACAGCCGTCCCTGGCGTCAGGCACGAGCTTCCGGCACGACTCCGGCTTCGCTGATCGGCGCAGTGCGGCGAGGTCGCCGGCTACGGATCGAGTACGACAGCCCACGCAAGTCATGCCCACGCGACCTGGTCGTGGATCCCTACGGGCTGTTCGCCAAGGCCGGCATCTGGTACCTCGTCGCCGACTGTGCCCGAGTTCCACGGATGTACCGACTCGAACGGATCACGACGTGGAAAGAAGTCGACCAGCCACGACGGATCCGCGAGAGCCAGACCCTGGCCACCGTCGCTGCAGCGCTCATTGATCAGTGGGAACACAACCACGCGATAGAGGTCAGCGCCACCATCGACCAGACCCAGATCGAGCGAGCGCAACGGATCTTTGGCCTACGACTCGTCCCGAACGACCATGAAGAATCCGCCACTGGCCGCAAGGTAACGATCCGCTTCCTGCATCTGGAGGACGTGCGAGCACTACTGCCGTTCGGGAACGCCATCACTGTGCACGGCCCCACCGAAGCCAGGGCTCACCTCCGCGACCTCGCCACCAACCTTGCCCACCACTATGCGCCGTCACCATCGTCCTGACCCGCAACAGCTAGATCTCGGCACCTCCGGACGGAAGGCCGCCGAGGCGGCCCAGCTCGTCGGCATCAGCGAGCGGGCGATCTACGTCTGGCGCCTCCAGCTCGAAGCGCCGATGCCAGAACGACACAGCTGGTGGAAACCACCGAGTGAGTTGCAGAGACGCTTCACACGGCGATTCCGAACAAATACTCGCTGCGGTAGCTCGCATCGACTCCCATCTCAGCTTGGAAAATCGAGGGTCCCTTGGCCGGTCCCCGGGGTCCGACGAGACGCGCGCGGCGCCTTCGGCTCCTTGGCCGCGTAGGGCGGGACCGGCAGGACGCCCTGCTCTCGGAGATCGTGCGTCGTAATCAGTGGGCCTGCGCTCACGGCATCCAGAAGCCGGGCCTGTTCGGGTTCGAGGGCTGTCAGCAGGGCAAGTGCGTTGATGAGATTCAGTAGATCAACGGTCCACCGCGCAGGCCACGTTGGGGGAAGGATGTCGTTCAACGGGGTCTGCCACTCGACGTCGGGCCTGCGCTTGCGGAAGCCGAACCATTTGCGGATCACTTGTACGCCGCCGATTCGGTAGTCCCAGACCTCCTGCGCCACAGGTCTGATGGAGCCGGATCCGACCGTTAGGGTGCGCGTTTTCGCGTCGTAGGAGATGCTGTCGGGCACCCCGCTGCCGTCCTCACCGATGGGGACGGTGCAAACGGGTTGTTCCGCCACGGGAAGTCTCGGGGTCTGCCCGGACGGGCGGCCGTGCTGTGGCGACGTAAAACGCTGCCCGTACGTGTGTATCCACACCGTACGTCGGCCGCTTTCGGTCACCTTCGCCCACAGGTCAGGGTCCTGAGTCAGCGGAATGTGGGCGCCACGGGTGGCCAGGTGCTCCGCGAAGCGGCGGGTGTAGCCACTGTGGCCGACTATGCCTGCAATGTACGCGAAAAGGTCCTCCGCTGTGACCGTCGCCCCATGGATTTGCGACAACATCTCCAGCAGCCCGGGCGTCACATTCGTCTCCGGAAGTTCCGCGTGACGATAAAGCGGTGCGACTCGGCCACCTTCCGTGCCCTTGAAGTGGTGCATGTCGGGGATGAGAGCCGTGAACCCCACCGCAGGACCTGCCCGCCCCGACTCCGAGTGCAGTTCGGACAGATAAATCTGGCGGTCGCTATGCGCGAACCATAAGGCGGGTCGCGGAAAGTCGATCACTCGCCGGTCCGCAATGATCCACTGCCGGTCGAACGTCATCCTGCCGTACGGGACCAGAACCGGCGTCCGCTCCGTCTCC
>DATEMN010000559.1:0-3698 GCA_035275565.1 Pseudonocardiaceae bacterium | reverse complement strand
GGGAGAACCAAACCGGAAGGTTGACCACTGCAAACGCCGAATCGCTGGGGGCCGCGGATGCGTGCGCATAGATTCATTACCGCACTTGCCGCAGGGCTGCTGCTCGGGGCGGTTCTGGTTGCTGAAACCGCCGCCCCCGCGCAGGCCGCGTCGCAGCTGCATCGGCCGGCCAAGGTGTCGGTGGCGCAGGGCTACGGCGGTGCCGTGGTCTCAGACACTGCGGAGTCGACGCAGGCCGGCCTGAACGTGTTGGGCAAGGGTGGAACCGCCGCCGACGCCGCGGTCGCGGTCGCCGCGACGCTCGGCGTGACCGACCCATACGTTGCGGGCATCGGTGGCGGTGGCTACTTCGTCTACTACGATGCGCGCACCCGCCGGGTGTCCACGATCGACGGTCGGGAGACGGCGCCGGCCGCCGCCGGGCCATCCATGTTCATCGACCCGACGACCGGGCAGCCACTGTCGTTGCCGGACGCGGTGACCAGCGGCCTGTCCGTCGGTGTGCCGGGCACACTGGCCACCTGGGAGCGTGCACTGCAACGGTGGGGCCGATTCGGGCTCGCCGAGAACTTGCGCCCGGCTGTGCGAGTCGCCGAGCGTGGCTTCGTAGTCGACGCGACATTCCAGGAACAGACCCGGCAGAACGCCAAGCGCTTCGCCCAGTTCGACTCGACGGCGAGACTGTTCCTGCCCGGCGGCAGCCCACCGGCGATCGGCTCGATACTGCGCAATCCCGACCTCGCCAAGACATACCGCGAGATCGGCAAGCGCGGGATCGGCGCGCTCTACGGCGGCCCGATCGGCGTCGACGTGGTCAACGCCGTGCAGCACCCGCCGCTGGCTCCTGGCGCCACGCTAATGACCCGGCCCGGCCCGATGAGGCTGGCGGACCTGCGTGACTACCGCGCGCTGGACGCCGACCCCACGCACGTGACCTACCGCGGCCTCGATGTGTACGGCATGGCAGCGTCCTCCAGTGGCGGCATCACCGACGGCGAGGCACTCAACATCCTCGGCAACGTGGACCTGTCCGCGATGAGCCCGGTGCAGGCGCTGCACCACTACCTGGAGGCCACCAGGCTCGCGTTCGCCGATCGCAACCGCTACCTCGGCGACCCCCGCTACGTGGACGTGTCCCAGCGGCAGCTGCTCTCGAAATCCTTCAGCCGCCAGCGTGCCTGCCTCATCGAGCCGGCGAAGGCCGCCACCAGCCCGGTCGCGCCGGGTGACCCATCCGCGCGATCACGTACCTGCACGCCGGTCGGCGCGGGCGTCGGGGTGCCCGACCAGGAGAACCACACCAACCACTTCGTGGTCGCCGACAATGCGGGCAACGTCGTGTCGTACACCAACACAATCGAGCAGTTGGGTGGCAGCGGGATCGTGGTCCCCGGTCGAGGATTCCTGCTCAACAACGAGTTGACCGATTTCAACTTCACCCCGACGCAGGGCAGCGCACCTGATCCCAACCTGCCGGCGGCCGGCAAGCGCCCCCGCTCGAGCATGTCGCCGACCATCGTGCTGCGCGACGGAAAACCGTTCCTCGCGGTGGGCTCACCAGGTGGCGCCACGATCATCACCACGGTGCTGCAGATTCTGATCAACCGGATCGACTTCGGCATGAGCCTGCCGGATGCGATCGCCGCGCCCCGCGCCTCACAGCGCAATGCCGCGACCACCCAGGCCGAGCCGGCGTTCCTCGCGGCGCCGGTCAGACCCGGCCTGGAGGCGCTCGGGCACAAGTTCGCGATCAGCGACACCTCGCCGCTGGATCCCACGATCAAGATTAGACCAGACATCGGAGTGGCCTCGGGTCTGGAGTTTCTTCCCCGCGGCCAGGTGCTCGCCGCCGGTGAGCCGACCCGCCGCGGCGGCAGCGCAGCCGCCGTCGTCTGCCCCACCCGCTGACCCACCTACGAGTGGGGCAGCGGATCGTGCCTCAACCCGACTGTTTCACCACTCCGAAAGCCGGACGGAACGGCATTTCCTGCGCAGCACCTGGTGCGCGTTGGCATTAAATCCTCAACCAGCTCGGCGATCAAAGCTCGGCACTACGTCGATACCGAGCCCCTCGTGCACCACGTCGCCGCTCTCCTCATCTCGAACATATATGTCGCCAGCTCACCAGCGTCCAGGTCGATTCTTCAAGACATAACTCGTCATGCTGAAATGTAGCGCCTTGAGCAACTGGTCACTATAGATGAAGCAACTTCAGTTCTTCGATACGCGCGAGGAGGCGGACCTCGGCCTCCATAAGGTCTGGCGCAGCTCACGCAGGCCCACCCCACAAGAGGGCCGCAACGTCACACTTTGTCGAGGAACTGGGCACGTTCCTCATCGAGCAGGTCAGTGGTGAGGCGGGCCAGCAGTGGGTGCCCGGCGAGGTCGGGATCGTCCTCGACCAGTCCCTGGGAGGCATCTCGGGCCTGCCTGATCAGGTCCTCGTCGCGCAGCAGCGACAGCAGTTTGAGACCGGAACGGCGGCCGGACTGCACCGCACCGAGCACATCACCCTCCCGGCGCAACTCCAGATCCAGCCGGGCCAGCTCAAACCCGTCGGTGGTGGCGGCCACGGCGTCCATCCGCTCTCGAGCACCGGTACCCTCCGGGGAATCGGTCACCAGCAGGCACAGCCCGGGATGCGAGCCGCGGCCCACCCGGCCGCGCAGCTGATGCAGCTGGCTGATCCCGAACCGCTGCGCATCCATGATCACCATGACGGTGGCATTCGGCACATCCACCCCAACCTCGACGACGGTGGTGGCCACCAGCACATCGATCGTGCCGGCAGTGAAGGAGCGCATCACGGCGTCCTTGTCGTCTCCTGACAGCTGGCCGTGCAGCACGCCGAGCCGCAGCCCGGCCAGCGGGCCGTTTTCGAGCTGCGGGGCCAGGTCGAGCACCGCGATGGGCGGGCGGGCACCATCCTCCCCGGTGGGGTCGCTGGCGGTATTCTCGCCGCCGATCCGCGGGCACACCACATAAGCCTGCCGGCCGGCGGCGACCTCCTCGGTAATCCGCTGCCAGACCCGGTCCAGCCAGCCGGGCTTCTCCCCGACCGGCACCACTGTGGTGGAAATCGGTGACCGGCCGACCGGCAGTTCGCGCAGTGCGGAGACTTCCAGGTCGCCGTAGACGGTCATCGCGACGGTGCGCGGAATCGGGGTCGCGGTCATCACCAGCACGTGCGGGCTGGTGCCGTCGGCCGCCCTGCCCCGCAACGCGTCGCGCTGTTCGACACCGAAACGGTGCTGCTCGTCGACCACCACCATGCCCAGATCGGCGAAGGACACCCGGTCCTGGATCAGGGCGTGCGTGCCGACCACGATCCCGGCCGCACCACCGGCCGCGTCCAGCAGGGCCTGCTTCCGGGCACGGGCCGGCAGGGACCCGGTGAGCAGCGCGATCCGGGTGGCCGCCTCGGCGGACCCCAGCTCACCGGCCCGTCCGAGATCACCGAGCATGTCCCGCAGCGACCGAGCATGCTGCCCCGCGAGCACCTCGGTGGGCGCTAGCAGTACCGCCTGCCGCCCAGCGTCGACGACTTGCAGCATTGCGCGCAGCGCCACCACGGTCTTGCCGGATCCGACCTCACCCTGCAGCAGCCGGTTCATCGGGTGCTCGCCGGCCAGTTCGGCGGCCAGCAGCTCCCCCACCTCATGCTGCCCGGTGGTCAAGACGAAGGGCAGCACGGCGTC
>DATEMN010000558.1:0-9863 GCA_035275565.1 Pseudonocardiaceae bacterium | reverse complement strand
TGGCAGTCGGCGTGGTGTCACTGGTCGGGCTGGTCGCGGCGGCGCTGCTGGGACCCTGGCTGGGTGGACTGGACCAGTCGCTGATCGACTACGGCGCGGTGCGGTTGGCGCCGAGTGCGAGCCACCCGTTCGGCACCGACGCGGCCGGCCGGGACGTGCTACTGCGCAGCCTGGCTGGGCTGCGGGTATCGCTGCTGATCGCGGTGCTGTGCGCGGTAATCTCCACCCTGATCGGTGCTGTGGTCGGCGCGATGTCCGGAGTGCTGGGTGGCTGGCCTGACCGGTTGCTGATGCGCGTGGTGGACACCATCAACTCGGTGCCGCACCTGCTGCTCGGGATCATCATCGTGGCGCTGTACCGGGGCAGCCTGCTGACCGTGGTCGCCTCGATCGCCTTGACCCACTGGACCGGAATAGCCCGGATCGTGCGCGCCGAGGTGCTCTCGCTGCGGGACCGCCCCTTCATCGACGCGGCCATCTCCGGCGGAGCATCCCAGAGCCGCGTGCTGCGCCGCCACCTGCTGCCGGCCATCGTGCCCCAGGCCGCACAGTCGGCGGTCCTGATCCTGCCGCACGCTGTGTGGCACGAGACCGCGCTGAGCTTCCTCGGGCTGGGTCTGCCCCCGCACCTGGCTAGCATCGGCAACATCCTCACCGAAGGCCGCGAGGGTGTCCTGGTTGGCACCTGGTGGATCGTCGTGTTTCCTTCCGCGCTGCTGGTGGTCACCACCCTTGCGGTGGCCGCGCTCGGCGGCTGGTGGCGGGACCGCTCGGTACCCAGACGACGCTCGGAGCTTGCCCTATGACCACCCTGTTGGATGTCGAGGAGCTGTCGGTGCGGTTCCTGCTCGGCCCGCACGGCCGGCACGGCATGGTCAGCGCGGTCACCGACATTTCGCTGCAGCTGTCCGCGGGGCAGGTCCTGGCCCTGGTCGGGGAATCCGGCTGCGGCAAGTCAGTGCTCGCCGCGTCCCTACTGGGGCTGCTTCCGGCCAACGCAGAAGTACGCGGCCGAGCGCTGCTCGCCACCGGTGAAGGGGCTGGGATCGAGCTACTCGGCGCCCCAGAACAACTCCTGCAAAGCCGCGTCCGAGGCCGCCTGATCGGCCTGGTCCCCCAATCAGCCGCCACCCACCTAACCCCCGTCCGCCGCATCGCCCCCCAACTCACCGAAGCCCTCCACGAACTCTCCGCCGTCCCCACTCCGCCATTCGGAGCCGAATCGCGGTCGCTGGCACCCCGCAGAGTGCCATTCGGAGCCGAATGGCGGTTTCGGCGCCGACCCAGGAGCTATTCGGAGCCGAATGGGGATGCCGTTGAGCAGCTGGTGATGCGGGCTGGGCTCGATCCGGACGTGTTGGGGCGGTATCCGCATGAGTTGTCGGGGGGGATGGCGCAGCGGGTTGGAGTTGCGTCTGCGCTGGCCGGGAATCCGTCGGTGGTGCTGGCCGACGAGCCAACCGCTGGCCTGGACCGGCCCCTGGTGGACCGCACCGTCGACCAGCTTGCGGCGTTGGCCGCTGATGGGCACGCGGTGCTGCTGATCACCCACGACCTGCGCGCCGCCCGCCGGGTGGCGACCGACCTGGCTGTGATGTACGCCAGCCGGATCGTGGAGTACGGCGCCGCCGACGCGATATTCAGCGACCCCTGGCACCCCTACACCCGCGGGCTGCTGGCCGCGCTGCCCGACCGGGGGTTCACCGCGATCCCGGGAGACCCACCCGAGCTGACCGCGTTGCCCGCCGGGTGCGCGTTCCGGTCACGCTGCCCCGTCCGCGCCCACTGCACGAACACAACCGAGCTGCGCCGGCACGGCCAACGGCAGCTCGCCTGCCACCCGGCGCCATGCTGACCGGCACCGGCATCGACGCCGGCTACCTCCGGGGTCATTCCGTGCTGAGCGCGGTCGACATCGAGATCACCCCAGGCGAGATCGTCGGGCTCGCTGGGCCCAGCGGCTGCGGCAAGTCAACCCTCGCCCGGGTGCTGGCCTTGCTACTGGCCCCGTGGTCGGGCCGGGTGGATATCGACGGAGTACCCGCAGCTGGAGTGCGCTACCGGGCGCCACGCCAGCAGCGCACCGCTATCGGCGTGGTCTTCCAACAACCCCGCCTGTCCGTTGATCCCCGGCTCACGCTCCGCCACGCAATCGTCGAACCACTGAGGGCCTGCCAGCGGCCGGTTGACGAGGACCAGACCGTAGAGCTGACCGACCGCGTCGGCCTGACCACCGAGCTGCTCGGCCGTCGGCCACATGAGGTCAGTGACGGTCAACTGCAACGAGCCTGCCTAGCCCGCGCCCTCATCCTCCAACCGAAGTACCTGATCTGCGACGAGATGACCGCCATGCTCGACGCCTCCACCACCGCCGCGCTGGTCGACGTGGTCACCACACACACCGCCCGGACCGGCGCTGGCGTGCTCGCCATCAGCCACGACGAAGCCCTGCTCGCCGTCTGGGCACACCGCGTCCAACGAATCTCGAGAGTCGCCTGACCGATCCGCGCACATCAAGGGCAGAGATTCCAGGAGACTGAGGTACGTGACACCCTCGCCCGAGGACGCCTGCGCTTCCTCCCGAACCGCGTCGGGGAAGTCAAGCGGGTCTTCATCGCACCTGCGGCAACGGGTTCGGCTGGAACCCCTTACTCTGGCCGGTGGCTTGCCACCAGACAGGAGCACCATGATCGGGCGGATTGGGATGACGAGCTGCTCATGGTCATCCTGCACAACGATCCCCGGCCAGACGGCTAAGTTAGCGAGGATCACCCCCTTGATACTGACTTAACCTGGGTATTCGTGCGGATATTAAAGAGTGCGGAATCCAGTCATCCCGGTGTAGAGCGTGAGACGTTTAGTCTTAAAGGTGTCGGGGGTGTATTTGGCCTGCCAGTCGGCGGTCTCGGCCAGGAACAGGCTGGCCTGGTTGGGTTGCTGGCGGCGGCGCTGGGCTGCTTCGGTGACACTGCGGAAATAGTAGTGGTTGAACAGTCGGTTGAACTCGGTGAGATAGATATCTGCGACCCGTTGGTCGCCACGGATGATGATCATGTTCTCGTCATTATCGGTAGTCGAGGCGGCGCTGAAGTTGGCTGATCCGGTGATGACGATGGGATCGGCACCCAGGGGGTCGATCAACATGAACTTAGAGTGAATGTACATCACGTGTTTGTTCAGACCCAGAAATTGTGTGTTGGTCTCCTGAGACCATTGGTAAACCGGATCGCGCAAGAAAGAGCCCCATGCCTGGTAGACGTTGTTCGTAGCGTTGATCCGTACGAAAGCGGTAGAGCTGTTCCTGCTCGGTGCGTCCCTCTTCTCCAGGAGCATGAAGACCAGGGCGTTCTGGCTCGTGTTGTCTTTGAGAAGGTCCTTGAAGTGTGGGCTGATCGTGAACGCCAGTGTGATGCACGCTTGCCTTGACGCCGCGTCGAGTAGCCGAGCGTAGGACTCCAGGACGGTAGTATCGGGGCGAGGGCTGAAAACCGGAGTGATACCAGCAGGGACCTGAGTGAGGTCGGCCGGGACCGGGGACATCGCAGCAACAGCCGACTCGAACTCGGCGTTCTTACGTTTCTTCTCTGCTGGTGTGTCGCCGGTGGCGGCCCCAGGATCGGTGGACAGCAGTTCCCAATACTTCGTGAATCGGTTGGCGACGTCCGGGTCGCGCACCCAATGGCCGACGTTGGTCTGGCCGCTGATGCCACCCAGGGACAGATTGGTCGAGCCAGTCCAGACCGCAGTGGGCCGGGTACCGGCAAGGAGCCGGACCATGAACTTATTGTGTTGGATATCGGAGCGTCGCGCCTGACGCAGGATCACGTTCGTCGCCGGGATACCCGACTGTGCGATGACCTCAAGATTCGCTTCGCGGGGAAAACTCTCGTGGAACACTCCGTCGCTGTCGGTACGCTCGTTGATTTTCCCATCGACGATGATATGCACGTCGACTCCACGGTTGACGGCTGTTTTCAACGCGGCCGCCGCTGGTAGATAGCGGAACTCGTAGAAGCAGCCTAGCAGCCGATCTCCGGACTGGCAGTCGTTGATGAACCGGAGTGGGGCCTCATCAAGGTCCCTGCTCAGCCAAGCCAGGGCAGCCTCGCGCTTGGACGGTTCGAGCTTGTCTATGGGGTCGTTGCCGAACCGCCGCTGGTAAGCCTGGCTGCTGGCCACTCCACGGTTAAAGAACACATCGTGGGTCAGCGCACTTATTAATGGTTCCGTGCGGACTGTGATCGACAGCGGTGAGCTGCTGCGGTCCAGGTTGGTCGGCTTGCCTTTGATCGGATGGAACAGGTAGGTGTACTCGTGGTCGGGCTTCACGGTGAAGTCGTCCCACACGAAGCTCTGCACCGGATGCTCAAACGTGCTCACCAGCTGCGCCGGCTGCGGATGCGGGATCACCGAACGGAACACCTTGAACCCCGCCATGAAAAACTGCTCATCCGCTACCGGATCGATCCGCTCCACCGCGAAACCCAGCAAGCCCTCCTTCATGAGCTCACCCGCAATGATGGCGAAGGAGATCGTGTACACCCCGCTGACTGCGAAAACCCGACCCGCTGCCGCCATCTGTGATCCGAACCGCACCAGCACCTCCTGTCACGCCGTCCGTGAATCGTATCCTGATTCGCGAGCTTCGTCTCGGACAGTCAGGTGGAGATTGCTACGTATTTGGTCTCGAGGAACTCCTCAATGCCCATGGTGCCGCCTTCTCGGCCTAATCCGGAGTGCTTGATGCCGCCGAAGGGTGCTGCCGGGTTGGACACCAGGCCCTGGTTCAGCCCCACCATGCCGGTCTCCAGCCGCTCGCAGACCCGCAGGGCGCGGCGTAGGTCATTGGTGTAGACGTAGCTGACTAGCCCGAAGGGGGTGTTGTTGGCTGCCGCCAGCACCTCGTCCTCGTCGGTGAACGGGGTGATCGGCGCGACCGGTCCGAAGATCTCCGTGCTGGCCATCTCGGCATCCGGCGGCACGTCGACGAGTACCGTCGGGCGGTAGAAGTAACCCGGACCGTCCACCGACTCGCCGCCGACGAGCACCCGAGCGCTGCGGGCGACCGCGTCATCGACCAGGTGCTGCACTTTCTCCCGCGCCTTCGCCTCGATCAGCGGGCCGACCTGCACGTTCGGCTCGCTGCCGCGACCGATGCGTAGCGAGTCCATCTGCTCGGCCAGCCGACGGGCGAACTCGTCGACGACGTCGGCGTGTACGGAGAAGCGGTTGGCGGCGGTGCATGCCTCGCCGATATTGCGCATCTTCGCAACCATCGCCCCTTCGACCGCGGCGTCGAGGTCGGCGTCGGCGAAGACCAGGAACGGCGCATTGCCGCCGAGCTCCATCGAGGTCCGTAGGATCTGCTCGGCGCACTGCGCCAGCAGCCTGCGACCCACCTCAGTGGAGCCGGTGAAGGACAGCTTGCGGGCCCGACCGTCCCGGATCAGCGGTTCCATCAGCCGACCCGAATCGGTGGTGGGCACGACGTTGAGTACCCCGTCGGGTAAGCCGCACTCGGCCAGGATCTCGGTCAGCGCGAGTAGCGACAGCGGGGTCAGGCTGGCCGGTTTCAGTACCATCGTGCAGCCCGCCGCCACCGCCGGGCCGATCTTGCGGGTGCCCATCGCGGCCGGGAAGTTCCACGGGGTGATCAGCAGTGACGGCCCGACCGGCTGACGCATCACGAGGAACCGGCCCGAGCCGTTGGGTGCGGTGGCGAACCCGCCCTCGATCCGTACGGCCTCCTCGGCGAACCAGCGGAAGAACTCCGCGGCGTAGGCGATCTCAGTTCGGGACTCGGCCAGCGGCTTACCCATCTCCAGCGTCATCAACAGGGCGAGGTCGTCCTGGCGCTGCATCATCAGCTCGTAGGCGCGGCGCAGGATCTCGCCACGCTCCCGGGGTGGATGCGCAGCCCAGCTGGCCTGGGCAGTGACCGCGGCGTCCAGCGCGGCCATCCCGTCCGCAGGGGAGGCATCGGCGACTGCACACAGCACCTTGCCGGTGGAGGGATCCTCGACATCGAAGGTCTGCCCACCGCTGGCGGGTCGCCACCGGCCGTCGATGAACAGCTCGGTGGGGACGGCGTCGACGACGGCGCGCTCACGGTCGGCAGTGCTCATCGTGGTGCGGCCTCCTCCCTGGTTACGTGACGTCACGCCTGGAGAGTCTCGCGTCCCTGGGCACAAGCCGCACCTCGATGGGCAATGCTGCGGCGGGCCGAAATGCACCGCGTAGCCGGACGCTGACGAAGTGCGGCCACGAGGATGCACTGTGGCCGTCCGTTGCTCACGGATTGCTGGGCGTAGCGGGCTCGGGAGTCGCACTGCGTGCCTGGATGATCAATCCGACCATCCCGATGGCCGCGCATCCCAGCGAGACCGCGAGCAACGCTGGTGAGGTTGTCCCGGTCAACGCGTCGCCGAGCACGACAAGTGCCACCGAGCCGGGTATCACGCCCACGGTGCCCACCAGGTAGTCGCGGAACCGGATCGACGACACCGCGCTGCAATAGTTGAGCACCGAGAACGGTACCGCTGGGATCAATCGCAGCGACGCCACGGCGAGCCAGCCACGGCGGCGCAGTCGCGTGTCGACCGCGCGCAGCACTCGGCGGTCGAGATAGGGTTTCACTAGGTCGAGCGCGAGCTGCCGGACCACGAGGAAGGCCAGTACCGCGGACAACGTGGTCCCTGTGAGTGACAGGACCACTCCCAGCATGGGACCGAACAGCAACCCCGCGGCGAGGGTGAACACGGTGCGGGGGATGGGCGCTACCGTCACCAGAGTTTGCCCGAGCAAGAACAGCAACGGTGCAGCGACACCGACAGACTGTGCCCAAGATCGCATCTGCACGGGGCTGGGCACCGGCAGCACCAGCGCTGCGACGATCATCGCGGCCAGCAGCAGCCCGATCATCAGCAGGCGGACCCGGGGTGCGGTCATGATCCTCCTGCCGGTGTGTCGGTCCGGAGATGTCACTCCAGGGCGCGCTTGCTGATCACCTTGGCATTATTGACGGTGGCTACGACACGGTACGCTCGACGCTGTGAGCGAGTTGGTGACCTTCACAGCGATCTATGAGCCGGTCGAAGACGGGTGGGTGCAAGCCCGTCTGGCCAAGATCCCCGGGGTCATCACCGCTGCGCCGACCCACCAGGGCGAAGGCGTCGCTCGATGAGCTGCGTGAGTTTCTGCTGTCGTTCACTGAGCCGGATGGCGCGGGTCAGTTGTCCGATCCCCGGGCGAGCGCGGGCTCGGTGAACGTCTCCTTCACCGCCCATGCTGCTTGAGAAGTTTGCCCAGGCGGTGATCCGGGCATCGTTACGGGTGTGACGGCAGTGCCATCGGACCGCCCACGGCTACCGCCGCAACTGATCCTCGCGTTGGCGGTGAGTCTTCCCGGGACGTACCTGGGCGCCGCTGATTATCTGGGTCTGCCGCACCTTGAGTTGCCACCACTGCTGGCCGCGGTGGTCTTCGGTGTGGCGATCATCGGTGCCGCATTCGTGCTGTCCTGGGCGGCTGAGGCTGCGCAGGTCGATATCAGCGCCGGGCTGGCGTTAGCCGTGCTGGCGCTGCTGGCGGTGCTGCCGGAGTACGCGGTCGACTTCGTGTTCACCTACCAGGCCGGGCAGGTCTACGAGGAGAACGGAGCGTGCGTGCCCAACGCGGGTGGCGTTAACCCGTGCTCGCTGGCACTGGCGAACATGACCGGCGCCAACCGAGTGCTGGTGGGGGTGGGCTGGCCGCTGGTGGTGCTGGTCGCGACCTGGGCAGCGCTGCGAAACCGGAGGGCCGGTGGTGAGCCGGATGCCGACACCCTGCCCGGCGAGGTCAGGCTCGCTCCCACAATGTCGGCTGAAGTCGTCTTCCTCGGCATTGCCACGCTGTACTCGCTCCACTTCGCCCTGCGCAGTAGCCTCACCCTGATCGACGCCGGGGTACTGGTCATGATCTTCATGCTGTACGCATGGCGGCTGTCGAAGGCGCCAGCTGAGAAACCTGAGCTGGTCGGGGTATCCGCGTGGGTCGGTAAGCGGCCCCGCCGGCGTCGTCGCCCGCTCGTCATCACCTTCTTTGCCGTAGCGGCGTTGGTGATTCTAGCGACCGCCGAGCACTTCTCCACGTCGCTGGTGTCCACTGGGCAGCAACTGGGCATCGAGCAGTTCCTGCTCGTGCAGTGGGTCGCACCGCTGGCCAGCGAATCTCCCGAGCTGATCGTGGCGTGCCTGTACGCCTGGCGGCTGGCCGCATCGAACTCGCTGGGCACCCTGCTGTCCAGCAAGGTCAACCAGTGGACGCTGCTCGTCGGCACCATCCCGGTGGTGTTCGCACTATCCGCGACAACCACTGACGGTCTACCGATCGATACCCAGCAGCGCTTTGAACTGCTGCTCACTGCCGCGCAGTCACTGTTCGCGGTGGCGATCCTGGTGAATCTGAGCCTGACGGTCTCCGGCGCGGTGACTTTGCTGGCGCTGTTCAGCGTGCAGTTCTTCGTCAGTATCATGGCGTCGCCGTCGGTGAACCACGTGGTGATCATCGTGCTGTCCGCGGTCTATGGTGCGCTGGCGATCGGGCAGCTCATCCGGCGCCGCCGGGAGACAATGCAGCTGATCCGCGACGGTCTGGTCACGCCCTTCCGCGCGCTCGAGCGGACCCCGTCGAGTTCGTGACGGCAGCGCCGGTTACACCTTCATCATTGCTGGCCGCAGCGGTCGGTACTCCGGGTTCCACATCGCCGCCTCGACCGCGGTCGTCCAGTCGCACCGCTCGAGCCGCGCCACGCCCTCTTGTGCTGCGGCTGCGGCGACCCGCTCCGCGACGGCGGCTGAGACTGCTCGTAGGTCGTTGACCTCCGGCAGCAGCGGGGCGCCCGGCACACTCGCGTCGACCAAGGCCGCCACGGCGTGGGCCGCTGCGGCGAGCATGCCGTCGGTGACGAGCCGGGCGCGGCTGACGATGGTGCCGAGACCCAGACCCGGGAACACCAGCGCGTTGTTGGCCTGCGCGGTGACGTAGGTGGTGCGCTTGTGGGTCAGCGGTGGGAAGGGGCTGCCGGTCGCGATGAGTGCCCGACCGTCGGTCCACGTGATCAGGTCGGCCGGCACCGCCTCGGCCAGGCTCGTCGGGTTGGACAGCGGCAGGATGACTGGTCGCTCGACGCGTCGTGCCATCTCCCGGACCACGTCCTCGCTGAAAGCCCCGGGGGTTGCGGACGTGCCGATCAGGACAGTCGGGCAGACCTTTCGGACGACTTCGAGCAGGTCGATGCCACCGCTGGGCGCGTCGTGGCGCCAGTTCGCCAGCTCGGCATGGGGATGGGCGTACGGCCGCTGGAAATCCCGTATCCGAGGCTGGTCCTCGACCAGGAGACCGCCGCGACCCAGGCCCCAGATCCGTCGTGTCGCGTTCTTTACCGATAACCCATCTTGCACCATGGCATCCCGGATCTGGTCGGCGATCCCGATCCCGGCCGTCCCCGCGCCGTATACGACGACGCGCTGCTCCCTCAGCGGCGTTCCGGATACTTTCGAGCCCGCCAGCACGGCGGCGAGCGCGACCGCGCCGGTGCCTTGCATGTCATCGTTGAAGGTGCAGATCGAGTTGCGGTAGCGCCGCAGGATACGGGTGGCGTTGTTGGTGCCGAGGTCTTCCCAGTGCACCAGCGCGCGGGGAAACCTCGTGGTTGCTGCCTGCACGAACGCATCGACGAAGGCGTGGTAGCGCTCGTCGCTGACGCGGGGGTGCCGGTTGCCGACGTAGAACGGGTCGGCGAGGAGCTTGGGGTTGTTCGTGCCGGCGTCGAGCACCACCGGCATGACCCGGGTGGGGTCGATTCCCGCCGCGGCGGTGTA
>DATEMN010000557.1:0-3095 GCA_035275565.1 Pseudonocardiaceae bacterium | reverse complement strand
CCTCAAGCGGTTCACCGAGCAGGCACTCGCCGAGGCGGCGGCCGGCCGCATCAAACCGGTGATCGGCCAGACATTCCCGCTCGCGCACGCCGCCGATGCACACACCGCCATCGAGCGCCGGACCGTGTTCGGGAAGACTTTGCTGCTCCCCTGACGCGGCTAGGGGGTGCCGGCGCCGGCCAGCGGTCGCTGGCTCTCCACAGCGCCCGGCACCGTGACCTGGCCGCGGTGCCGGCAGTTGGTCCAGAGCGCGGCCATCGCCACGACCACCGAGACCGCACCCAGGACGTGCAGCGAGACCAGCACTTCGGGTACCCCGGTGAGGTACTGCACGACACCGAGCGTGCCCTGGGCGAGGACTATGCAGACCAGCGCCGTGTAGCGCCGCCAAATGCGGGCCGGTATCCCCACCGTGCTGAGGGCGAACCCCAGGCCGGCGAGCAGTCCGAGGAAGCCGACGAGCAGGTCGGCGTGCAGCTGCGCCATCACGGGGATACCCAGTGCGAGCCGGGGCGTGGCGGTGTTGCCGGCGTGCGGGCCCGCCGCGGTTACCAGCGTCCCGGCGATCAGTAGTGCGGCCAGCACGGTGGTGGCGGTGGTCAGCAGACCGCGTAGCGGGCCGGGCAGGTGCCAGTGCGGCGGGGCGTCTCCCTCGGCGAAGGCGGTGACCAGTAGCACTGCCAGCCACACCAGCACCATCGACACGAGAAAGTGCGCGGCGACGGTCCACCAGGCCAGCCCGGTCAGGACCGTGATGCCGCCGAGGATGGCCTGCGCTGCGACACCCAGCGGCATCGTCGCGGCCAGCAGCACCAACCGCCGGCGCCGGGGCCTGATGAGCAGCGCGACCACCAGGCAGGCCAGCCCGACGAGTCCGACCAAGCCGGTGAGCAGGCGGTTGCCGAACTCGATCCACTGGTTGAGCGCGGCGACCTCCGGATGCGGCTGCGGCACAAGGCTGCCCGGGAAACACTGCGGCCAACTCGGACAACCCAGGCCCGAGCCGGTCACCCGCACCACCGAGCCGGTCACCGCGATGCTCCCTTGGGTGATCACTGCGGCGATCGCCGCAGCCCGGGATAGGGCGGCCAGTGATCGGTTCGGGGCAGGCACAACGCTGATGGTAGGCAGCCACGGCGCCTGCCAACCGACGGGCACATCAACGCGCGCGGAGAGAGCTACCCCTGGTCGCTGGGAAGGTGCTTGCTGGCTTCTTGCAGCATGGTGGCCGCGTCGATGAGGCCTGGATCTCCGTGACCGCAGTCGATCCGAGCTGGAGGAGCTGGCGGCAGCCCGTCACCGACGATCGAGGCAAACAACTCCCGTTCGTTGTCGGTGAGCACTGGCGGCGGGCCTGGGACCTGGCCGCGGATGATGGGTGCCTCGCGGCCCGCCCATCCTGACCCGCGCTGGCCGGCGGAGACGCCTGCTTCTGCCCAGAGCAGACGTACCGGCAGTCATCGCTGCTGGACTGAAGGAGTTCGTGTATTCCCCGACACGTATGCGTTCGGATTCCTTGATCTTGCGTGGTGTGCCTCTCTGGTCGGTGTTGAGGTCGTCGGGGTTTTCTGGCTCCTGCCGACCTGTGCGGGGTGTGCACCACGAGTTCCTTGGCTGTGGGCCGGTTTAGCGCAGGTCGAGCTGAACCGCCATAACGGAGTTCAGGACAGTCGGAGGGTGCGGGCGGCAAGCAGACCGGCCCCTGCGGCCCAAGCCAGCAGCACTCCCAGCGCGGCCCACGGGGTGGCGCCCTGGACGAGGGCAGCGTGCAGTCCCTCGGCCAGCGCTCCGGAGGGCAGCGCGGCGGCCAGCGCCGGCAGCGGGCCCGGCAAGGCGTGCACCGACAGCACGATGCCGCCCGCGACGACGAGCAGCAGCCACACCGTGTTGGCCACCGCGAGCACCACCTCGGCCCGCAGCGTTCCGCCGAGCAGCACCCCGAGTGCGCCGAACGCGGCTGTGCCGGCGAGCACCAGCAACGCGGCGGGCGCGACACCTGCTGGTTCCGGACGCCAACCCAGCGCGGTGGCCACCGCCCCGAGTACCACCAGCTGCACTGCCACCACCCCGAGCACCGCGAGCATCCGGCCACTGACCAGTGACCAGCGTGGTAGGGCAGTGGCGGCCAGCCGTTTGAGCACCCCGTAGCGGCGGTCGAAGCCCAGCGCGATGGCTTGTCCGGTGAACGCCGTCGACATCACCGCCAGCGCCAGGATCCGCGGGGCGACGTTGTCCACTCGCGGGTCGGGCACCGGCAGCACGGTCAGCGTGGTGAGCCCGATCAGCAATCCCAGTGGGATGAGCAGGGTAAGCAGCACCTGCTCGGCGTTGCGCAGGGTGAGGACGAATTCGGTGCGGGCCTGCATGAGCAGCATCCGCGGCAGCCGGCCCCGGCCCGGTGCCGGTGTGAAGGTGCCGGGGAGAAAGGGGGTCACGACCGCAGCTCCCGCCCGGTGAGCTCGAGGAACACGTCTTCTAGGCTTCGCCTGGCCACCCTCAGGTCCTCGGCGAACACCCCCTGCTGGGCACACCACGCCGTCACGGTGGCCATCACCTGCGGGTCGATCCCGCCCTCGACGAGGTAGCCGCCGGGGTGTGGTTCGCTGGCCCGGCATCCCTCGGGTAGCGCGGTGGACAGCTGGCACAGGTCCAGGCCGGGCCGGGCCGCGAACCGCAGTTGCCGTTGCGCACCCGCGGTGGTCAACTCAGCGGGACTGCCCTGGGCCACTACCCGGCCATGGTCGATGATCACCACCTGATCGGCGAGCGCCTCGGCCTCCTCCATCAGATGCGTGGTGAACAGCACGCTGACGCCGTCAGCGCGCAGCCTGCCGATGATGTCCCAGACCAGCCGGCGGGCCTGCGGGTCCATGCCGGCGGTGGGCTCGTCGAGGAACATCACCTCCGGCCGCCCGACCAGGGCGCAGGCCAGCGCGAGACGCTGCTGCTGGCCGCCGGACAGTCGTTTGTAGGGCACCCGGGCCACGGGTGCGAGGCCGAGCACGTCGAGCAGCCATCCGACGTCCAGTGGCTGGGCCGCGCAGACCGCGACCAGGCGGAGCATCTCGCCGGCTCGCACGCCCGGGTACGCCCCG
>DATEMN010000556.1:0-4974 GCA_035275565.1 Pseudonocardiaceae bacterium | reverse complement strand
GGGGTCACCCTATCGGCCGGACGCCACCGGGCAGGCCCCCCGGGAGGGGGAGCCTTCGGGGGTGTTCGCACCCGGTCGACGCCCGCCGGCGGGCGTCTGAACGTCACGCCTCCAACATGTCGGGGGTGACTTCGGACTCGGTGTCCGGCACCCCGAGTTCCTCGGCGCGCCGGTCGGCCATCGCGAGCAACCGGCGGATCCGGCCCGCCACCGCATCCTTGGTCATCGGCGGATCGGCGAGCTGGCCCAGCTCCTCCAGCGATGCCTGCCGGTGTTCCAGCCGCAACCGGCCCGCGATGAGCAGGTGCTTGGGGGTGTCGTCGCCGAGCAACTCCAGGGCCCGTCGGACCCGGGCCGCCGAGGCCACCGCCGCGCGGGCGGAGCGGCGCAGGTTGGCGTCATCGAAGTTGGCCAGCCGGTTGGCGGTGGCCCGGACCTCACGGCGCACCCGGCGCTCTTCCCAGGCCAGCACCGAGTCGTGCGCGCCGAGCCGGGTGAGCAGCGCCCCGATGGCGTCCCCGTCACGGACCACCACCCGATCGGCCCCCCTGACCTCACGGGCCTTGGCTTGGATGCCCAGCCGGCGAGCCGCCCCGACCAGCGCCAGCGCCGCCTCCGGACCAGGGCAGGTCACCTCCAGCGCAGCCGAACGACCCGGCTCGGTGAGCGACCCGTGCGCGAGGAACGCACCCCGCCACGACGCCTCGGCATCGCAGAGACCACCGGAGACAACCTGGGGGGGCAACCCCCGCACCGGACGGCCGCGCAAGTCCAACAGGCCGGTCTGGCGGGCCAGCCCCTCCCCGTCGCGGACCACCCGCACTACGTAACAGGTGCCTTTGCGCAGCCCACCGGCCGTGATCAGATGCACATCGGAGTTGTGCCCGTAGAGCTCATGCACCTCCCGACGGAGCCTGCGCGCGGTGGCACCGGTGTCCAGCTCGGCCTCTACCACGACGCGCCCGGCAATGATGTGCAGGCCACCAGCGAAGCGCAACAAGGCGGCGACCTCGGCCCGCCGGCAGCACGTCTTGGTCACCCGTAGCCGGCTCAGCTCGTCCTTGACGGCGGAGGTCATGGCCACCGGCGCTTCTCCTCTCGTTGCAGGTCTCAGTTGTCGATGCTTCGACCCTGGCAAGCAGATCTCAGTATCCGACGCAGCGCCGCAGCCAGTGCTACCGGATCGTGACGATCGGCGGATCCGTTGTCGGCGACCCGGTCAAGGTACGCGTGCCCGCCGAGCTCCTCAGCGCAGCGGTGCAACCTGGTGGGCACCGCGACAGCGTCGATATCGGCGAGGACCGCGTGCACGGTGAACCCGGGCGGGGCGTGACCGGACAGTACGGTCACGTGCTGTTCGGGCGAGAACCCGTCGGTCTCGCCCGGCTGCGGCGCCAGGTTGAGTACCACGATCCGGCGGGCGACGGTGCTGGCCAGCGCCTCGGCCAGGTCGGGAACCAGCAGGTGGGGGAGCACACTGGTGAACCACGAACCCGGTCCGAGCACCACGACGTCGGCGTCGGCGACCGCGCGGACCGCCTCGGCGCAGGCATGCGGCCGCTCTGGACGCAGCCGCACCCGGTGCACCCGACCCGGCGTGGTCGCCACCGCCACCTGACCTCGGATCCGCCGCACGGTATCCGGGTCACCGTCCAGGCCGGCCACGTCGGCCTCGATGTCCAGCGGCTCGGCGGCCATCGGCAGGACCCGTCCGGTCACCCCGAGCAGCTGGCATGCCTCGTCCAACGCGGCCACCGGATCGCCGAGCACCTCCAGCAGGCCAGCCAGCACCAGATTGCCCACGGCGTGCCCGGCCAGCGCCCCACTACCACCGAAGCGGTGCTGGAAGACCTGCCGCCAGCTCGCCCCACCGCCGTCGTGGGCCGCCAGAGCGGTCAACGCCATCCGCAGGTCGCCCGGTGGGAGCAGACCCAGCTCCCGGCGCAGCCGCCCGGACGAGCCACCGTCGTCAGCCACCGTGACCACCGCGGTGACGTCGTCGGTGATGGTGCGCAACGCCAGCAACGTCGCGTACAAACCGTGGCCGCCGCCCAGCGCGACGGCCTTGAGCGCCCGGGTCATTCGCGACCCACGTCCCGGTGCACCACCTTGACGGTGATCCCGTCCTCCTGTCCGAGCCGACCGGCCAGCGCCTCAGACATGACCACGCTGCGGTGCTTACCCCCGGTGCAGCCCACCGCGAGGGTGAGATAGCGCTTGCCCTCCCGGCGGTACCCGCCGCTGATCAGCCGCAGCAGCTCGAGGTAGCGGTCCAGGAACTCCTCGGCACCTTCCTGGGACAGCACATAGTTGCGGACATCGGCGTCCAGGCCGGTGAAGTCGCGCAGTTCCGGGATCCAGAACGGGTTGGGCAGAAACCGCATGTCGATCACGAGGTCGGAGTCCATCGGCAGCCCGTATTTGTAACCGAAGGACACCACAGTGATCCGGGTGCGAGTACTGGCCTCTCCCCCGAACGCATTCTCGATCTTGGCCCGAAGCTGGTGCACGGACACCCCGGTGGTGTCCAGCACCAGATCGGCCTCGTCGCGCAACGGAGCGAGCAGCGCCCGTTCCGCGTCGATCCCGTCAGCCAGCCGACCATCGCCTTGCAGCGGGTGGCTGCGCCGGACCTGCTCGAAGCGACGGATCAGCACCGCATCGGTGGCTTCCAGAAACAGCACCTTGGGGCGGTAACCGCGGGCGTCCAGGTCCTTGATCACCGCGGCGAGGTCGTCAGTGAACGCCCGGCTGCGCACGTCCATGACTACCGCCACCCGGGTCACCACGCCCTGCGAACGGGCGCCGAGCTCGACCATGGTGGCGATCAACTCGGGCGGCAGGTTGTCCACCACGAACCAGCCCAGATCCTCGAGCACCTTGGCCGCCGTGCTGCGACCGGCCCCGGACAGTCCCGAGACCACTGCCACCTCGATACCCCCGACAGCTGCAGTCACGGTGTTGCTCCATCGTTCCGCTCACCGGTCTTGATCAGCGCGGCGAGCACCGCCCGGGCAGTGCTCGGACCGACCCCGGGTACTTCGGTGAGCTCGTCGACACTGGCCTGGCGGATCCGGCGGACCGAGCCGAAATGCTTGAGCAGCGCGGTGCGCCGGGTCTGGCCGAGCCCGGCGACACCGTCCAATGCGGAGCTGGTCATCCGCGCCGACCGCTTTTGCCGGTGGTAGCTGATCGCGAACCGGTGCGCCTCGTCCCGCACCCGCTGCAGCAGGTAGAGCCCCTCGCTGGTGCGCGGCAGGATCACCGGGTCGGTCTCGTTGGGTAACCAGACCTCCTCCAGCCGCTTGGCCAGCCCGGCGATCGCCACGTCGGTGATGCCGAGCTCGAACAGCGCCTCGGCCGCCGCGGCCACCTGCGCCGGGCCGCCGTCGACGACGACCAGGTTCGGTGGGTAGGCGAACTTGCGGGGACGCCCCGTTTCGGGATCCATGCCAGCCTCAGTGTCCCGCAGGTAGCGGGCGAAGCGCCGACGCACCACCTCGGCGATGCTCGCCACGTCATCGGAACGCCCCTCGCCAGCGGCGTCGCGGATCGCGAAACGCCGGTAGTCCGATTTGCGTGCCAGTCCGTCCTCGAAGACCACCAACGAGGCGACCACGTCGTTGCCCTGCACGTGGCTGACGTCGATGCACTCGATGCGCAGCGGTGCAGCGTCGAGCCCCAGGTACTCGTGGATCTCCTGCAGCGCCGCGGCCCGGGCGGTGAGGTCGCCGACCCGGCGCAGTTTGTGCTGGGCGAACGCCTCCGCGGCGTTGCGCGCCACGGTGTCGGCTAGCGCCCGCTTGTCTCCCCGCTGCGGGATCCTTAACTGCACTCGCGCGCCGCGCAGCTCGGACAGCCATTCGGTCAGCGTGTCCGCGTCCTCGGGTAGCTCGGGAACCAGCACCTCCCGGGGCACCGGCTGAGTGGCGTCGTCAGCGGACCCGGCCAGTGCGGCCTGTTCGCCGTAGAACTGGGTCAGGAACTGACCGACCAGGTCGATCTGCTCGACCCGCTCGATCACCCAGCCGCGCTGGCCGCGGACCCGCCCGCCACGGACGTGGAATACCTGCACCGCCGCCTCGAGCTCGTCACCGGCGAACGCGATCACGTCCGCGTCGGTGCCATCACCAAGCACCACCGCCTGCTTCTCCATCGCCCGGCGCAGCGCCCCCAGGTGGTCTCTTAACCGCGCGGCGCGCTCGAACTCCAGCTCGGCCGAGGCCACCGCCATCTCGCGCTCCAGCCGCCGGATCATCTTGTCGGTCCGGCCGGACAGGAAGTCACAGAAGTCCTCAATGATGGCGCGGTGCTCCTCGGCGGTCACCTTCCCCACGCAGGGCGCGGAGCATTTCTCGATGTAACCCAGCAGGCAAGGCCGGCCGATCTGGCCGTGCCGCTTGAACACCCCGTTGGAACACACCCGGGCCGGGAAAACCCTGGTGAGCAGGTCGAGTGTCTCCCGGATCGCCCAAGCGTGCGCGTACGGCCCAAAATACCGGACGCCCTTGCGGCGGGGACCCCGGTAGACGTGCAACCGTGGGTACTCCTCGTTGAGCGTCACGGCCAGCACCGGGTAGGTCTTGTCGTCGCGGTACCGGACGTTGAACCGCGGGTCGAACTCCTTGATCCAGTTGTATTCGAGCTGCAGTGCTTCGACCTCGGTGCCGACCACCGTCCACTCCACCGACGCCGCCGTGGTGACCATCTGCCGGGTCCGCGGGTGCAGCCCGGACAGGTCGGCGAAGTAGGAGTTCAGCCGGCTGCGCAGGCTCTTCGCCTTGCCGACGTAGATCACCCGTTGGTGCTCGTCGCGGAACCGGTACACCCCGGGGTCGTCAGGGATCGTCCCCGGTGCCGGGCGATAGGTGCAGGGGTCAGCCATGCGGCTCCGCCGCCTGTGAGTGGCGTTGCGAGCTATAACACTGTTTGCCACTCACAAGCTCGATCCGGCGTAGGAGCGAGCGGAGCTGC
>DATEMN010000555.1:0-7335 GCA_035275565.1 Pseudonocardiaceae bacterium | reverse complement strand
ATCTAGGACGTCCGCGCGAAGCGGTTGGCAAGTTCGAACGGTCGGTCGAGGCGACGGCAGCACATCAGGTAAGGAGTCGCTACAATAACCTTGGATACTTGCTTGGTGTCCAGGTGAGGGTAGGCGCGTGGAGCGATGCTGAGACTACTATTCGTCAAATTGGGGAATTGGTCGGCGATGTGGCCTCAACCCGAACGGTAGTACTACTCACCCGGATACTGCCCGAACTGAAGCATGAGCACGTGCCGGGAAGCACGCGCGAGACCGCCGAGCAGTTGGAGTTTCTCCTGAGCCAGACGAATACTTGAGCAGCCATGTTCCTGAGCTGCAACGTGACGAGCTCAAGTGCCATCAGGATGTCTTGACGCTCTCACCGGGCACTGCCCCATCACGACCCGCGTGTGCTCCCCTGCCAGCTGGCCTGGGTCGCTGTCCGTGAACTCTGGCCGACGTTCCCAGTTCCTCAGACGTCGGTGGCGTCGAGTTCACGGGGCCGCGGCAGCGACACACACTCGACATCGCCCTGGAGTCGACTCAGATCTCCTCAGATCTCACAGACGACTCGAGATTGACGGCCGTGCCGCCTGCTGCGCGCCCGGCCCGACGCCCCCACCGGTACGCAGCTCGGAGTCCGTTGACCTGGCCTGATGACCGGTGGACACAACGTCCTCCGGCGTGGCACCCGCACTGGCGGTCCGCGGCTCCTTGCGATGACTGACCCGGTCCGGGTGAAGGCCGGTTGGCGTCGCCACGACCCTGCTGCGGCCGGTCAGTCGAAGTCCGGCACGACCAAGCAGTGTGCGGTGCTCGGCTTCGGTGCGCTGGCGACCACCAGCGGTCATGACCAGCATCTCCAAATCCACGAGTTTGCCCATCGACGGCGTTGCGCCCTCTGGCAGCACGATCTCAGCAAGCAGCACGTAGGCGGTGCGGCCATCGCAGCCCGTTGACGCATCACGACCGTAGGGGTGGCTCCGTTGGTGCGCCGGCCGGAACCTGTGTTTCGCCGACCGTCATCGTGACCCCCAATACCTTGCTCGCAACTGCACCGTTGCTTGCCGGGGGCTCAGATCGCCCGGTAGTCGCGGGAACTGAACCGGGGGCCGAAGCGGGGCCGACGGAACCCGGATGCCTCGACGTAGCGCACCACCCGATGCCGCTGCGGCACGTAGGGCGCGAGGACACCGAGCATGCCTTCGTCGTCCAGTGACCTACCGACCAGCGCGTAACCGACGACGGACGGGATGTGGAAGTCGCCGATGCTGACCGCATCGGCATCCGCCCAGGCTCTCTGGGCCACCTCGGCCGCTGTCCAGATCCCGATGCCTGGCACCTTGCACAGCAGGTCACGCCCGGCCTTACCGCCCAACGTCACCGCACCCTCCAGGCGATGCGCCACCACGGCCGCCGCCAGCAGTGCCCGACGCCGGGAGCGGTCCACCCCGGCGCGGTGCCACTCCCAGTCCGGGATCGCGCGCACCGCCGCTGGAATAGGCGGCACCCGCAGCTCACCGGGACCCGGCGCGCGTTCTCCGAAGCGCCAGCACAGCTCGCGCCAAGAGCGCCGAGCCTCGACACCGGTGACCTTCTGCTCCAGCACGGCGGGCATCAGCACGTCCCACACCCGGCGGGTGGCACCCAAGCGCAGGCCCGGCATCCGGCGCCGGACCTGCGTGATCAGGGGGTGGTGCGAGACAAAGGCGCTATCGTCGTCGTCGGCACCGAGCAGCGCGGGCAGCCCGTCCAGCGCCCAGGCCGCACCCGGTCCCCAGCCGGTGGCGTGCACGGTGCCATCGCCGTCGCGGCGTAACGCCAGAGTGGCGGCACCGACCGGGGTGGTGGCCACCCGCCAGACGGTGCCGTCGGTGTCGACCCGCATCGTGGGGTCACCCTGACCGCGACGCAACGGAGCCAACACCGCACGAAGATCCAGCGGGTACCCGGGTCTCCAGGACCTGCAGGTCTCTCCGCCGTCCACCATCGCCTCGACACCGGGCAACGGGGTGACCGGCTTGACGGCGGGACGTGACATCAGAACACCGTCTCCTCGAAATCCTCGAAAGGTTCACCACCTGATCATGCGTAGCGGCTATTCTGACCGGTCCACGCGGTGGCGCAAGACAGCGGGATACCCGGATTTTGTCACGGCGGTGCGCCCTGCAAAGGGTCCGCCTGGCGGGACACAACAGCGACAGGAGGCGACTCGGTGGATTCCCTGGACCGCGCTAACCAGGTGCTGGCTCGCGCAAGGGCCCGTCGGGCCGACATCGTCACTCCTGATTCGGCGACTTCCCCGATGGACCTGACCAACACCGTGCAGATCCCGCGGGTGACGGTGGCGGCAGATCCCCGAACCGCAAGCCCCGACGACGCGATGGTCATTCCGAGTCCCGTCTTCACCCGAAAGCCCCGCCGCCACGGCAACCTCGGTCCCGCCCAGCCCCCTCTCCCCCACGCATGACCCGCCCATCGCCATTCGGAGCCGAATGGCTTTTCCGAGCGTCCCACCGAGTGCCATTCGGAACCGAATCGCGGTCGCGGAGACGGAGAGGGCGAGACACCCGAGCTAGGCGCGTCGGGCGGCCCAACGTACCAACTCCGACCGGCCGGCCAACCCGGCTCGCAGTGCCCACCGCAGCGGGGCACACCACGGACCGGGGTATCGGTCGGCGAGATAGCGGTAAGTACTGCGGTGGTGCTCGGCGAGCATCAGCTCGGAGACTCGGCTGGTGGCGTGCCCACCGAGGTGGGTGACCTCCGCGGTCGGCACGTAAACATTGAGCCATCCCGCCCGCCCGAGCCGGTCACCGAGGTCGACGTCCTCGAAGTACATGAAGTAACGAGGGTCGAACCCGCCGACGGACTCGAACGCGGCCCGGCGCAGCAGCAGGCACGACCCGGACAGCCACTGAGCGGCCCGCTCCCCCAGGGCGGTAGCAGACTGCCGGTAGGCCGTGGTCCAGGGGTTTCCCGGCCACAGCGGGCCGAGCAGCGCATGCCCCACACCGCGGCCCAGCGCGGGCAGCAACCGAGCCGACGGGTACACCGCCCCGTCGGGTTGCCGGATCAGCGGCCCCAGGGCACCCGCTCGGGGCCACCGCTCCCCCGCCGCGAGCAGTTCATCGAGGCTGCCTGGGTGCCACTCGATATCCGGGTTGGCCACCACCACCCAGCCCACCTCCGGCCCGAACTCGACAACCCCGCGGTTGGCGGCGCTGCCGTATCCGACGTTCTCCCCGATCCGCAGCAGTGCCACGCCGTCACGGTGCATCGCGCGTTCCGGGGCTCCGTCGGTGGACCCATTGTCGACCATCAGTACCCGCAGCGTCCTGCTGGTGGCCTTACCGATCGAGTCCAGAAACGTCTCGAGTGTGTCACCGGGCGAGTAGGTCACCGTGACGACGGCGAGCTCCTGGCCGTAGGAGTAGCGAGCATTCACGGCACCCGATTCTGCACCCCGGAACGCTCAGCGGGACTAGCGGGACCGCCGGTGCACCACTGCGGCGTTGCTGTACGCCTGCCGGTGCGCGACCGCGCTGGCCGCCCAGGAGAACTCCTTGGCGCGCCGCTGCGCGGCGGCTGAAAGCTCGGCCCGGCGGGCCGGGTCGCCGAGCAGTTCGAGGATCCCAGCGGCGATGTCCTCGGCCTCGATCCCGCAATAGGCCACTGCGTCCCCACCCACCTCCGGGATCGCCAACCGCCGGGTGGTGAGCACCGCTGCCCCGGCTGCCATCGCCTCCAGCACCGGCAGCCCGAAGCCCTCCCCCAACGACGGGTAGGCCACCAGTACCGCACCCCCCAGGAACCCGGATAGCTCGCCCAACGGGAGGTAACCGGCTCGGATCACCCACACCCGGTGCGGCACGGCCGCCAGCGCACGCTCCACCTGGCGGTCCCAGCCCGGCTGCCCGGCCAACACCAGGGCAACCGGATCGTTCAGTGCTCGGCTCGCTTGGGCGAACCCACGGATCAGGGCGGGCACATTCTTGCGCGGTTCGAGCGCTCCGAGGAACGCCACATACCGGCTGCTTCCCAGGCTAAGCCGGGTACGGACCGCGGCCACCTCCTCCGGCGACGGGAGGTGGAAGCGGTCGGCATCCACTCCGTGGTGCACCACGTGCAGAGCCCGACGATCGGCGCCCGCGACCCGCCCCAGCTCCCGGGCCGCCGACTCACTGGGCACCACGCAGCCAGCGGCCCGGCGCAGCGAGGTCCGCGTCCAGGCCCGGAAGAAGCGCGCCTTGACCGGCGAGTGCAGCCCCGGATCGGTGAAGAAAGTGGCGTCGTGCAATGTCACTACCGTGGCTACCCGGCTGGCCAGCGGCATCGTGTAGTGCGGACAATGCACAACGTCGGCCCGCAGCCGGGCGATCAGACAGGGCAGTGTGGTCTGTTCCCAGGCCAATCGCCCGGTCCGGGTGGCGACCTGCTCAGCAGCGGGTAGCACGTCGGCGTGGGGGGCCAGCCCGGCGTAGAGCTCGGCGTCGCGCGGCTGGCACAGCACCATCGGGGCCGCGCCGTCGGCTTCCAGCGCGGCGACCAGGCAATCCACGTATCGGCCAACGCCACCACGATTGGCAGGCACGGCCGTCGCGTCGATCAGCACCCGAGGCTCGGTGGGCACGGAGGGAGCTTACGACGGCACGCTCAGTGACGATTTTCGGTGCAACTCGACATGCACCGACCAGACCTGGCGGGCGGTGGCCTCCCAGGTGAACCGCCGCGCCCGCCGCCGGCCTGCAGCGATCATGGTCTCGGCCTGGCCGGGGTCGGACAGCACCGCGCGCAGCGCGGTGGACAGCGCGGCCGGATCGTCACGCTGGACGGTCATCCCAGCGCCACCGGCCACCTCGACGAGGGCAGGGGCGTCGGAGTGCGCCACCGGAACCCCGGCCGCCATCGCCTCCAGCACCGGCAGGCCAAAGCCCTCCGCACGGCTGGGTGCGGCGAGCACCGCCGCACCGTGCAGTACGACGGCCAGTTCGGGGTCGCTGATCCGGCCCAGCACGTGCACCCGACCCGGATCCAGCCCGAACTGCCTGGCCAAAGCGGCCGGGTCGACCAGCCCCCAGCCGGGCTGGCCGGCCAGCACCACCGGTAGCTCCGGGGCATCCGGCAATGCCAGCGCAGCCAGCAGGGTGTCGATCCCCTTGCGGGGCTCAAGAGTGCCCACAGCCAGGATGTAACGCGGCGGCAGGCCAAGCCGGGCAGCGATCTCAACGGCAGCTTCCGGCGGGCACACCACCGCCGGGCTGACCCCGGCTCCGACCACGTGCACCCGCGCCTGGCCGGGCACATACCGCGGCAACTCCCAGGCGACCGCGGTAGTGGGCACCACCAGAGCGCCCGCCCGACGAGCCGCCCGCCCGATCATCCGGCGGTGCCAGTTGACTCCGCGCCGGGTCAGCCCGTCTGGATGGGTCCAGGGCACCGTGTCATGCACCGTGACCACCAGGGCGCAGCCGCGGCGGGGCCCGGGTGGGGCCAGGGGGGTCGGGGCGTGCACGGTGTCACCGCCAGGCCACAGCCCGATGCCGAACTCCCAGGCGGCGATCAGCGCCCGGCGGGGCAGCGGCATCATGTGCGGGCCTTCCACTCCGGGGATCACGGCCGGGGTGAGATCGGCGTGCCGGGCCACCGCGCTGCCCACCGTCCAACCGGCCGGTGCAGTCGCCACCAGGGCCGCCGCTAGCTCGCGGGAGTACCGCCCGGTACCGCCGGGCACCGGCGCGAGCAGTTGTTCCAGCAGCACCACCAGCTTGGGCACGCCGGGAGTGTGGCACGGCGTACCGTCACGCCCCGTGCGAACCACAGTGGTGGTGGTCACCTGGCGGGGCCGGGGTCTGATCGGAAGCTGCCTGGATGCACTGGCCGCCCAGACCCGCTCGCACCGGGTGCTGGTGGTCGATAATGCCTCCACCGACGGCACCGCCGACGAGATCGCCCGGCACCGTTGCCCGGTATTGCGGCTGCCCCGCAACGTCGGCTATGCCGGAGCGCTGGCGGCCGCCTTGCCTCAGGTCAGCACACCGTTCATGGCGTGGCTCAACGACGATGCGCAGCCGGAACCGGGGTGGCTCGCCGCGCTGGAACAAGCGCTGGACGACGATGACACGGCCGCCGCAGCAGCCTCGGTGCTGCACGCCGGGGACGGCACCGTGACGTCGACCGGCGTGGCGCTCACCCGCATCGGGTACGGCCGGGACACCACTAGGTTGACGCCGTTCGGCTTCTGCGGCGGGGCGGCGCTGCTGCGCACGGATGCGCTACGCGCCGCGGGCGGTGTCCCGGGCTCGCTGTTCTGCTACTACGAGGACACCGACACCTCGTGGCGGTTGCGACTGGCGGGCCATAACGTGCTCGCCGTGCCGGATGCCCGGGTCCGGCACGTCGGCGGCGCCTCAGCGCGGCACGGCACACCGGCCTTTCACCGCTGGAACGAGCGCAACCGGCTCCTGGTGTTGCTGCGTTGCGCCCCCGCTGGAGTGGCTGCTGCAGAACTGGTCCGCTTCACCGGCCTGACCCTGGTGCTGCCGTTTCGCCGGGACGGTCCCGCAGCGCCCAACTTCGGGCTGGGTCTGCGGCTGCGGGTGCTCGCCCAGATCGCGGCCAGCCTGCCGGCAACACTGGCCGGGCGGTACTGGATCGGCCGGCGCGCCAACGTCGCCCGAGCGGTGGTGTGGTACATCTGGGCTGGCCGCTGTTGAGCGGGTCGGTGTTCACAAGATCGGTCGCCATCCCGTGGCGTGGCCGTCCGAGGTACTCTGCCCGACTCGGGGTTGGCCCAGAAGAAGCTGGACGGAATTGTTCGGAGGTGGACATGACCGCGGGAACGGCATCCTGCGGTGCTGAACCGCAGCATGAGGGGTGGCTGTTCACCGGCCGCCACGCAGTGCTGCAGCGCATCGTGGCCTGGATGGGTGGCGGCACTCCCGGTGCCCTCGTGGTGACCGGGCCAGCCGGATCCGGCAAGTCAGCCGTGGTAAACCGCATCGTCGCGTTGTCCGACCCGGACCGCCGGAAGGAGCTGCTCGCGCACGGGCCGGCAGGCCCGGACCCGGGTGCCGGTGCCGTCGACGCGTCAGTGGATCTGCGCGGCATGGACGAACAGGACCTCGCGGTCGCGCTGGCCGGCCAACTCGGCTTGCGTCAGCCGCAGGCGGGCTGGCAACTGATCGCCGACCTCACGAGGATGCCGTCGCCGCCCACCTTGGTGCTCGACGGGTTGGACAACGCGATTCCGGAGCACCTCGACAAGATGGCGACGGAACTGCTAGTCGCGCTCGGCACCGTGGCGCGCGTGCTGCTCACGACCCAACAACAGGAGTTCCTGTG
>DATEMN010000554.1:0-4399 GCA_035275565.1 Pseudonocardiaceae bacterium | reverse complement strand
CTCCTGTCCACCGAACGTGATCCGCACCGACGTGGGCTTGAAGCCGGGGCCGCCACGAGCGGGCAGAATCGTCACCCGTACCTCCAGCGCCTCTAATAATGCGCGCTTCTGCTCGATAGCAAGTGCTTTCCACTTGGCCTGTGCGTGAGGCCCGGCAAGCTGCTCTAATAGCTTCGGCGCAATACCGCGCACCTGTTTAGCGGCCTCCCGCTCGGCCTCAACCAGTAGCGCCCGGTTGCGGGCCGTGGACCGCAGGAACATCTCGCGGTCGATCAGGTCTCGGTCGTAGTCGTCTTGTGCCTGGTTCAGCTTCGCTCTCAGATGTTCAGCGCGTTCCCGCGCTGCCCGCGCGGCTGTGTCGTCGCGGGTCAAAAGGTCGCGGGCGTCCGGCTGGGCGAGGCGTCGAACAATGACGCGCTCCACCAAATCGTCGACCGGAGTCTGCGCGCGGGTAACGCACGACGATGGACCATCGCACTGATAACAGGTGTACGGCACCGTCTTGGCGCGGTCCCGCCACTTAGTCACCACTCGTAAGTGGCTGCCGCATCCCGCTTTCCCACAGTGGCCGATACCGAAGCTGAGCAAATGGCGCCGTGCACCCATCCGGCTGGTTACCCGGGCGGGATCGCTGAGCAGCACTAACACCCGCTCGTGCTTGTCGCGGTCGACGATCGGCGGCCACGCCGCGTCGGTTTCTGTCTCGTCGGGGCGGCCCCGGTGGTGTACTCGCCTGGCGATGTTCGCCCGGCGCAGCGCCAGCTTCCGGACCGTGCTCGGAAGCCATGTGCCCAGCTGCTCTGGTGTGCCATTGGGCGTCGGAATCTTCCGTGCATTGAGATCGGCGGTGATCCGTTTCAGCGACTCCAGTGCGAGCAACCTGTCCACGATCTCCTGGACTACCGAGGCCTCCGCCGGGTCGATCTCGTCGACGAAGCTGATCCGTTTGCCGTGTTTGCCGATCTGGTTGACCCGCCGCCAGCCATAGAGCACAGCACCGTTGGCCTGCCCGGCGGCCGCACGCTCAGCAGCAGCAGCCATGACCCGCTCCGACTTCAGCTCGGACTCCAGGGTGTCAGCTTCACCCTGCTGAGCCACCGAACTGCGGCCGTACGGCGACGACAGGTCAATGTCCCCACCCCGAACCAGCGTGATCGGCACCCTGACCTTAGACAGCCGATCGATCGCCTCGGCACGCTCCCGGCGGTTACGCCACAGCCGCGACAGTTGCCACGCCACAATCCGCGTGATCGATCCGCTCTCAGCAGCTGCCAGAAGTGCTTCATAACCCGGTCGATACGCGCCGTTGAGCGCAGAGACGTCGTTGTCACAGAACTCCAGATCAGGCCGGGTCGCCCACCCCCGGCGCTCGGCCAGTTCGCGCTCCTCGGCGAGCTGACGACTGACACCACGCTCCAGACCCAGCACGTCCTCAGATATCCGGGCATAGAGGCCGACAACTTCGGTCACACGCTGAGCATACTCATAACATCACCGTTTGCGTGCTACACTGTTCCCCGGCGGACCTGGCAAGACCTGGTCAGCGACGGATTTCGCCTCGCTAATGAACGACCTGGAGTCCCGGGTGTTCGACCAACTCCCTGACAAGACTTGGTTCTACCCCGGGCACGGCAAGGACTCCACCCTCGGCGCTGAGCGCCCCCACCTCGCCGATTGGCGCGAACGGGGCTGGTGATCGCTTCGAGCGACCCGCCCCTGCCACTGCGCCAGGTCATCGCGTTGGCCGGTGGGACACCTAACTTTCATCCATCCGCGAGCGTCCCACGGAGGGGCATCAAGATCTTTGAGGCGTTCCGGCCGCGCTGCTCGCGTTCATCGTGGGCGCTGAGGACGAATGCGTCGCCGATCCTGGAGGATCTTCCGGAGCTGTACGCCGAGGTCCAGCCGGGGCTCTCACGGCCTCTAACGACTGATCATGCCCGGTACATCGGCCTGTGTTGCTCAAGCATCACAGCGGCCCCCGCAGCTCAGGTGTTCCCACACACGCGGAGGCGGAGGTCTGCCCGGGTGATCCCCCACGAGAGAAGGGGATCACCCGGGCCACACGCCCCCAACCGGCGTGCTCACTAAGAGGCCACGGTGAGCGCCGCTGATACCGCATTGACAGATCAGTTTTTCGCGGCTCGGCCACCCTGGCGCTGGGCTGTGCCCAGGCGTGGGGAGGTTGGTGGTCATGTCCGCGCCCTTGGCGTTTGGGCGGGCACGGCCTTGCACCGCGGGCAGACCTGGTCGGGATCGGGTGGATAGCCCGAAATGCGGCTTCATGGACCAGCAGCAGCGTGCAGCGCTCGTCGTTATCGGGACGGCGGCCTAACGTCACCAACCGACCACGCCCGCAGGGCCGGTGCTGCTCTGCCTTGGGTACGTCGACCACGATGACGACCTGAACGATCACCAGAGTCGGGCGTCCAGCAAAGCGGACGCCCCCCAGCTGAGCTATACCGGCAGACCCGCCCGGTACGCCATCCTCCGCAGCTCCCGACCGGCCAGCGAGTCCCGGCGCGTGCGGGTGAGCAGTCCGCCGAGCGCCTCGGTAACGAATGGATCGCGGTGCACGTGATGCGGCGAGATCACCTCGGCACGACGAAACGCCCGCACCGCATCATCGCTACGCCCCCGCAACCGCGACAGCGCGCGGCCGTAGTTGACCCAGTAGTCGGCCTGAACCGACCGGGCGGCGTGCACATCTGGTTGCAGAGCCTCAGCGATGCTCACGACCCTTTCGTGATCACCAACCTCCCTCACCGCGAACATGGGCCACTGCCCGACCGAATGGAGACCGAACCCCAGCCAGTAAGCATTACCTTCCCCGATGCGCTCAGCCAGCTCACCGGCCAGCTCCAACGGTGCGTCCATGTCACCGGGCCGGGAGTCCGCCGAGGCCACCACTGACCGGCACAGCGCCAACGTCCCAGCAAGCTGCATCGACTCCGGGGGGTTCGTCGGCACGCTCACCGCATCCAGTTCGGCCTGCGCCAAGTCGAACTGACGCAGATCCAACCCAGCACCCGCAACCACCCGACAGTGGCTCTCGCGTGCAACAACACCGCCAAATCAAGCAGATCGACGACGTCTCGACCGGCCGCGACTGGCATGCAGATCACGAATCAACCCCGGCAATGCGGCCCCGACCCTGTCTCCCGACCGACAGCCGTAGTGGGCGTTCAGCATCGCCTGCACCCGATCCCGGAGCACCGCGATTGGAAGCACGAGCCCACCGGGCCGGCCGCGACTGGCAGCCGTCACCGCACTCCGCACCGCCTCCACCGCAGAATCGGTCTCCCCGTTGGCTGGTGCCGGCACCGGCAACCTTATGAGCTCGGACGGGCAATCTGGAGCGCGTTGGCCAAGGCCACGATGTCCGAGATGCTGTCGAGCGCGATCTCACCGCGCTCAATCTGCGACAGCTTCGACTTGCTCATCCCGGCCAGCCCCGCGACCACCCGCAGCGACTTCTTTCGGGCCTCGCGGATCAGACGCAGACGGGCGCCGATCGTGCGGGGATCCTTAATGTCCACCAAGGCTGGCCTCCTCCGGGGGCACGGGCCGTGCCCCCGGCAGCGTGGAAGAGTGGGGGATGTTCCGCCGTCACGGTAACTGCCACGGTGCGAGGAACGCCCGGCCGGGCCACACGCGCTCACTGGGACGGCACGACGGCGGCATCGCGCTCAACCTGACCCGGGACGCCCCACTTCCCAGTCCCCGAGACCCGGTGACCTGCAACGTTACGGAAGTTACGGCCTAGCGGGTGGAACTTTCCTCTATAGCAAATACCCAGCCAGTTGGGCTACCTACCCGCGCGCGGGTAAGTCTGGATAGACGAATGCAATGCGCCCTTTCGCCACCCGACGGCAGAGTGATAGGGATCGAGGTGAAATCCGGTGCGACGGTACGCACCGAAGTCCTCGCCGGGTTGCGGAACCTGGCGAGACTCCTCGGTGACCGCTTCGTCGCCGGCTACGCGCTCTACACCGGTCAACAGACCCTGCCGTTCGGCGAGAAGATCAGGGCGGTACCCATGGACGCACTCTGGCGCCTCGCACCCTGACGCCCCATCAGGAGCACGGCCGCCTGTTCACCGTTGGTGTGACTCACTCTTCCCCGGTGGACTGGCAAGACCTGGTCAGCGCGCATGGGGATGCGCACCCTCAAGAAGGCGGTGCAGCAGGACCTGAAATGCGTGACGAAGTGCACTCGTCGATAACGGACATCAAGGTACTATCGGGACGTGACGAGCCTCGGGCGAAGCAAGCCCGGTTCACGCCCACTGCCAAAATGTCGAGTGTGGCCGAGACACCTGCAGGTTCCGCCGACACTCCTCCGCGGTGCCCCCGTCGACCGTCCGATCCTTCCGGGCTCGGGTTCGTGCGCAGGCCGA
>DATEMN010000553.1:0-7173 GCA_035275565.1 Pseudonocardiaceae bacterium | reverse complement strand
ATCACCCGCGGCAGATCACCACCGGAGGCGGTGTGGCTCTCCTCAATGATCTGGGCCATGACCCGCCACCACTGCGACTGCTCCAGCTCCGAGTCCACGGGTCAATCCAACAGCCTTCGCGGCGTAAGACAAACGCGAGGGCAACGCGCGGAGCTGGTGCGGCGATACATGAGCATGGATGCCGAGTTGCTGGTGTTGCGGCACGAGAACACCGTGTTGTGTCGACAGATCTCCCGGGTCCGCTCCACGCCTGCCGACCGGCTGTGGTTGGCCGCGGTGTCCCAGCTGCTGCCGCGCCGCTGCTGGGCTGCGGTGTTCCGGGTGACTCCTGCTAGGCTCCTGGCCTGGCACCGCCGGTTGGTCTCGCGGCGAGGGGACTCACCGCGCGCCGCTGACCCGGACGCCCACCCACCGCAGCAGTGATCAAGAAGCTCATCATCGGCATGGCAACCGAGAACCCGACCTGGGGACACCGGCGCGTGCAGGGTGAACTGGTCCGACTCGGCCATCGCATCGCCGCTTCCACCGTGTGGCAGATCCTCCCGTGACGCCGGTATCGATCCCGCGCCTCGCCGGTGGGGTCCGACCTGGGGCCAGTTTCTCACCGCGCCGCCCACGGCCGTCCTGGCCGTGGATTTCCTGCCTGTAGACACCATCCTGCTCGGACGGATCGATGTCCTGATCGCGGTCGAGCATGGCTCCCGCCGGACACGTCTGCTCGGGGTAACGGCGCATCCGACCGGGGCATGGACTACGCAAGCCGCCCGGAGGCACTGTCAACTTCGTGAATCTGCGGGGGTGGGACGATCGAGGGCTTGCTTCCGGGGATGAGGAGGTCGGGTGACCGTCGGTGCGCCGTCTTACAAGGGGTTTCGCTTCCCCGCAGAGATCATCAGCCACTGTGTCTGGCTCTATCACCGGTTCCAGTTGAGCTTGCGCGAAGTGCAGGAGATGATGCTGGCTCGCGGGATCACCCTCAGCCACGAGACGGTCCGGCAATGGTGTGCGAAGTTCGGGCAGACCTACGCCAACGCACTACGCCGACGCCGCCCTCGTCCAGGGGACAAGTGGCACCTGGACGAGGTGTTCATCACGATCAACGGCCAGCGGCGCTACCTGTGGCGGGCGGTGGACCAGCACGGGAACGTGCTGGACATTCTGGTCACCTCCCGGCGCGACGCCACGGCCGTGACCAGGTTCTTCCGCAAGCTCCTGAAGAGACTGGAGTACGCGCCCCGGGTGCTGATCACCGACAAACTCCGCAGCTACGGCGTTGCCCGGCGCCGGGTGCTGCGTTCAGTCGAGCACCGCCGGTCAAAGTATCTGAACAACCGGGCCGAGAACTCTCACCAACCGACCCGGCAACGCGAACGAGCCATGAAGAGGTTCACCTCAACCCGGCACGCCCAGCGGTTCTTATCCGCGTTCAGCGGCATCTCCCCACACTTCCGGCCCGGCCGTCACCGGTTATCCACCGATGAGTACCGCCGCGAAATGACCGTGCGATTCACCACCTGGACCGAGATCACGGGCACGGCAGCCGCCTGAGCGCCACTCCGGAGATCGACGCGGCGCCCAACCTCAGGCTCCACATGTACATCGGCGGCTGGACGTTCGACAAGTTGACAATGCCCTTGGAAGTCCTCTCGCCAGCGCAGCGCCCGGGCAGTGGCCAACTGGGCCGAAGGGCGCATCAAGTGGTGCAGGTCGCGGCGTTGCGTCGCCGAGAGGTTTGCCCAGTTCTTCAGCCATAACCAGCGGGTGTGCGTGAGTTCCGGGCGGGTGGCGACCTCTTGGCGGCGCACGGCATCGATGGCCTCACTGAGCTTGGCCGCCAAGTGGTAACGGTCGAACGTCATCCTCGCATTCGGCAGATGCGCCGCGATTCCGGAGATGAATGCATTGCTCATGTCGGAGCTGGTGTCGGTGACCTGGGCCGGGTCGCCCCCGTGCTCGGCCAGATCAGCAGCGAAGCGCCCGACGGTGTCCGCACAGCGGCCCTCGGTGGCGAACATCACCCGGCGGGCATCCAGGTCAGCGAAGATACTCACGTAATCCTGGCCCCTGCGAGCGGAGGTCTCATCCATCCCGACCCGGCGCACCCCCGTGCAGTCCAACTGGTCGCGGGCGGCGAGCACGTGGTGTTCGGCGATCCGCCAGATCCGGGTGTCGTGCTCCCGGGTCATCGCAGCGACCTTCGCCATCGGCATCACCGCCGCAAAGCTAAGCACCAACGCCTGGAAACAACAGCGTGAATCCCGACCCCGGACGCGCCCAGGGCACGCTGACCTGCCCCCGCCCCATGCTCTGGACAACGCACCCGCGGCAGCCGGGCATGCAACAACGCCCGATGCTGGAAAAAGTCCAGATGCCGCCACGTCTTCTCCACCGTGTCATGCACCGGACAACCACCATGCGCGCAATCCTTGGCCGGACACCCGAACCGAGCACCACGATCACAACCCAGATACAGATCCAACTGGGTGGCCTCGGCGTCGAACTCGGTCCGCGTCACCCGCCACGGCCCGCACAGCCCCAACGCCGCCGTGAACAACCCCAGCTCATCCATACCCCGATGACTCCCTGCTACGCGACCATCACGGACAGTCACGCAGCCAACGAAACCATCACCCCCTCGTCAACCCGCCACGCCGCAACCACACTCACTTGATCACCAAACCCACTTGAAACAGCGAGGAACCAAGTGCCGCTGACTAAAGATCAATACACGGTCGGTGACTTCAGTCCTGACCGTGCGGACGAACCTTTCGGCAAAACAATTCACCCGCGGACAACGCGGAGGAATCTTGACGACGCGAATGCAGACATCAGCAAGGACAGCATCGAAGGACGCGGTGAACTGACCGACCCGATCTCGGACGAGGAACCGGAACTGCGTGATGCGATCACCAAGATCCATCACTAGGTTGCGACCTACTGCGTCGTCCACCAGCCGTCCGGGTTCGTGGTCACGCCCAGCAGATGCACCGACCGGCTAGCGACCTCCAGCACGAAGAATACGTAGATCCGCTTGAGCGTCACCGCGCAATCCACAGGGAAGAAGTCGCACGCCAGCATGGTGGATGCCTGGGCGCGCAGGAACTGCCGCCAGGTCGTGTCGGTGCACCGGACCGGCGCCGGAGGTATCCGCAGCCGCTTCAGAACACGGCGGATCGCCAAGGCCCCCACGCGGTGTCCGAGCTTGAGCAGTTCGCCCTGAATTCTCTGGTATCCCCAGCTGGAATTCTCCCGGGCCATGCGCTCGATCAGCATGCCCACACCATCATCGACGGACGGACGACCGCGGTTGGGGTAGATCCACTTTTTGGCCACCAGGCGAGGATGCCAACGCAGGATCGTGCCCGGCGTGACCAAGCGATGCTCCCGCAGCATCCTGGGCAAAGCACGGACGAGCGCGGCGAACACCGCTCGATCCGCCCAATCTATCCGGGGCTTGGGGTTGGTTCTGCGCAGAACGGTGATCTCATGACGCAACACCAGTAGTTCGACATCTTTGGACGCCGACGAGCGACCGAGCACCAACAACAGGTTCAGAAGCTGCCGGAAGATCAGATACAACAGGCGCACCAACACGACACACGATCATGCCCAGACCACCGAGGACTCCGATCACCCAGGTCAGAACCCCAGGCCAACTTTTGGAACCCCACAGCCTGTGACAAGCTGGGCGAGGGTGAGGTCCGAGTCCACTCGCAGACCGTCGGCCTGGAACGCAGGCAGGTGACAGCCGGTGAAGTCGGCGGCGCGTAGCGCGGCGTTGTCCAACTCAACCGGCCCATCGAAACAGCAGTTGATCAGACTGATCGGTACCTCGATCTTGGCGTGATGCAACGACAGGCGCCCCGTGACACGGGCGCCAGTGAGCTGCAGTCTCGTCACTACTCCCCGAGCAGGCGATGGAGGCTGCAACAACAGTCTGGCGAGAACGTCGGCGGACATATCACCGTCGGTAGAGCCAGTTCCGCAATTAGGCGGGCCGGCGCCAAGATCCAGCGAGTGACCATCGCGCATAGCTCGCCACAACCGCTGTTCGCTCGACGCCCAACTGGACGGTGGTGCGGACATTCCTCATCTCAGCACGAAGCCGCCCATGCCGCTGCAGGGCCCCGCACGGCAAACTCGCCAGCTTGCCTACTCAGCACTCGCCATCATCGGTGCCCAACTGCGAGCCGTTGCGGCGGAAAAACGCAAGATCATCCGCCAGGTACCATGCTCAGTCACATTTGGCGTGGCCGTGGTCCGCTACCCGTGTCGGGTGGGTAGCGGGTTGATGCGCCCGCCAACGGCGTAGGTGTACGTGTGGATGGTGCGGAACGGGGCCGGTAGGTACGCCGTGAACGTCGACTCGGGCAGCGGCACGGCGCGGTACCGGGGGATGTTTGGATCCCGTATGCCTTCAAGGGGCATTGTCAGGTTGTTGAGTGTCGAGTGTGGTGTCGCGGGTTAGAGTCGAGGAATGGTTTCTGCGGGGTCTGGGTCAGGTGGCTGCGGGGAGGCCGACGACCTCGTTCCAGGTGGCAAAGCGTGAGGTCATCTCGTGTCGGTACTGGACTGCGGTGAGTCGGTGGCGGCGAGGCCGGAAGTGCGGTGATATGCCGCTGAACGCGGACAGAAATCGTTGGGCACCACCGGATGAGGTGAACTTCTTCATCGCTCGTTCTCGCTGCCGGGTCGGTTGGTGGGAGTTCTCGGCCCGGTTGTTCAGGTACTTGGATCGACGGTGCTCCACACCGCGCATCAACCGGCGGTGAGCCACGCCGTAGCTGGCCAGCTTGTCGGTGACCAGCACCCGTGGCACGGCCTGTAATCCCGTCAAAGGCTTGCGGAAGAACCTGGTGGCGGCCGTGGCGTCGCGCCGGGACGTGACCAGAATGTCCAGCACGTAGCCGTCTTGGTCAACCGCGCGCCACAGGTAGTGGGTCTTCCCCTTGATCTTGATGAACACCTCGTCGAGATGCCATTTATCCCCTGGCCGTGCCCGACGGAGCCGTAGCTGGTTGGCGAAGGTCTGACCGAATTTGCGGCACCATTGGTGGATGGTCTCGTAGGTGACCAGGACACCGCGGGCCAGCATCATCTCCTCGATCTCCCGCAAGCTCAGCGGGAACCGGTAGTACAGCCACACACAGTGACTGATGATCTCCGCTGGATAGCGGTGGCCCTTGTACAACGACGACGGCGTGGCGTCCACGAACCCAGTCTGACCCACCCACACCAGACAACCGAACACCCCAGCTCCGCCAACCTGACAATGCCCCTCCCACCATGGGGACCTTGGTGGGTGCACCCTGGGGAGATGCAACAACCGGATGCAACTTTCTCGACGGAAGCGTTCAGTGCTCTGACTTAGCGGACTGACTGTCGTGATTGACTGCATATCGTCACAGAAGGGCTGCCCGATCGACCGACACGAACGGCCGCTGGCAAGCTCCCGAGAGATGATTTCTTGCTCTTCTGCAAGGATCTCCGTACCCCGCACTCTCCGTGCCCCGCACTGAAGGTGACTCCTTTTTGCTGACTGAGTGAGCGATAGGATATCATTCCCGGTGGTGCACTCATCCTATGAAACCAAGCCTTGACCCTGCGGTCAGCCGTGGTCACGGGTGACCCAGTTGACCGTTGTTGACTCCCTCTTGTGGCACGCGTGTGGCACGACGCCGGGTCTGGCCCCTGCCACGCGAAACGTGAGCCGAACCGATATCAGGCATGCGCCCGCAAGTGCGAGATGGTCACCTGGCAGTCGTTGAACTGCTGACCTTCCGATTTTCAAGACTCGGAATAATAGTTCGTCAAATAACGCTCGCATCCGTGGCCTGCGGCGCAGCACTGATCCGAACACCGCTGAACGAAATGAACGCATACGGATGAGCCCACCAGGGCTCCCGTTGCCTCGCCGAGACCCTTCGCCTGCGGTCACGTGGGGGAAGCTGCGAACCTCGATATAGCCTAACGCCGAGCGGTTGCATCAGAACGTCCTGTGAGGCGGCGAGTCGCGCGGTATTGCCGGTGGGCACCGGTGTGTGGTGTTCCCGGGGGTAACGCGTTCGAGGGTGTTCTCTCCCGGTGGGTCCGCTGTGCAGTGTCGTGTTCAGCGATAGTTCGTTACCTCAGTGGTCATCGTGCATGGCGGGCTGAGCGGTGGTGATGACGGACCAGAATGTCCACTGTGTACTATCCAGATCCAACAGAGCGTGTCGGGGGGTAGGGGGCGAGGGACGTCTGCAAGCTCCCCATGGACCCGATGGGCATACCAACCTGACCAACCTTGTCTACGGCCGGCATGCCCGTTCATGTGGGTCGTACGGGACGAAAGCAGAGTGGCACGTGGGTTTCTACACCGCACTGATGAGCCTGATTACCCTCCTCGGATTAGTTTACTTCATCGTCATGGTGGGATTGGGCGTGTATAACGGCCAACCCGAGCGATTTACCAAGCGGACTCGCCATAGGCCCCATCCCATTCCGGCTGTGCGGCGATATCACGTGTACTGCCTGATCGCGTGTCTCAATGAGGAGGCGGTTATTGGGCAGACGGTTCACAGCCTGGCTGTCCGGTTTCCGCGTGTCAGGGTGATCGTGATCGATGACGGCTCGGCCGATCGCACCTCGGAGGTGGCCCGGTCGGCCAGCGACGGCCAGCTGCTGATCGCGCGCCGCGAGCTACCCCACGCCCGGCTCGGTAAGGGACCCGCTCTCAACGCTGGCTTTGACCTGCTCCTGGGTGACGTGCGGCGGCGGCGCATCGACCCCGCTACCGTGGTGATCTGTGTGCTAGACGCCGATGGCCGGCTGTCACACTCGGCGCTGGATCATGTCCTCCCGCTATTTGACGACGCCGGGGTCGCCGGTGTCCAACTCGCGGTGCGCATCCGCAACCGGCACAAGCTCATCGGCCGGCTGCAGGACTTCGAGTTCTGGGGACTGTCGGCGACCACCCAACTCGGCCGCCTGAGCACGCAAACAGTCAGTCTGGGCGGCAATGGACAGTTCACCCGGCTCTCGGCCCTGGTGGGCATCCACCGTGACCCATGGTCGCAGTCGCTCACCGAGGACCTCGACCTGGGCATCACCCTGGCCGTGCAGGGCTGGGCGCTGACCACCACGCCGCACGCGTGGGTCGAGCAAGAGGGACTGGAGTCCTGGCGCAGGCTG
>DATEMN010000552.1:0-13333 GCA_035275565.1 Pseudonocardiaceae bacterium | reverse complement strand
GGGTGACTGCTCGGCCCGGTTCGTCGCACTCAACCACGGCAAGGACGTCGTCGAGATCGACATCAAGTCCGGTGCGGGCCAGCGTGCCGTCCTCGACCTGGCCCGCACCTCGGACGTGTTCGTGCACAACTGGGCGCCCGGTAAGGCCGCCGAGCTCCGGCTCGACGCCGACGACCTGCACGGTGTCAACCCGCGCCTGGTCTACGCCTACGCCTCGGGCTGGGGGGCGGCCCTGAGCGCCGGCGCCCCACCCGGGGTGGACTTCATGGTCCAGGCATATGCGGGCCTGGGGGAGCTGGTAGGCGGCCCGGGGGCGCCGCGACCGTCGCTGATGACCCTGCTCGACGTGCTCGGCGCGCATGTCTGCGTGGCGGGCATCCTGGCCGCACTGGTCGATCGGCAGCGGTCCGGGCATGGGCACCGGGTGGACTCCTCGCTGCTCGGCGCCGCCGACCTGCTGCTCGCCGAAGAGCTCGCGGCCGCAGGCGCACCCAGCCAAGGCCCCCGGCCGGGCGCGCTGCTGCTGGCCCGGGTCTTCGACACCGCCGACGAGCCGCTGGCGGTCGCGGTGCGCTCGGCGACCACGCTGGCCGCACTGTGCCGGTTCCTCGGTATGCCGGTCCCCGAGGTGTCCGATCCGGTGCCCGCGATCGAGTCCCGGCTCGCCCCGGTCCTGGCAGGCGCACCCGCGCTGACCTGGCGGAACACCCTGCACCGCGCCGGGGTGCCCGCCGCGGTGGTGCGGCGCGACCTGGTCGCCCTGCCCGCCGATCCGCGGTTCGCGTCGCGCTTCGCCGCGCACGGCTGCTCCGTTGTCACCACCCCGTGGAGGTTCTCGTGACCCGCTTTCCGGACCTGGTGCCTCGGGAACTGCGCGAGCAGTGGAAAGAGGACGGCCACTACCCGCAGACCACCGTGTTCGACAGCTTCACCGCGCACACCGACCGACACCCCGAGGCACCGGCCGTGCTCGACGCCGACGGCCCAGTCAGCTTCGCCGAGCTGCTGCGGCTCGGCGTGCGGCCCGACGACGTGGTCGCCTACCAGCTGCCCAACTCGCGGCTCTGCTGCGCCATCGACCTGGCCGTGGTGGCGGTCGGGGCGATCGTGCTGCCGTTTCCCCCCGGCCGGGGCGACCGCGATGTCCGCGCCCTGCTGCGCCGCTCACGGGCCGCCGTCGTCATCATCGAGGACCACTACCCGGACGTCGACCTCGTGTCGCAGGTCAGCGCAAGCTGCTGCACTTCACCGGAATCTTCCGAGAGCAGATGCTCGCCACCGGCCTGTTGAGTGCGGCGGAGCTGGAGGCCAGCGTGCAGGAGCTCGCCGCTCACCTGGCCGACCCTGACACCTTCGTGCTCAACGGGATCCTCTTCCAGGCATGGGGCCGCAAGCCGGACATGGCCGCGCAGTGAGCGCGGCGGATCAGGGAGATCCGGAGACCCGGGTGGCCGGCAGCCCGGACACCGTCTCGCTGGTGCGTGCGTTCGTGGTCGATCAGGTGTACCCAGTGGAGCCGGTGCTCGCCGCCGGTGGCGGGGCGGCCGCGCAATGCCTGGCCCGGCTGCAGCAGGCCGCCCGGGAGAGTGGGCTGTGGGCACTCCCACTGCCGGTCGAACTCGGCGGCGGCGGGCTCGACCTGGCCCGGTACGCCCCAGTCGCCGAGGCCGAGGGCGCCTCGGACTACGGCCCCACCGCGCTGGGTTCGGACCTGCTGCTCGACGCCACCATGCTGCACCGGCACGGTTCGGCGGCGGTCCGGGACCGCTTCCTGCGGCCGATGGCTGCCGGGCGCGCCCGGCCCAGTTTCGCCATGACCGAGCCGGGGGTGGCCGGATCGGACCCCCAGGGCCTGCGGACGATCGCGGTGCCCGACGGCGACGGCTGGGTGGTCCGGGGCCGCAAGTGGTTCACCTCCGGCGCCGCGCAGGCCATGTTCACCACCGTGGTCTGCCGTACCGAGAGTGACGGCGGGCCGGACCGTGAGGCGTTCTCGCTGCTCGTCGTGCCCACCGACGCGCCCGGCTACCGCGTGCTGCGGGAGCTGCCGGTGCTCGGTGCCCACATGGGGCAGTGCGAGCTGGCCCTGGACGGCGTCCGGGTGCCCGGCGAGTACCTGATCGGCCCGCGGGGCGGGGGGCTGGCGGTGGCCGGGCAGCGGCTCGCGCTCGGCCGGGTGCTGCGCTGCCTGCGCTGGATCGGGCAGACCGCGCGGGCCTACGAGCTGCTCCGGGAGCGGCTGCGGCACCGTCAGGTCTCGGGCCGCCCGTTGGCCGACAAACAGCTCATGGCCCAGCACGCCTTCGACAGCTACGTCGACCTCACCGCCGCGCGGGCGATGACCCGGGCCGCGGTCGACTGCCTGGTGGCCGGGGCGGATCCCGCGATCGCGGTGGGGACCGCCAAGGTCGTCACGGCTCGGGCCTACGCCACTGTGGTGGACCGCGCGATCCAGGTATACGGCGCGGAGGGGCTCACCAACGACACCCCGCTGGCCCGGCTGCACCGCATCGCCCGGTCCGCCCGCATCCTGGACGGCCCGGACGAGGTGCACGTCCAGGCCGTCGCCCGGCGACTGCTGGCCCCCCGGGAGCGGCCTCCCCGAACCGGGTGAACCGTGCCGGATCGCGGCGTTCGCGGTTGCAAACGTTGTGTGACCAGGTAGTCACGGACAGGAACGGGATCTGGCAGGCTGTTACCTCACGTGTCGGCAGAGTGACCAACCCGGAGGGGGTAGCAGCAGATGGCACAGCAGTTCGGAGCCGAGTTCGAGCAGATGACGGCGGCGGCGAACCACGTCGCCGAGGTGAACCAGAGCGTGCAGGGCCAGCTCATGAGCCTGCGCAACCAACTGGCCCCGCTGGCCGGCGGGTGGAAGGGCCAGGCAGCGACCGCCTTCCAGCTGCTGATGCAGCGCTGGGACACCGACGCGCGCACCCTCAACGACGCGCTCAACAGTATCGGTGAGCAGATCCGGGGATCGGGCGCCACCTACGCCCAGGCCGACGAGGCCGAGAATCAGACCTACTCGCGGATCAGCCAGGCGCTGGGTAACTGAGAAGGGGTTAGAGACACCATGAGCGAGATCCTGGTCACGTTCAGCGAGCTTGAGAACGCGCGGAGTTCGATCCAGACGACGTGGACCAACATCAGCCGGGAGATGCACGATCTCAAGCGGTACCTGGGGCCGATGGTGGCAACCTGGACCGGCGAGGCGTCGACCGCCTATCAGGCCCACCAGGCGAGCTGGGACCGGTCGGCGGCCGACCTGCACCAGGTGCTGAACCAGATCGGGGTGGCGCTGGGCACGTCGAACGAGAACTACCAGGCTGGCGAGGCGGCCAATAAGAGCCGCTGGGCGTAGCTGCCGTGGTGACCCCGTTGTGAGGTATCGTGCGGCGGCCGGTATCGTCATCCGTTGTTGTGCGGATGGCGCGGCTCCCGTCGTGCTGTACCCTCCACCGGGCGTGGAAGCCGCATCGACACCCCCTGACGAACTGCGATGACGAGGTAGATCCGTGCGCACGTACAGTCCCAAGCCTGGCGAGGTCGAGCGCGTCTGGCATGTCATTGATGCCACGGACGTGGTGCTCGGTCGCCTCGCCAGCCAGGCGGCCACGCTGCTGCGCGGCAAGCACAAGCCCACCTACGCTCCCCACGTCGACACCGGCGATTTCGTCGTGATCGTCAACGCCGGTCGGGTGGCGCTGTCGGGCAACAAGGGCGACCGTAGCTTCGTCTACCGGCACAGTGGCCACCCCGGTGGGCTCAAGCGACGCTCGTTCACCGAGATGCTCGCCACCCGGCCTGAGCGGTTGGTGGAGCGGGCCGTCAAGGGGATGCTCCCGAAGAACACCCTGGGCCGGGCGATGGCCCGCAAGCTCAAGGTCTACGCGGCCGCCGAGCACCCGCACGCCGCTCAGCGGCCGCAGCCGTTCGAGATCACCCAGGTCGCCCAGTGACCATTCCCGCAGCGGTAACACCAAGTGAGGACCCGAGAGACGCCGTGACTGCCCCGCAGAGCCCCCAGCAGCAGACCGAGCCGGCTGCGGCCGTGTCACCGGTGCCGGTCATTGCGGCGGTGCCGGCGATCAGCGACAGATCAGCTCAGACCGTTGGTCGCCGCAAGCAAGCGATCGTGCGAGTGCGGCTAGTGCCCGGTACCGGTGCTTTCACCCTCAACGGTACGAGCCTGGAGAAGTACTTCCCCAACAAGGTGCACCAGCAGCTGGTGCGGGAGCCGCTGCTCACGGTCAACAAGCCCGAGGCATACGACGTGATCGGCAACCTCTCCGGTGGTGGCACCTCGGGTCAGGCTGGCGCGCTGCGTCTGGGTATTGCCCGGGCACTGATCGAGCTCAACATCGATGATCGCCCGGCGTTGAAGAAGGCGGGTTTCCTCACTCGTGACGCCCGGGTCAAAGAGCGTAAGAAGTACGGGCTGAAGAAGGCGCGCAAGGCACCTCAGTACTCGAAGCGCTAGCACGTCAGCGCTGATGCGCCGCTTGTTCGGAACCGACGGAGTGCGCGGGCTGGCCAACGGTGATCTCACACCCGAGCTGGTACTGGCTGTGTCCGGTGCTGCGGCGCGGGTTCTTGCTACCCAGGGTCTCGGGCATCGACCGGTCGCTGTCGTAGGTCGTGACCCGCGGGCCAGCGGCGAGATGCTGGAGGCGGCCGTCACCGCGGGGCTGACCTCAGCGGGCGCCGATGTGCTGCGGGTCGGGGTGGTGCCCACCCCGGCAGTGGCCTACCTGGTGGCTGAGTTCTCCGCGGATCTCGGCGTGATGATCTCCGCGTCGCATAACCCGATGCCGGACAACGGAATCAAGCTCTTCGCTGCTGGCGGGCACAAACTGCCCGACGCGGTGGAGGACGAGATCACCGCTGTGATGGACAGCCGCGACGGGCAGCGTCCCGTCGGCGCCCGGATCGGCCGGGTGCGGGACGTGGCCGACGGCGCCGGACGCTACCTGGATCACCTGCTGCGGGCCACCCCGCACCCGCTGGACGGGGTCCGGGTAGTGGTCGACTGCGCGCACGGTGCGGCGTCCGTCCTCGCTCCCGAGGCATACCGGCGAGCCGGCGCCGACGTGGTGGCGCTGCACGCCGAACCCGATGGCCTCAATATCAACGACGGCTGCGGGTGCACCCGACTGGACCCGCTGCGCAAGGCGGTGCTGGCCCATGGTGCCGCGATCGGTATTGCGCACGACGGCGATGCGGATCGGTGCCTGGCTGTCGACGCCGCTGGCCATGTGGTGGACGGCGACCAGATCCTGGCGATCCTCGCGCTGGCCATGCGGGACAGCGGTGAACTGGCCCAGGACACCCTGGTCACCACGGTGATGAGCAACCTCGGGCTGCACCTCGCGATGCGCGAGCACGGCGTGGCGGTACGGACCACCGCGGTCGGTGACCGGTACGTGCTGGAGGCGCTGTGGACGGGCGGGTTCACGCTGGGCGGTGAGCAGTCCGGGCACGTGGTGCTGCCAGCCTATGCCACCACCGGCGACGGGCTGCTCACCGCGTTGCGACTGATGGCCCGGATGGTCATCTCTGGGCGGAGCCTGGCCGATCTGGCCGGCGTGCTGATCCGGCTACCGCAGGTGCTGGTCAACGTCGCGGTCGCGGACCGGTCGGCTGTCGCGGCGGCGCCGGTGGTGGCCGACGCCATCGCTACCGCGGAAGCCGAACTGGGCGACACCGGCCGTGTCCTGCTGCGCCCGTCCGGCACTGAGCAGCTGGTCCGCGTGATGGTCGAGGCCCCCACTCATCCCACCGCTGAAACCATCGCCCACCGCATTGCCACCATCGTCGCCCAGGTCTCCTGATTACCGCAGTCTGGATGCGGAACGCGGCGGAATCAGGCGTCTGCAAGCAGGTCGTCGTAGGTGTGGGTGCCGGTGAGGTGGGTGAGTAGGAATGCGGTGACGAGGGCGCGGGATGTTCGGCGAGTTTGGTACTCGGGGCTGCCATCTACTAGCAGATCCGTCCAGTGCGCGCCTTCCAAGAAGCCTAGGTGACTTGCCTTGGGCAGAGTGCGCAGCTGTACTGGTCCCCCCCACGCCTTGGCCACCGGCTGGGCGTGCCCGATCGGTGGGGCCACCCGGTCCTTGGCGGCGGCCAGGTGCAGACCGGGCATGGTGCACTCACGCGCGGCGGCCACCGATGACGGCATGGTCTCGGCCAGCGCCAGCGTGGCCACCGCCCGGCAACGATCGTCGGTGGCCGCCGCGAGCACCGCGCAGCCGCCGCCCATGCCGTGCCCAACCACGCCGAGCTTGCCGGGATCGACGCTGATCGCTCCATCACCCAGCGCCACCCCGACGCACACGTCCAATGCCGCGGACAGATCGACGGCGAACTGGCGGTGTGACGGCAGCACAGTGGGCTGGGTCGCCGGCGCCGCCGAGACAATCCCCCAGGAGGCCAGGTGGCGCAGTAACTCCTCATAGCGCGACGTCGGTTGCAGCCACCCGTGCCCGAACGCGACTGCGGGCAGGCCGAGGCCGGACTGCGGAGCGAACAACACGCCGGGCATGCCGACCCGTGCCAGGTCACCGCGCAGCACGCCATGTGGACCTGGTCGGGACAGCTCGTCAGCGGTGCGCCGGATCGCCGGATCGGTGCGTGCCATGAGCCGGGACGGTATCGGATTGACGCTGGGCTAGCGTGACGCCCATGTGCGGAATCGTGGGCTATGTCGGGCATCGAAGCGCTTTGGACGTCGTCCTGCAGGGTCTGGGCCGGTTGGAGTACCGCGGCTACGACTCGGCTGGGGTCGCGGTGCTCGACGGTGCCGACACGCTGGTCGTGGCCCGCAAGGCCGGGGCACTGGCCAACCTGATCGGCGAGCTCGACACCACCGGGCGCCACACCTTCACCGGCACCGCCGGGATGGGGCACACCCGCTGGGCCACCCACGGGGCGCCGACCGACCGCAACGCTCACCCGCACGCCGACACCACCGGCCGGCTCGCCGTGGTACACAACGGGATCATCGAGAACCACGCCCAGCTGCGCGCCGAGCTGGAGCGGGCTGGGGTGGAACTGTCCAGCGACACCGACACCGAGACCGCTGCGCACCTCATCGCCGCGCAGTACAGCGGTGATCTGCCCGCCGCGGTGCGCGCGGTGTGCCGCCGGTTGCACGGGGCGTTCACCCTCGTCGTCACACACGCTGACGAGCCCGATCTGATCGTCGCGGCGCGCCGGTCGTCGCCGCTGGTGGTGGGGGTGGGCGTCGGGGAGCACTTCGTCGCCTCTGACGTCGCGGCGTTCATCGAGCACACCCGCGACGCCGTCGAGCTCGGCCAGGACCAGGTGGTGACGATCACCCGCGACGGATACGAGATCACCGACTTCCACGGTGACAGCGCGCACGGCACGCCTTTTCACGTCGACTGGGACCTGTCGGCGGCGGAGAAAGGCGGCCACGACTACTTCATGCTCAAGGAGATCCAGGAACAACCCAGTGCGATCGCTCATACGTTGCGCGGGCATTTCATCGACGGCCGGATCGTGCTGGACGAGCAGCGGATGGACATCCAGGAGCTGCGTGACGTCGACAAGGTCTTCGTGGTCGCCTGCGGGACCGCCTACCACTCGGGAATGGTCGCCAAGTACGCCATCGAGCACTGGTGCCGGCTGCCGGTCGAAGTGGAGTTGGCGAGCGAATTCCGGTACCGCGACCCGGTGCTGGATCGCTCCACCCTGGTTGTGGCGATCTCGCAGTCCGGCGAGACCATGGACACCTTGGAGGCGGTACGCCACGCCCGCGAGCAGAAGGCCCGGGTGCTGGCGATCTGCAACACCAACGGTGCGCAGATCCCCCGGGAGTCCGACGCGGTGCTCTACACCCACGCCGGGCCGGAGATCGGGGTGGCCGCCACCAAGACGTTCCTGGCGCAGATCGTGGCGAACTTCCTGGTCGGGCTGGCGCTGGCGCAGGCTCGTGGCACCAAGTACTCCGACGAGGTCGCCCGCGAGTTCGCCGAGCTGGAGGCGATGCCCGCGGCGGTGGCTCAGGTGCTGGGCACGGTGGATCAGGTGCGTGCGCTGGGTCGCGAGCTGGCGGACTCCAAGGTGGTGCTGTTCCTCGGCCGTCATGTCGGTTTCCCGGTGGCCCTGGAGGGCGCGCTCAAGCTCAAAGAACTCGCCTACATGCATGCCGAAGGCTTCGCCGCGGGCGAGCTTAAACACGGCCCGATCGCGCTGCTCGAACCGGGCCTGCCGGTGGTCGTGGTGATGCCCTCGCCCAAGGGCCGGGCCGTGTTGCACGCCAAGTTGCTGTCCAACATCCAGGAGATCCGGGCCCGGGGGGCGCGGACCATTGTCATCGCTGAGGAGGGTGACGAGACCGTGCGTCCATACGCCTTCGACGTGCTGGAGGTGCCTGCAGTGCCGACCTTGCTGCAGCCCCTGGTGTCCACCGTGCCGCTGCAGGTGCTCGCCGCCGAGATCGCTCGGCAACGCGGCTATGACGTGGACCGACCGCGCAACCTCGCCAAGTCTGTCACCGTCGAGTGAGGGCCTTCGGCCCCGTGAGTGGCGATTCGGGTAATAGCTTGCATCGCCACTCACGGGGCGCCTGGACGGTGGCTCGGGTGCGGGTTGCGGAGGACGCGCTGCTCGCCCGGGTGCCGGCCGCTGTGCTGATGCGTCGGGCGGCGTTCGGGTTGGCTACCCGGACGGCCGCCGCGCTGGCGGAACGGACCGGCGGGGTGTCCGGTCGGCACGTTGCGCTGCTGGTCGGGGCGGGCAACAACGGTGGGGACGCGTTGTGGGCCGGGGCGTTGTTGCGCCGCCGGGGGGTGGTGGTCACCGCTGTCCTGCTGTCGCCGGAGCGTGCCCACCCGGAGGGCTTGGCCGCGCTGCGCAGAGCCGGCGGACACCTCGCCGACCATCTGCCGGATCGCGCCCACCTGGTGCTCGACGGGATCGTCGGGCTGTCCGGCCGGGGTGGGCTGCGTCCGGCGGCGGCGCGGCTGGTCGAGGCTGTCCGGGTGCCGATCATCGCGGTGGACTCGCCGTCTGGGGTGGATCCGGATACCGGCACCGTCGACGGGCCCGCGGTCACCGCCAGCGAGACCGTCACCTTCGGTGCCCGCAAGCCGGTGCACCTGCTCGCCCCGTGGCGTTGCGGGCCGGTGCATCTGGTGGACATTGGTCTGTTCCCCGAGCTTGGGGCTCCGGATCTGCGGGTGCTCAGTCCTGCTGAGATCGGGCAACTATGGCCGGTGCCCGGCCCGATCAGTGACAAGTACAGCCAGGGCGTGCTGGGCATCGCCGCGGGCTCGGCGGATTACCCGGGCGCGGCGGTGCTGTGCGCCGGCGCGGCGGTGCTGGCCACGTCCGGCATGGTCCGCTTCGCCGGCACCGCCGCCGACGCGGTGCGCGCACGCTGGCCGGAGGTGGTGGCCACCGGATCGGTGTCCGACGCCGGGCGGGTGCAGGCATGGGCGGTCGGTCCGGGACTGGGCACCGGCGCCGCCGGCCGCCAGGTGCTGGCCCACGTGCTGGCCGCGGGAGTGCCGGTGGTGGCCGACGCCGACGCGATCACCCTGCTGGCCCGGCATCCCGAGCTGGCGGACAGCCGTGACCCGGACACCCCGCTGGTGCTCACCCCGCACGACCGGGAGTTCGAGCGGCTCACCGGCAGGCCACCCGGCACCGACCGGGTCGCAGCCGCGCGGGACGCTGCCCGCCGGTTCGACGCCGTGCTGGTGCTCAAGGGTCACACCACCATCGTGGCGGCCCCTGATGGGCGGATACTGGTGAACCCGGCCCGCTCGTCCTGGGCGGCCACCGCCGGCTCCGGCGACATCCTCACCGGCATCCTCGGCGCTCTCCTAGCAGCCGCCCTAGACCCCGCGCTGGCAGCCGCCACCGCCGCCCACACCCAAGACCTCGCCGCCACCCTCGCCGCCACCCTCGCCGCCACCGGTCCATCCCCAGCCGCGTTCTGGATCCAGAACGCGGCTGGAGCTCCGGTGCCGGGGATGGGGATATTGGGGGCGCTTTCAGACGCGATTCGGAGGCTTCGGGGGGTGGGGTGTGGATCCGGTATCGGCGGTGCGGCCTCGGGTTGAGGTGGTGATCGATCTTGACGCGATTCGGCATAATGTGGGGATCCTCGCCAGGGGTGCCGCAGCGTCCGGCGCCGTCACGATGGCGGTGGTCAAGGCGGACGGGTACGGTCACGGCGCGGTCGACGTCGCCGAGGCGGCGTTGCAGGCGGGCGCCGGTGTGCTGGGGGTGTGCAGCGTCGATGAGGCGTTGGCCTTGCGCCACGGCGGCATTGATGCTCCCGTGCTGGCCTGGTTGCACGCGCCCGGGGAGGACCTCGTCGCCGGTGTTGCCGCGGACATCGACCTCGGCGTCTACTCCACCGACCAGCTCGACACCGTAGCTTGTGCCGCCGCGGCAGTCGGGCGTACGGCTCGGGTGCACCTCAAAGTCGATACCGGGCTGACCCGCGGCGGCGTCTACCGCAGCGAGTGGCCCAGCCTGGTCCGGGCCGCCGCGGCCACCCCGGGCGTCGAGGTCGTCGGGGTCTGGTCGCATCTCGCCCATGCCGACGATCCCGGCCACCCGGTCATCGAGCGGCAAGTGCGGTACTTCGAGGAGGCATACCAGATGGCGTGCGCTGCCGGGTTGCGGCCGTTGCGACATCTGGCAAACTCAGCGGTAACACTGACCAGGCCCGATTTGCACTATGACATGGTCCGACCGGGCATCGCCGTCTACGGGCTCTCGCCGGTGCCCGGGGAAGGTTATGACCTTGTGCCAGCGATGACGCTGCGCTCGCAGGTCGCGTTGCTCAAACGCGTCCCGGCCGGCGAGGGTGTGTCATACGGCCACGTCTGGCGTACCGAGCGGGAAACCACACTGGCATTGGTCCCCGCAGGGTACGCCGACGGTGTACCGAGGGTGCTCACCGGTCAGCTCGACGTGTGGCTGGCTGGGCACCGCCGCCCGGTGGTGGGAAGGGTGTGCATGGATCAGGTGATGGTCGACTGCGGGGACGATCCGGTGGCGGTGGGCGCTGAAGTGGTCTTCTTCGGCACCGGTGACAGCGGCGCGCCTACCGCCGCGGAGTGGGCCGGCAAGCTGGGCACCATCCACTACGAGGTGGTCGCGGGGATGGTGCGGCCCCGGTTGACCCGGACGGTGCACGGTCGCCGTCCGACGTCGGCGCAGGCCGTTCGATGAGATCGCCGGTGCGGTCTGCCGGCTGGCTGGCCTGCGGCGCGCTGGGCACGGTCGCGACTGCTGCGCTGGTGGCCGGGACGGCGCACCACAAACGCATCGCCAAGCTGCGCAGCTCTGTCGCGGAAGTCCCTGCCGGGTTACCGGACGTTCTCCCGCCGGACCGTGAGTACACGGTGAGGGCTGACGACGGGGTGGAACTGTCGGTGGAGGAGCTTGACCCGGCCGATGGGGGAGCGCCCGAGTTCACCGTCATCTTGATTCACGGTTGGACGCTGGACCGGCGGAGCTGGCTGTTTCAGCGACACGACTTGGCGCACTCCACCACTCCCCGGGTCCGCCAAGTGCTCTATGACCACCGCAGTCACGGTCGCTCCGGTCGTTCGCCGCGGCATGCCTGCACCTTTGAGCAGCTGGGCCGCGACTTGTACGCGGTGATCCGCGCCGCCGCCACCGAGGGGCGGGTTGTGCTCATCGGGCATTCTTTCGGTGGTATGGCGATCATGGCATTGGCCGAGCACTATCCTGAGCTGTTCGCCGAACAGATCTGTGGGGTGGCTTTCCTCAACACCAGCGCCGGGGATATCGGCCAATCAGGTCTACCCAAGCCGTTTCTGTCCCGGCGCAATCCAGTCATGCCGGTGGCCAAGCGACTTTCCCGCTGGGAGCCCAGCGCACGTGCGGTGGATCGCGGGCGCGAGGTCTGCAGGAATCTGATTTGGAGCATGACCCGCAAGCTTTCCTTCGGCAACGAGGCGGTCAATCCGGCGCTGGTCGAGTTGATGTACATGATGATGCGGGCCACGCCGTTCGAAGTTATGATCGATTTCCTGGATGAATTCGGCGTGCATAACCGGTACGCGGCGCTGGCCGGTCTGCAGTACGCCAAGGCCCTGGTGCTTGGTTCCGACTGTGACCGGTTGATTCAGTATCAGCATTGTGAGGCGATCGCGGCGCTGCTCCCCGACGTCGAGCTGGTACAGGTGCCGAATTCAGGCCACGTGACGATGCTGGAGCAGCCGGAACTCGTCAACAAGCACATCCTGGACTTGATCTCTCAATGTGGCGGGGGTCTGCCAGACAGCCGGAGAGAGGCATGAGCCTGGTGCTGGAGTTGGCCGCCGTGGCCGATACCGAGCGCCTCGGCCGGGCGGTGGGCGAACTCCTGCGTCCGGGCGACGTGGTGGTGTTGTCCGGCCCGCTGGGCGCCGGCAAGACGGTGCTGGCGCGCGGTATTGGCGCCGCGTTGGGGGTCCGCGGGCCGGTGACGTCCCCGACTTTCGTCATCGCCCGTGAGCACCCGGCGCTGCCCGGGGGGCGGGGAGTGCCCCTGGTCCACGTCGATGCCTACCGGCTCGGCGGGATAGCTGAATTGGACCACCTCGACCTGGACACCGATCTGTTGACGGCTGTCGTGGTGGTGGAGTGGGGCGAGGGTATGGCTGAGCGGCTGGCCGGCGAGCACCTGCTGATCCGGCTGCACCCGCGGGCTGACGACAGCAGGGTCGCCGAGCTGTTCGGCCCGGCTCGGTTGCTGCCGACCGCGTTGCTTCCGGTACGGTGCCCTGCGGTGCCCGAAACGTCGGATCCGTAAGCTGTTCGTTCGTGCTGGTGTTAGCTCTAGACACCGCGACCTCCGCGGTGACCGCAGGACTGTTGCGACTGCCCGCTGCGGGTTTTCCGGAGGTGCTCGCCGAGCGGGTGACCGTGGGCGTTCGGGCGCATGGCGAGCTGCTCATACCGTCGGTGCGTGCGGTGCTCGCGGTCGCCGGGATGCAGATGCGCGACCTCGACGCGGTGGTGTGCGGGGCGGGTCCGGGTCCGTTCACCGGGCTGCGGGTCGGGATGGTCACCGCGGCGGCGCTGGGCGACGCGCTGAGCATCCCGGTCTATCCTGCGGGGAGTCTGGACGCGATCGCCTACCGGGCGGGCGCCGGCACCCCCCTGCTGGTGGTCACCGACGCCCGGCGGCGAGAGGTTTACTGGGCTCGCTACGACGAGACCGGTGCCCGGGTCGACGGTCCCCGGGTGGACCGGCCGGGTGACGTGCCGCTCGCCGGGGTGGCCCGGGTCGCCGGTGCCACCGACGCGCTGCGGCTGCCGACGATGCCGCCGGTAG
>DATEMN010000551.1:0-2854 GCA_035275565.1 Pseudonocardiaceae bacterium | reverse complement strand
TGACGACGAGCACGCTGTGGAGACTGCGGTGGCTCGCCTGCGCGCCGCGTTGGGCGAACCACGGCTAGTCCAGACCGTGGTCAAGCGGGGTTACCGGCTGGCCCTGGAACCGGGGGACTGCCGGTGATGGCTTCGCCTTGTGAGTGGCGATGCGTGCTATAGCCCTCAATGCCGCGCACGGGTGCACGGTGGTGGCCGCGCACGGCACCCGGGATACCGCTGGTGTCGTGGTGGCGCGGGAGTTCGTCGCCGCGCTGCGCGATCGGCTGCCCGGCAGATCGGTGCTGCTCGCTTTCGTCGACGTGCTCGGCCCGACGGTGCGCGAGGTGGTCGGCGATGCACCCGGCCCGGTCACCGTCGTCCCGGCCTTCCTGACCTCCGGCTACCACGTGCGCACCGACGTGCCACGGGAGGTGGCCGCTACCGGCCGCCGGGACGTCACCGTCACCGCTGCCCTCGGGCCGCATCCGTTGCTGGTGAGCGCGATGGCAGACCGGTTGCGCGCGGCCGGCTGGCATCGCGGCGACGCGGTGGTATTAGCCGCTGCGGGCTCGTCCGATCCCCGTGCGGTAGCGGATGTACGGGCCGCGGCGGCTCAGCTGTCCGGCGAGGTGGGTGGCCGGGTCCGGGTCGGGTTCGTTGCCACCGGAGCACCGAAGGTGGCGTCGCTGGTCGCCGGACTACGGGCGACCGGTGCGCCCAGGGTGGCGGTGGCCTCGTGGCTGCTGGCCCCCGGATTGTTCCACCGCAGGCTGGCCGACGCCGGGGCCGATGTGGTGGCCGCGCCGCTGGGCGCGCACCCAGGGGTGATCGATCGGCTGGCCCAGCTCGCTGGGGCGGACGCGGTGCTCCGCAGCGCGTAACGCCGCCCGACCTACTGGTTCAGCCGGACCTCTACGCCAGCTTCGACCTCCCGATCTACCCCATCGCCGATTGACCACTCTCCTCTGGTCTGGATGCAGACTGTGACAGTCTACAGCCAGAGCCCGTTCGCCAACCGCAAGGCTGGACGTCCGCACCTGCCGTAGCAGCGCCAGGATGCTCCCAGGTCGGGACGGTTGCTGTCGTCGTGATCGAAGTGGCCTGTGGACAAGCGGTAGCCTGTGGGCAACTGGCCGCCGCTGGCGCAGGACGGCACCGGACTGTCGTAGGTGCGTGTCACCATCGCCGTCATGAACTACTCTTTCGGTGATCAACGATGGTCGGTTCCCCCCGGTCTCTGGCCTGCTCTCGGGCTGAAACGTGACAGCGGTGCACTGACACGGCGTAGGAGTCCGTATCGGTGAATGGCTGCCGATCCCAGGTGGCGTACCGGTCCTCGAGGGCGAGGCCGGCGCTGTCGCACCACCCGTCGTAGTCCGCCAGGGATGGCCAGCCTTCCTGCAGCTGAAAACCGGCGATGAGCCGTCCGTCCGGCGCCAGGTGCCGCGCACACGCGGTGACCGCTGCCTGGCGCCGGTCACGAGCCACGTACGGGATGACGTTGCCGGCGAGCACGACGGCGTCGAATCGGGTCGGCAGGTCGAGCTCGCTGAGATCGGCGTGCACCCAGGTCAACCCGGATGCCTTGGCCCGGGCCACGATGATCATGTCCTGGTCAAGGTCGGTACCGACGACGTCGAGGCCACGGCGAGCCAGCTCGATGGCTACCCGGCCGGTGCCACACCCCGCGTCCAGCACGCAGCGAGGACCGTATGAGAACACGAAATCCGCTTCGTCATGAGGGTTCGCGCCGCTGGCCTCCATACGCCGCCAGCGCTCGTCGTAACCGGTGGGATCGAGCTGCTGACGCCAGTGATCCCACTCGTCGGACGGTGACCCGGTCACGCATCGTCCTCCGTTCCCAGCGTGTCTCCCTCACTGAGCGCCAGATTCCGGTGCTCTCGTCGCTGCCGCACTTCCACGTGCATCTCGACCGGAGTCCGCGCCAGCACGGCGTCGATGAGCCTCGCCAGAAACCGTGCTGCACTCACATCGTCGGGCACCGCGTCATGACGTAAGCGGACCCCGGTCGTGGGAGCGGCGTCGCTCCACTCCGCGACGATGAGACAGGTGCCATCGTAGACGTCGGTTTCCGCCCGGAGTTTGCGTAGCATGTCGATCGCACGCTCGACGGTGCCGGGCTCCGCCATCGCGGTCGAGCGCAGGACGAACAGGAAACCCATCGCCGCCAGCGGGTAACGACCCCTGAGGTTCTTAGCGTCCCCGTATGCCTCCTCGAATCGGTTGGCGAGGTTCTTGCGAAACGAGGCGACCATCGTCTTTGTCGACACCAGCAATTCCGCCCCGCGCGACCACTGTGCGATCACCACGTCGACCTGCTTGACGTAGGCCCGTCCGAGAATGCGGGCGTCCGAGGGGGCGGCGGCCCGGTTTCGTACGAGGCTCGCTTCCGCCGCGCCTCGAATCGCCGCGGGTAGTGACTTGACGAAGAGGTCGACCTCCCGCGGCAGGATTCGCGGTGCGGTCAACCGTGGCCAGACTTCGTCTGCGCCGAAGCCGGCGCGCCGCAGCTCGTGCGATACCCAGGCATCGGCCGCTTTGGCCAGCCGACCCGACTGCGAGCCGGCGCCTTCTCCGATGGGCACCCCCAGCATGGCCGCCAGCAGTTCGTAGTCCGGAAAATACCGCATGTCGCCTGGTGAGACAGCTGCCCACGGATTCGTGTCCGGGCGTTGCGCGGCGAGCGGCTCGAGCAACGCGTACAGGTCTGACGGCTCCCCTGCTGGCCGGGGGCTGATATCAGGTGCGGGCAAGGACACGGCCAGCTCCTCCTCGTGCCGCACGGCGGGCAGCCAACTCGGTGTGCGCGTCGCGCAACGAGTTCACCTCCGAGCGTGCGATACCGAGGTGA
>DATEMN010000550.1:0-13247 GCA_035275565.1 Pseudonocardiaceae bacterium | reverse complement strand
TCAACGATCGGGCCGACGTCGCGCTGGCCGCCGGGGCGCAGGTCCTGCACCTGGGTCAAGACGACCTACCGGTCGGCTGGGCTCGGCGAGTACTCGGCGACGACGTGGTGATCGGCCGGTCCACGCACGATCCCGGGCAGGCCACCGAAGCCGCCGGGCAGCGCGGGGTGGACTACTTCTGCACCGGGCCGTGCTGGCCCACCCCGACCAAGCCCGGCCGCCCGGCAGCAGGACTCGATCTGGTCCGCCGCACCGCAGCGACAACCCCGGCCCGTCCCTGGTTCGCCATCGGCGGTATCGAGAACCTGCAACGGCTAGAGGAGGTGATGGCCGCTGGGGCGGACCGCGTCGTGGTGGTGCGCGCGATCACCAAGGCAGCGGATCCGCAAGCGGTCGCCACCGCGTTCGCGCAGCGGCTGCGATCGTCGCGCTAGTCGTCCCCGGACGCCGCACCGGTGACGAGAGTCAGCCCGTAGGTAGCCAGCACCACGTCGATGGGCTGGAAATAGGACTGCCCACCGATCAGGCAACCGCCGCTGCCACCGGACAGCGTGCCCTGAGCCTGGGTGCCACTGACGAAGGGACCACCGGAGTCACCCTCCTCGGCACAGATATCGGTCCTGGTGAGCCCGCGGACGACGTCGCCGTCGCCGTAGTTCACGGTCTCGTTGACGGCTTGCACCTGACCGCAGTGGTAACCGCTGGTGGACCCCGACCGGCAGATCGCAGAACCCACCGTGACCGGCTCGTTGCCCGTGACGGTGAGATAGCCGTCCTCGGTCTCGACGTCAGCGGTCTGCATCCAGGACGGTGACGTCACCTCGATCAGAGCGAAGTCGTGATCGGGAAACGATGATCTGGCGACCGAGCCGATGAGACTGCCGTCCGCCCCGGACCAGGTGCTGCCCAGCTTGGTGCAGTGCCCAGCAGTGATGATGTAGCGGGCGCGGGCCGAGACGGCGTTGAAACCGACCGTGCAGCGACCGCCCCCACTGGTGGTGATCTTGTCACCACCGCGCAGGTTGGCGTGGAGCACCGGTCGGGCGTTGACCTGCTCGATCCGTACCGCGTCCTGGCCTGCCGCGAAAGCCCGGGCGGCCGCGACGTCGGTGGCCGATACCACCACGGAGTTGCTGGCTGGGTCGACATACCAGCTGGTCACCACGTCCGGAACGCTGCCGGCTCGCGAGTCCAGCACCGCCATGACCCGGCCCAACGCCAGCAGGTCCCGGGACACCGGCTGCGGCTGGGCTACCACGGATGCCGGCGCGGCGGAAGCGGGGAGCGCAACACTTACGCTGAGCAACAGACCTAAGGCCGCCGCAGCCAGCGAGCGAGAACGACTTCGGGGGAGCAAAGATCGATCCTCTCGTTCAGTAGACAGCGCATCTGACTCCCCCGACGGTCACTCCACGCTACGGATCAGTCACACAATGATGAAGACGCCATCGGTGTGACACCGTAACCTAGACGATGAGTGTTCTCCTCACTACTCGTGGTGGCGTGGAGCCGACCGCAGCCCAGGATGGTTCGCGGGCAGTGCCCGGATCAGAACCGCCCCGCTCACCGCGACGCAGGCCGCGATCAGCGGCCAGCTCAGCGCAACCCGGGCGGCACCGAGGGCCACCACGGCACCGGTCATCCACAACGGCGTGAACACCGCGATCCGGATCAGGTACTGCCCCACCCACACCCACGACGCCAGGGAGTACGCCCGGAGCAGGGCAGGATCTCGACGCCACGAGGTGCGCTGCCCCAGCATCCCGCCCACGATCACGCCGAGCAGCGGCCAGCGGACTAGCACACTGACCGCCCAGACCAGCGCGCTGGCGACATTGGACAGCAACTGGACGAGAAAGAAATCGGCAGCGCGGCCGGTGTACAACGCGATCAGCGCCGCCACCGAGACACCCAGCAGACCTAGGAGGGCGGCCAGCGGGCGGTCACCGCGGTGCCCGCGCACCACCGCCACCACAGCCCCGGTGACCAGCGCAGCGCCCGCACCCCAGCCGAGGGATCGACCCGAGATCAACCAGCCGGCCACGAAAGCGACAGCAGGCGCCGTAGCGTCCAACGCCGCCCAGCGCCCCCCCAGCACCGCCGCCAAAGATCCAGGCGTCACCCTCCTAGGGTGCCCGACCAGAGCACCGAACCGCCATTCGGAGCCGAATGGCACTTGAGACTACGGTGGCGTGGTCAGAACTGTCTCGACCCCGGGTGAGGACTGGTATGACGACGACGTCGGACAGTGCCCGCTTGCTTCATGACCTCGAGCCGGTGGTCACCGAGAACCTCGATCGACACTTGGCCGCGGCCAAGGAGTGGATGCCACACGAGTACGTGCCGTGGAGCCTGGGCCGTGACTACGCCGACCTCGGCGGGCAACCCTGGTGCCCGGAGCAGTCCCGGCTGTCGCCAATCGCCCGGACCGCGCTGGAAGTCAACCTTCTCACCGAGGACAACCTGCCCAGCTACCACCGGGAGATCGAACGCACGTTCGGGCGCGACGGTGCCTGGGGCACCTGGGTGCATCGCTGGACCGCCGAAGAAGGTCGGCACGCCTACTGCATCCGCGACTACCTGCTGGTCACCCGCGGAGTAGACCCGGTGGAGCTGGAACGGGCCCGGATGCAGGTCATGCAGACCGGCTACCACACCCAAGAAGCACCGCTGCTGCGCATCCTCGCCTACGTCTCTTTCCAAGAACTCGCCACTCGTATCTCCCATCGCAACACCGGCCGCTACACGGAAGACCCCATCGCCGAAAGGCTCCTCAGCCGAATCTCCACCGACGAGAACCTGCACATGGTCTTCTACCGCAATCTCGTCAAAGCCGCTCTCGACGTCTCCCCCGGGCCCACCCTGCGGGCGATCACCGACGAGGTCATTAACTTCGCGATGCCGGGCATCGTCATTCCCGGATTCGCCCGTAAGGCCGCGCTGATCGCCCGGGCCGGCATCTACGACCTGCGCATCCACCACGACGAGGTGATCTGGCCGCTACTACGCAACTGGGGGGTATTCGACGTCGCAGGGCTGGACGCGGAAGGTGAAAAAGCCCGCGCTGAGCTGGCCGACTTCCTCACCCAGCTCAACAGCCAAGCCAGCCGATTCGAGGAGCGCCGCGCGCAAGCTCAAGCACGGGCCGCGGCCCAGCAGTAGGCATCACTGGGCCTCGCGGCGGTGGGCGCGCTCCAGCTGCTCAGCAACGTCCAGCTCGGCGGCCCGTTCCGGCGTCGGAGCAGTCCCCCCGAGGTGCGCGGGCACCCACCAGGGGTCGTCGCCGGGTTCCTCGGGGTAGCGAGCCCGAGTGACGTCGAGCAGGTCATTCATCACGTCGACCAGCGCGGTATCGGCCGCTGCGCCGCGCCCGGGCGTCAGTGGTGCCCCGATGGTGATGCTGATCGGGATATGCCGCGCGGCACCGATGGTGGGCTTGCGACCCTTAGTCCACACCCGTTGGCTACCCCACAGCGTCACCGGGATCACCGGGACGCCGGCCAAGCGCGCCATCCGGATGGCGCCGGACTTGAACTCCTTGAGACAGAAGCTGCGGCTGATCGTCGCCTCCGGGAAGACCCCCACCAACTCACCCGCCCGCAGCGCCTCGACCGCGGCCCGAAACGAGGCAGCCCCAGCCGCTCGGTCGACCGGGATGTGGTGCATGGCACGCATCAACGGCCCGGTCACCCGGTGCGTGAACACCTCCTGCTTGGCCATGAAACGAACCAGCCGTCCACGCTCGCGCCAGAACGGGGCGGCGGCGAGTGCGAAGTCGAGGTAGCCGGTGTGGTTCACCACCACCACACCACCGCCGGTGGGAGGTATGTGCTCCTGCCCGGCGATGTCGAGCCGCAGATCCAGAGCACGAAACAGACCCAGCGCGGTACGGGCCACACCGCGGTACACCCCATCGTCCACCGGCACACGCTAGCGTGACGCAGGTGAACGATGCCGTCACCGGTGCGCAGCGTGGAGCCCGCCAAGGTCACCAGCTCCTGGACGTGGTCCGTGAACGTCCTGTTCAAACTGTCAATACGCCTGCTCACTCACTGCCCGCAACCAGTCATCCTGCCTGCTAGCAGGCAGGATGACTCAGGTGACTGGCTTATTCCGGAGAAATTGCACAGACCGTAGTCCTGACCATCTCTGGAGTCAGGTACTCGGCGGTTCGCTACAGCGCTTCTCGAAGCTCCGGATCATTGCCCACGTCGGGGTTGTCCCGGTCGATGGCTTCGAAGTCGTCGAGTCGCAGCTCAGCGTCGAGGTCAGGAAACACGGCGTGGATCTCCAACCGACCGCCGATGGCTTCGATGTAGCGACGTAGCGTCGAGACGTAGAGATCGGTCTGGCGCTCCAGACGAGAGACCGAGGGCTGCACCATGTGGAGGCGCTCCGCGAGAGCGACCTGGGTCATGTGGCGAGCGTGACGCAGTTCGCTCAAGCGACGAAAGTAGGCGTCGTCTTGCGCCCGAAGGGTGGCCTTGGCTTCTGCGGCACGCTGGTCGTGGTCTGGTCGGGCCTCCAACTCGACTTGCAGTGCTCGGTAGTTCTTGGTCATCTCACCGGCCCTCCCGACGTTAGCCGGTCTGCCGAGGCATGGGCCTTGGTCGCCAAGCAGCCGAAGTCGTTGGTCAAGAAGCTCTTGTTGATCAATGTCCAGCTTCCTCCACCATGCCTCGAACTTGTCACTGACCTCGATCTCCCATATCGAGGACACAACTTAGCATATCGGCTATATGTGTTTCATGCTATATCGGTTTGTGTCGGTACGACTGTGCCCAGCGACGCTGAACGCGCCACCCGCGGGCGATCCCGGATGGGAAGTGGTCCGTGGCTGATCCCAGTTGGCGGGTGCTGAAGTGCCAGTCGCAGACCTCGAAAGCACGCGAGGCGGTAGGCGCAGCCGGATGCATCGTCGGCCAAGCAGCCCTCGTAACAGATATGAGCTGTCCGCAAGGACAGTCAGTCCTGTTCGGCCATCGTGCGCACGGTGGATGGCTCGGGGAAGTCGTCTTTGATGGCGTCCATCAGGATCTCGTCGCACGGCTCGCCGAGCCAGTAGCCGGATTGGCGGCGGGTACCGATGACGCGGAAGCCGGCGTTCTCGTATGCCTTGATGCCAGCGGTGTTGGGGGCGAGGACGGTGAGGTAGACGTTGCGGAGGTTGGTGATGTGGAAGGCATAGTCGAGGGTCAGCCTGGTGGCCTCGGTGCCGATGCCTTTGGCCCGGTGGCCGCTGCCGAGAAGGATGAAAAACTCGGCGTTGCGCCAGCGGTGCTGGATCACCAACTCGCAGGTGCCCACCGGGACTGGCTCCGGTCCGATGGTGTCGTAGATGGTGAAGCGGGCTTGCGAGTCGGTGCGCTTCATCTGGTGTTCTAGGCCCTCGGCGCGCTGGTCGAGCGATTCGGGGGTCTGCCGACCGTTGCCGACCATCACGCATAGTTCGTTCTCCCACTGCCAGTACAGCTCGGTGAGATCCCGGCGGAGCGGCCCAAGGCCGCAGGTCTCCCCTGTGATCCAGAGCATGGGGCTATCGATCATAGTGATCATCTCCTGGAGCTCGGTGGAACGGTGAGCAGCGTGGTGTAGCGCAGGGTTGAGGGTGGCTCGGCGACGGGCTCGCCGTGGCTGGTCTCGACCCATGCGTGCAGCCGTACGGGGTCCGCCGCCACCCCATGGCACCAGTTCACCCGCAAGCGTGAGACGGCCAGCATGAGCACGACAGTGACGCTCTCCTCCAGGCAGGCCAGACGGCCCGGGAGGAACAGCCCGACCTGGCGCACTGCGTGGACAGCGCGGCGAGCCTCGGCATCGGTCGCTGGCCGTGTTGTGCGCACCGTGGCAGTGCGCAGGATCGCGATCAGACGGGCCATGGCCTGCTTTCGGTGCCCGGCGTGCTCGGCGAGCAACACGGCCCCGAGCGCAGCGACGGCCAGGGCAAGACTCGAGCGCGGAACCCGAGGTAGGGGGGCACGTCCTGCTGATACTTCCTGGACACCCCAGCTCGGTGCCCATGGCTGTCCGGGCTGCGGGGCCGACCAGGGGCGGGGGGTAGATGTTGGCGTGAGGAAGCCAGCAGCGAGCAACCGGGTGAGCAGATAACGGACCGATCGCGTGTCAAGGGTGGTGGGCGCCTGGCCGTCCCCGGTAGCCGCGAGCGCCGACCACCACGGGGAGGCGGGGCCAAGCAGACTCAGCGTGGTTCCGGCGCTGTAGTCGACGAGCACGGTGACGGGGCCGAGGTCGCAGGCCGCGATGTGCTCCGGGGCGGTCACGAACTGGTGATTCATGTCGTGTCTGCGTTGCTTGCGGTGGTTGTCCATGGCACGGGCGGAGCAGTGTCCAGCGCGCGCAGCCACGTCTCCGCCGTCACCGCTGGGTCAATGAGGGCAAACCCACCGGCTAGGCCCGCCGCCGCGCGAGTGAGGCTGTCACGGAGCTTGCCGGGGTGGATCAGATCGAGAGCGGCGAGGTGGCCGTCCGTGAGTTCGCGCAAGTGGTTGAGGTTGGCGCGCAGTCCGTGGTAGCGGTCGGCGGTGGCGTCTCCTTTGGTGGTGCGCGCGACGAGCACAGCAGGCAGGAGATCCCGGACCGACTCGCGCAAGATCGGCTTGTAGTCAGCTGGACCGGGTCGCTGGTCCAACGGAACGGACAGCCAGACGTCGATGACCCGGGAGTCGATAAACGGGTTGTGCAGGGGGATTTCGTGGAATTCGGCGAGCTGGGCGTCGGCCCGCGCGGTTCGTCCGACCTGACCCATCGTCTCGGCGATCACCCACGGCGTGGCGGCTCCTGTCCAGCTCTCGGCGGTCTGCGCCGCGCCGGCCGCAAGTCTTCTGGTCCGGTCACGCGCCTCGGTGGTGGTCCATCCGGCGGGCGAGGATGACGGAAACCAGGAGACATCACCGTGGACACCGGGCGGCGCGCCACTCGTGTCGAGCGACCTCGCCAGCGCAGACAGCGCCACCATCCGGGAGGTCCTGGCCGCCCGGGACGCAGCCCGCAGGATCGGCAGGGCTGACCGTCGCCGCAGCCGCGCCCATGCTGCCGCCTCAGTGAATGCCCTGCCGAATCGGCGATGACGTAGCAGGTCAGCGAGGAATATCGGCGGCGTGCACAGCAATCCGTCGCCGCCATCGCCAGTCAGATGGCAGTCAGAGGCGCACCTCCCGCGCAGCCAGTCCAGTTGAGCCGACAGAAGCGCGTAGGTGACGGTGGAAGGTGCTGGCTCATCGGTCACGGGCACCGTGTCCAGGGCGTTGTAGGGGTCATGAGCCTGATTGAGGGGCATCCAATGGTGGTCGATTCCGGGAAGGCGACTCGCCTCGCATGCGTAGGTGAGATCGCCGCCGTGACAGAACCCGTCTGGACGGAACGTAATCGCCGTGATTCTGCGATCGGGTTGTAGCCACTTCGCGGCCAGCGCGCACAGCGCCGTCGAGTCGCAGCCGCCGGACAGGTCACTCGTCGGCACTGTGGCGTTGTCCATACGGACAGCGACGGCGGCAGCAAGTTCGCCGCGGAGCCTCCGGGTGGGATCCCCATGTCGCGCTCGGGGACGCCAGACCCGCCGGAGGTGCCCGTTTCCTACCGCCGGAAGGAACAGCCGGTGTCCGGCGGGGACGTGGGCGATGCCCTCGAACATCGAGCGGCCCTCGACCAACACGGAGACGCCGGGGGACGCAAGCCACGCGGCCAGTCGATCTCTGTCGAGCCGGTGGCCCGTCAAAGCGGCGAGAGCCCGCGAGCTGGACGCCCACAGGTGTCCACCACCGATCGCTAAGGTGTAGATCGGCCACATGCCGCCGAGGTCGGTCCAGATCGTCATGCCCTCTGCGGTGACCTCGATGACGGTGTAGCTGCCGGGGTAGGCGTGTGCGATGTCGTCAGACACGCCCTGTTCGGCGAGACCGTGAAGCTTGACGCGACTGATACCGCAGGGACCAAGCACCGCGACATGTCGTGCTCCGGTGACCGCTTGCCGTTCGTGCTCCGGCCACGAGCCGACCGTCCAGCAGCGCGACACATCAGTCCACAGTGGCTGAGCACTCCGAGGGCGGCACTGTATGCGAGGGCCACTCGCCCCGCCGAACCAGATCATTCGTTACACCCTTTCGCTCCTGGCCAGGCGGGTGCCCACCCCTGCGCGAAGGTAGGCACCCGCGACGGGCGATCAGTTGTACTCGTAGCGCTTGCTCTCCGACCCCTGACCGCCTTCACCTAGGGTCAAGCTGGCCACATCCGCCATATCGACCACCAGCTCGGTTGATTCGACAAGGGCACTGGGTTCGTTCTGGCCCGAGGACGCGTCCACGTCTGTCTCCTTCCCTGACTTGATTCCCCGGCGTTCGGTGCCGGCCGGGCAGCACCCAGCGAACGCGGCGCAGCCCGTCGAGTGGAAGCGCTCACGCAGGCTGGGCACACGGTGTGCAAGTTCTGCACACGGCCTCGCCAGCCGGACGACGCCGCCGTACCCTGGGCCGGGATCCGGCGTGATCACGCAGGAGCCGCGATGAGAGCACACGACGCGCTGTGGGACTCCGCACGGGCACGCGCGCTGATCGTCGCTCGCGACATTGGCGGCGTGGTCCGGCTCGCGCGCCAGACACGCAGCTGGCGGCAAGTCGACCTCGCCAAAGCGGCCGGCTACTCAGCGTCGACCATCTCCCGCCTGGAGACCAGCCGTCGGGCCTCCGTCGACGTCGAGATGCTCCGCCGGGTCGCGCACGCGGCCGGAATACCTGGTGATGTCTTGGGTGCGCTTCTCGGCCTCTCCGCCCCCACCCCCGCTACGGTGGCCGCGATCACCGGCCGCCGGGCGGAGGAGGACGACCCCATGCGCCGCCGCGAACTCCTGGGCACCGCAGGGTTTGCTGTCCCGCTGCGGCTGCTGACCACCCTCGACGACGCGCTGGTGCTCCAGCCAGCCCCAGTCCGCGCCAGCTCCCCGACCGACATCGCCGCACGACTCGCCTGTGCCCGCAGGCGGTTCGACGCCAGCGACCTCGCCCGCCTCGTTGCCGACCTGCCCGACCTGCTGGCCGCCGCCCAAGAAGCCGCAGAACAGGACGGCAACCCGGCAGCCCACGCCCGGCTGGCCGCCTGCTACGACCTGGCCGCCGAGGCGCTGAGCAAGATCGGCTGCTACAGCAGCGGCAGGATCACCGCCGACCGCGCGACGACGTGCGCGGCGTTGTCCGGCTCACCGATCGCGATGGCCGCCTCAGCGCGCGCCCTCGGCATCGTCCTGCGCCACGAGGGCCGCCAGCGCATCGCCGACCAGATCACCCTCACCGCCGCCTGCCGGCTGGAGGCGACCGGTCTGGTCACCCCCGCCCAGTCGGCCGCCTACGCGCAAATGCTGTGCACCTGCGCGTACAACGCCGCCCAGGCCGGTGATCGGGACCGCACCCTGGAGCTGATCACCGAAGCCGAGCGGGCCGCCGACCGGCTGCCCGACCATCCCGTCGACGGGCAGCCGTTCACCGTCACCCCAGCCCAGGTCACCCTCTACCGCGTCGGCGTCCACTGGTCCCTCGGCGACGCCGGCGCGGCCCTGCACGCCGGGCGAGGGCTCCATCCCGGCCAGTTCACCACACCCGAGCGGCGCGGACGGCTACACACCGACATAGCCCGCGCGTGGTGGCAGTGGGGCAAACCTGAGCAGACCGCCCGCGCGTTACTGGCCGCGCACCACCAGGCCCCTGCCGAGGTCCGCGACCGTCCCGCCATCCTCAAGATCGTCACAGACCTGGCCGGACAACACCCCCGCGTCGCCGGTGTGCGCGAGTTGGCCACCGCCGTAGTGCGCCGCCGCGATCAGCCCTGAGCCCGACCGTGCAGGTGAGCTGCCGGCACGTGGCGGGCCACCATGACAGCGTGCTGCGGTCACATCGCTGGCGCACGGTTCACAACTCCGCCGCGTACCTGATCCCGCACCTGCGGCCGGGGCAGCGGGTCCTCGACGTCGGCTGCGGTCCCGGCACCATCACCATCGACCTTGCCCGGCTGGTGGCGCCCGGCAGCGTCATGGGCATCGACAACGAGCCGGCGCCGCTCAGGCCGGCCCGAGCCGACGCCCAGCGACAGGCCGCCAACAACGTGTCCTTCGACGTGGGCAACGTCTACCAGCTGGATTACCCGGATAGCACCTTCGACATCGTGCATGCCCACCAGGTCCTCCAGCACTTGGCGGAGCCGGTCGCCGCGCTCGCCGAGATGCGCCGGATATGCAGGCCGGGCGGCTATGTCGCAGTCAGGGACGCCGACTATGCGGCACGGTGAGGTGCTGTGTCGAGCCTGATCTGTCCCGTGCCTGTTCATCGGACCGTGCCCAGCGTTGCTTCCTGATCCCCCTGGGAATCCTCCCGCTGAGGGAGGTGGACCTGAGGTACCACCCTTAGCGTGGCGGCATGGCTCAGCCGACTGCTGCATCTGACGAGACGACCACGGCTACCCAGCGCCCACCGGACCGCAACCTGGCACTGGACCTGTTGCGGGTCACCGAGGCCGCCGCAATGGCGGCGGGCCGGTGGGTGGGCCGCCGGGACAAGGATGGGGCCGACGCCGCGGCCGTGGCGGCGATGCGGGCGATGATGGTGACCGTCACGATGGACGGCGTGGTCGTCATCGGGGAGGGCGAGAAGGACGACGCCCCGATGCTCTACAACGGCGAGCGGGTCGGCTCCGGGACCGGGACTTCCTGCGATGTCGCCGTCGACCCGGTCGATGGCACCACGCTGACCTCCAAGGGCATGGGCAACGCGGTGTCGGTACTGGCGGTCGCCCCCCGCGGAGCCATGTACGACCCGTCCGCGGTGTTCTACATGGACAAGCTCGTGGCCGGCCCGGAAGCGGTCGGTGTGCTCGACATCCAGCAATCCCCCGAGGACAACATCGTCGCTCTGGCCCGCGCCAAGGGGTGCGCACCGGAGGACATCACGGTCTGCATGCTCGAACGTCCGCGGCACGACGAACTCGCCAAACAGGTGATCCACGCCGGCGCCCGGATCAAGTTCATCACCGACGGCGACGTCGCCGCGGCGGTGATGGCCGCGACCCTCGACTCGGGCGTCGACCTGCTGCTCGGGATCGGCGGCACCCCGGAGGGCGTGATCACCGCCTGCGCGATCCAGTGCCTCGGCGGTGTGCTCCAGGGCAGGCTGCACCCCCGCAGCGACGAGGAGAGGCGGCGCGCCGACGAGGTCGGACTCGATCTCGACGCGGTGCTGACGACTGAGGACCTGGTCAGCGGTGACGACGCGTTCTTCGTGATGACCGGGATCACCGACGGTGAGTTGCTGCACGGTGTGCGCTACGGGCGGAACCGGGCCGTCACGGAGTCACTGGTGATGCGCTCCCGCAGCGGCACCGTCCGCCAGGTCCGCAGCACCCACCGCCTGGACCGCCTGGCCCGCTACAGCACCGTGGACTACCGCCACGCCTAACCGTTCCTCGAAACGTGTCATGACGTCTCATGGAGTCGTCACGGTGGCGCGTCATCGGGACTTGAAAACAGCGTCCATGTCGCTATGCGCGACGCGGGGGTTTAGCCGGGTAGCAGGGTGGGAAGTTCCCACACATGATCAGAAGCCGCCGATCCGACATTTCGGCTAGGGTACGGATCACGTTGCTGCCACTACGCCATGACGGGGACGAGCACCAGGAGCGGGTAACGTTGCGACGGCATATCCGCGAAGCACTGCGGCTCACCTACCACATCGAGCACCGGCAGCGGTCCGCGCTGGAGGGGCTGGCCGCCGCCACGATGCTGGCGTCGGTCGTGGATCGGTTGCGGGGTGAGCTGGTCAGAGGGGCATTACGTCACGGGGCTACCTGGAATGAGATCGGGCGCGCGCTGGGGGTCAGCAAGCAGGCGGCGCATGCGCGCTACCGCGACTACCCGCCAGTGAGTGACACGCGGTCACGCTGATCGGGCAGGAGGCAGTCCGACGACCTTCCGTTAACGCGCTAGAGTCGCAGTTGCAAAGAGATGGTGACTGCGATGGGATGGGCGTGCACGACGTTAAGATCGAAGTGGTGCTGCTGTCGGTTTCAGACCACGCGCAGCTGAGATGGCGGGTGGTGAGCGGTGACCTGCCGACGGGAGGCCAGCCCGATACCGAGGCCCGCGCCCTGGCGGGCCTCGGCGCGACCGTGCCGCCCGCGACAGTGGTGCACTCGACATCGTGGCGACCCACCCCAGACGGCCTGATCCTCACTTACGCGGTCCTGCCAGACCCGAACCCGGACCTCCCCGACGACGCCGTCCGTGCCGTGCCCACTGACGCCAGGATCGTCTGCTCGACGGACGCCGCGGCCCCCACCCCCGCAGCAGTGGACGTCGAGCACGTCTTGGCTCATGCGCTACGGCACCTCTCATTGGTGGCACGCACCGACCCGGCCGTGGTCGCGGCAGTCGCCACGCACCCACAGCTGTGGGATGCTGTGCTGGCCCGCACCCCAGACGTGGCCGGTCAGTTCGTCTGCTCCTGAGCCCGCGAGCAAGAAATGATCTCCTCCGATGCCACCCCGTCCCCGGTTGCTCGCCATCATCGGGTCCGGGGAGACCGCGCCAACGATGGCACGGGTGCATCGCCTGTTCGTGCAGCGGCTCGGCGCGCCACCCGTCGATGCGGTACTGCTCGATACCCCGTACGGTTTCCAGGAGAACGCTGACGCGATCTCCCAGCGCACGGTCGGGTATTTTCGAAATCTTCAGATTCCCTTCGACGTCGTGTCCTGGCGGGCCACCGACGACGTCTTGGCACGTGAGCGGGCGTTGGCACGGATCGATGACGCCGATTACGTCTTCGCCGGCCCGGGTAGCCCCACCTACGCACTCGGAGTCTGGGCCGGCAGCCAGCTGCGAAAGACCTTGGTCGACAAGATCATCAACGGGGGGTGCGTGACATTCGCCAGCGCGGCAGCCCTGACCCTGGGGGTCGCCACCGTGCCGGTGTATGAGATCTACAAGGTCGGCGCGACCCCATACTGGGCGGCGGGCCTGGATCTGCTGGCGCAGATCGGCTTGCGCGCGGCGGTGATCCCGCACTACGACAACGCTGAGGGCGGCACCCACGACACCCGGTTCTGCTATCTCGGCGAGCGGCGGCTGCGGCTGCTGGAGTCGCTGTTGGAGACCGGCACGGTCGTGCTCGGGGTAGACGAGCACACCGCGGTCCTGTTCGACGTCAATGCGGACACGGTGACTGTCCTGGGTCGGGCCGGGTTCACCGTCC
>DATEMN010000549.1:0-3196 GCA_035275565.1 Pseudonocardiaceae bacterium | reverse complement strand
ATCGGTGTGGTGTTCGGGCAGCGCAGCCAACTGTGGTGGGACCTGCCACTGGCCGAGAGCTTCGCGCTGCTGCGGACGATCCACCGGGTATCGCCGGCTGACCACGCCCGGCGTCTCGATGAATGCGTCGAGTTGCTGGAGCTGGCGCCATTCCTGGCGACGCCAGTGCGGCAGCTGTCGCTAGGCCAGCGGATGCGCGGCGAGGTCACCGCGGCGCTGCTGCACTCCCCCGAACTGCTGGTGCTGGACGAGCCGACGGTTGGCCTGGACCTGATCAGCAAGGAGCGGCTGCGGGTGTTCCTGGCCCGCGCCAACGCCGTCGACGGGGTCACCCTGCTGCTCACCACGCACGACCTGCCCGACGTCGAGCGGCTGTGCCGGCGGCTGGTAGTGATCGACCACGGGCGGGTGCTGGTGGACGGCTCGGTGGAGTCGCTGCGCCGACGCTTCGGCGGGGCGCGACGGCTGGTGGTCGACCTGGAGCAGCCGGCTGCCGCGCTCGCCGGCCTGCCCGGCGTCCTCGACGTCACAGTCGAGGCCAACGGGCTGCGCCAGCAACTCGCCTTCTCTGCCGAGCAGACCAGCGCCGCCCAGCTGATCGCCGCCGTGGTCGCCCAGGTCGCCGTGCGCGACCTGCAGGTGGTCGAACCCTCCATCGAGGACGTCGTCCGCACCCTCTACACCAACTGATCCAGCGAAACAGAGCCGTGCGCGGGCTAGCCTGTTGTTACAGCTAAGGTAAGGCTGCGAGCTGGCTCGTACCTGGTCATCTCCGCGAGGACGTCGATCCGGTTGAGGAGATATGACGCGCGGACGCGGGTGTCTGCGAACATGTCCACTGCGGCGAGTTGATCGGCGGTATAACCACCCGAACGGCAGTTCGGCGCCTTGTCCGGGCGCCCTCACTTCGGTGACAGCGAAATAAAGGTGATCGACGTGGATATGCGGTTCAGGTTCGCGCCGTTCGGCGGGCACTTGTTGTTCAACGATCCACAACGGCACGATCACCGAAGGTTCGCCGGCTCCGTCCGGCCCATCGAGTCCTGGGCCGGGCGGCGAGGCCGGCCTCCTCGGCGACTTCGCGTAGCGCCGCCTCGGCGGGGTTCTCGTCGGGTTCGACGTGCCCGCCGGGCAGCATCCACTTTCCGAGCCGAGGGTGGCGGATGAGTCCGATGTGCCAGGCGTTGTCGTCGCAGCCAAAGAGGAAGACACTGGCCGTGGCGTGTTTGACGGTCACCCGCGCCATGCTGCTCCGATTCGGGCAAGTTCGTCGGTAGCGACACGCTCGTGGCACGGAACCGTCAGCAATGTCGCAGCGAGACGCTCGGCGTTGCGGCATGGTTGGGTCGGCGCGTAGTGGACGAGCACCGGCGTCCGGTACAAAGGCCGGTAGCCATAACGCAACACATCCGACGCGATCCCGGCCGCGCGGGATCTGTGCGCGATGCGGCTGGCGAGATCGGGTTCGGCGGTGAACAGAGCGGCATAGCCGTTGGGCTCGGTGCCGTGTGGGATGGGGAACGGCTCCAACCCGGCGATCCCGCTGGCCATGGTGGTCAGCTTGCCCAGGACAAGATACCGCTGGGCGAGACGGCTGGTAAGGCAAGAGAGTTGGACGCGGCCGAGCGCAGCTGCCAACGCGGGAAGCTTGTAGTTGAGGCCGAATCCGACGCCGAACTCGCCGCCACCCGGCGGTTGGCCGAGGTTGCGTAGTCGGCGAAGCCGGTCGGCCAGCGCAGGATCATCGGTAACGCAGAAGCCGCCTTCGCCGGTGCAGATCAGCTTGCGGGCGTGGGTGCTGAATGTGCCGACCGCGCCTTGGGTGCCAGCGTAGCGACCGAACAGTCTGGTGCCATGGGCTTGGGCCGCGTCTTCAACGAGCGACACACCCAGCTGCGGCATGCTTGAGCCAACTCGGGCCCGTCGGCCGGGTAGCCCCACATCGGGACCGCGATTACCGCTTTGGTGCGCGCAGTGAGCTTGCCCGCCACGTCGGCCAGATCGAGGGCGAAGGTGGCTGGGTGGGCGACGTCGGCGAAAACGGGGACCGCGCCGACCGCCAGCACCGGCAGTGCGGTCATCGCAGGCGCGGTGGCCGGAACTATCACCTCCGCACCGGGACCGACGCCCAGCGCGAGCAGCGCTAGGTGAATGGCCGCCGTACCTGAGGAACAGGCAACGGCGAATCGCGCGTCGAACCAGGCAGCAGCCTCCTGCTCGTAGCGGCCGACGACTTCGGCGGTGCCGGACAGGTCCGCGGTCGCGAGTGTGTCGCGGACTGCGTGTAGCTCGTCTCGACCGATCTGCACGTACTTGGAGGGTTATTCACGCGGTCCGGTAGAACTGTAGTCCGATGACGGCGCTGATGGTGTCTGCGAAGGTTGCGAGTGGTCGGCGGTAGTCGGTGTGGAGGATTCTCCAGGTCTTCAGATGCGAGATCGTCTGCTCGATTCTCCAGCGGATTTTGTTGATGGCGGTGTTGAACTCCTTCTCCCAGTCCAGAAGTTCACGGTACGGTGGCTTTCTGATGGGAGTGATCATGTCGAGGCCGACGTAGCCTTTGTCGCCGATCCAGTTCTGGGTATCGACTCCGTCCAGGACGCCCGAGAGGCGCAACGCGGCGCTGTCGTGACGGCAACCGTCGATGGGGTCGGAGATCCAGCGCAGTCGACCGGCCAGGTCGCAGACAACGTGGATGTTCAGGCCGGTCGTGTGGTGCTTGCCCGAGTAGAGCTCCGGGTGATCCTCCCAGCTCCAGCAGCTGACCAGGGTGCCATCGACGATCAGCTGCTCATCGCTGGGCAGCTCCTCGGCGGTCGGGGTGAACGGACGCATCACCCGTGCCAGCTCAGGCGTGATCGCCGTGATCGCCCGGGAGATCGTCGACTGAGAGACCCCGCAGTACTCCGCCAGTTCCTGCTGCACGTGGTTTCTCCGTAGATAGGTCAACGAGACCACAACGGCTTTGAACAAACCCAGAACTGGCGGGTAACCGTCACCGCCAGAACTCACACCGGTCGCATGAACAAGCGCGCACAACTCGGTGATCTCGTCTTTGCTGAAACCTGTGGTATGGTACATGCGGCGGGCCGTCTTTCGGAGAGTGAGCGTCGGAACTCAATTCTCTCGGAATTCGGTCCGTCGTCCTATGCAACACGCCGACGGCAATCCGTCATGCCTCGCGTGAATAAGCCTC
>DATEMN010000548.1:0-13238 GCA_035275565.1 Pseudonocardiaceae bacterium | reverse complement strand
GCCCCGATACGCACGGCTGCGTAGGCGAGCAGGTCGCTGTCCCAGTTGTTGTCCTTGACGATGGCGATCCGGTCTCCGGGGTGGGCGCCCGCGGCCGCGAGCCAGCCGGCGGTGTCCCGGACGAGAGTGGCCAGCTGACCGACGCCGTAGGTGACACCTCCGTCGGGAGCGATGTCGAGCGGCCGGTCGAGGTGGACGAGCGTGGTGCCGTGCTCGGCGGCGTCCTCGAATAAGGTGCTCGGATTGATCGGCCGCACGCTGGTTCCTTCCTCCTGAGAGTCGAGACGGTTGGGCCGCAATAGGTGATCGGGCATTCACAACGCGATAATGTCAAGCGAAAACTACCCCTACTGCTTTCTCGTGAACATCACCCATACCGTACCGATTTCGACCCTGTTACCGTGGACCGGACCAGTACTCCAAGTACCGCCTCTTTCTGACAGAATGGGATTGACATTTTCCGCGAAAATTCCCGGAGTTCGCGGAGATCGGCTACAGCGCAACCACCCCTACGAAGAGTCCGAAGGGCGTCGCCCTACCACGCATCTGCTGGGATAACCCTCGTTGTCGCGGCGGCGAGAGGCCTTTGCGGGGACGCTGTGGGGACGACTGATCACACCTGGTGCACGGTTCGGCTACCGTCTCGGCTAACCACCGGGAGGGGAGATCGATGGCTCAGTCAGCACCGCGAACACGGCTAGAACAGCACGTACAGCGCGCGCATCTGTCGATCCCCGAGTTCGTCACCCGGTTCCGGGCTGCGGCGGTCGAGTGCGGGGAGGACAAGACCCATGTCTCAGAGCGCCAAGCCAAGCGATGGCTTGCCGGGCAGGCGGAAATACCACGCCCGGTGTGCCGCCGGATCCTGGAACACTGGTGGCGGGAGCCTGTCTCCCGGCTGCTCGGACCCCCCGAGAGCGGCGCGGTCGCGCCCGCGGTCGCGATGACCGAGGAGGAGCTGATCGTGAACGCTGGCCGGGACTCGACCGAGCACGCTATCAACGCCGCCACCGCGCTGGACCCGTCCGCGCTGGAACACCTGCACAGCGTCGCGCGGCGACTGGCGCGGTCGTGGTGTGCGACCCCGTCCCTGGCGAGGTTCAGCGAACTGGTGCACCTACGAGACACCGTGTACGAGCAGCTGGACCGCACCCATAAACCACGTCAGCAAGCCGAGCTGTACCTGCTGGCGGGACTGGTCTGCGGCCTACTTTCCACGGCGAGCTGGGACCTGGGCCAACCGGACGTAGCGGAGGAGCAGGCCCGCGCCGCGCACACCTACGGAAGCATCATCGACCACCTGTCGCTGTGCACCTGGGCGCGCTCGCTGCAGGTCACCGTCATGGTCTGGACCGATCGTCCACGTCGCGGTGCGGCCTTGGCGGCCGCTGCGCTGGACACCGCACCCGGGACCATCATCAACCCCGCTGGGTAACCCCCAGAATAACACGCGTCATGGGGCAGTCCGCGAAGCTCGCGGCAGCGAGCGGGGAACTCGGGTGCGCGCACCGTTTCCCTTGTCTGCCCAGTCCCGATTCTGGCTCACCAAGCCGTCCCGGAAATACCCCCAAGGACCGGTCAGCGCACGCCGGATCTCGGCTGTGCCGCTGCGGCGCAGATCAGATCCGAAGACTCGCAGTGCGCTCAATCCGGCGTCGAAATAATGCTGCCGGACAAACTCCGGAGAACGGTACTTTCCCCATACTAAGAGCCGAAGAATGGGTAGCAAGGTGGCAGCGCCGGCCGGGCACCGGTTCTCGGGATTGCACAGCTGCCACGGGTCGGGACACAACCTGCTCTCCGCGAGCAACCGGTAGATGTTCCTCGACGCCTCGGCAGGCGAGAGTGACTGATCGCGTACCGCCCTCATCTCTGACACCGCACTGGTGAACAGCTTCCAGAACTCCGGATAGTCGATCGACTGCAGCCCACGGTAGGGAGGACGCTCGAGCTGCTCGAAGACCGCCGGGTCCCTATGCTGCTCGAACTGCACGAGCGCCTGGAGCACAGGGTTGCCGCTGTACAACGTCCCGACCATCCACACCCGGTGCCAAGCGTTCCAGAGCTCGAAATCGCGAAACGCGATGTAGGAGCACATCACGAGCTGGTCGTAATATGCGAAAACACGTTTCACCCAGGTGTCGACATACTGGAAGTTCTCGGTCGCGAAATCCTTCTGCCGGGCCGCCTTGATGAGTCGGTGAGCCAGCGCGTTCACGGCCATGACAGTGTTCGTCAGACCGCTGGAGAAGAGTGGATCCACGAAATCAGACGCGTGTGGCAGCAAACAGAAGCGGTCCCCCACCACGTGCCTCGAGGAGAACTGGAGGCGGCTTGTGCGCACCCAACTCCGTACCGGGGCGGCGTCCCGAAGGTGCCGGAAGATACCAGGGAAGCGTTTGACGATACTCCAGAACTCTTCTTCTGGCGCAATCTCCTGCTCGGGGAACTCATCTAGGTCGAGGACGAGCCCGACGCTGCAGAGCCGGTTAGTCGACATCGGATGGTTACCGAACGGAATGATCCACATCCACCCACCATGGAAGATGTGGTGCAACGTCCCCTGAGAGACCGGGGTGGCCATCCCGTGCGCCCGGCACTCAGGCCCCATCTGCTCGTAGGGTGGGACCCCCACCATGTGAGTGAAGATCGCGCGCGAGCGCGTCTTGTACGGGCACGGCTCCTCACGCAAGCCCAATATCTGGGGAAGAAGCGCACCCAGGCCACCGGCGTCGACCACGTATTGCGCGTGAAACGACCTGCTCTCCTGGCCCTTACCCGCAGCCGTGAGCCGCACACCATCGTCGTCGAACTGCACGTCGGTGACCCGCGTCTCGGTGTGACAGACCGCACCGTAGGAAACGGCGAGCGAGAACAGGTATGCGTCCACATCCTGACGGAAGTAGTGCATGTCGGGTCCGATGGGGGGCGCAAAGGTAGGATACTGGGTGCATTCTTGCGGATGGTTGGATTGCCCCTCACGGTGATACACGAAACTGAAGCTCCGCTTCACCCCGCTGGTGGCGGCGACATGCCGCCGCATACTGCGGTAATTGCTCAGGTTCAGCAGTTCGGGCACGCCGTACCGGGCGGCCAGCACGCGCATGCCCAGGGTCGAATCGGGAACGGTCGCCTCACCGATGGCGAAACGGGGATGCGATCCGCCCTCAAGGCACACCACCCGAACGCCGTTGCGCGCGAGGATCGTGGCGAGGAGCGTGCCCCCGATCCCTCCCCCGATCACTGCGACGTCAAAATTCTTACTCTCGTCCATGAGCTACTCCCGTAGCGTGTCGCGCGGTGTGATCAGTGCGGGCCAAGACCCGCCAGACGGCCAAGTCGGCCGAGCGGACGGCTCCCTCACTGCTGGGACGCATCAGCAGCCAGTCGCCGGCGTAGTCGACGGCACGCAGGGCGCGGCAGAGAAAGCCGGAACGCAGCCGCAGGGCAGAGGGGGTGGCTTCCGGCAACCCGTGCCGGAAGCGGTGCACGAAGTGGGCGCGAATGGCCCGGTTCAGTCCCGGCAGGTACCGCTCGCCCTGCTCGACGAGACGGTCCACCACCTCGGTGTTGGTGGCGTCAATCAGCTCCTGGGTGGCCCGGGGGCAGGTAAGCAAGGACACCAGGCCACGGCCGATGGGCGCGCGGCCAGGCGCCTTGTTGTGATCGACGGTGATCGCACCCAGCAGCGAGTTCTCCACCTCCGGAACGAGCACGACGTGGGAAGACCGGGCGCCCGAGGGAGTCAGCGGCCGGTCGAGCACGCAGCTCACCCGGAGCATGGACGTGTAGGTACTGGCTTCGAGGAAGCTCCGCTCGTCCTGCGGAACGTTTCGGTACAGCTCCAGCGCAACCGGAGCCGGCACGCACAGCACCACCGAGCGTGCGGTCAGGCTGGAGTCGCCGACGACAATGCGTGCCGAGCCGGGAGCGCAGACGACCTCCTGCACCGCAGCGCCGGTCGTCACGTTCACGCGTTCGGCCAGCTGGCGGGCCAGGGTATCCATGCCCTCGCGATACGTCCGCCAGTTCGCCGTGTTCCGGGTGGCCAGCAGCAGGCTGACCAGCGCAGCCGCCGCCGATCGGTCGGGCTGCCAGCCGAAGAACGTACCGACCAGCGGCTGGAACAGGTAGTCGGTCAGCTCGCGGCGGTAACCGCCGGCAAACGCAGCGACGCTCGTCTCCCCCAGGGGGGTGCGCTCGGGATGGTCGGGATCGAACTCGCGAGCCCGCAACGCGGTGCAGGCGTTGAGGCGCAGCAGGTCCAACCGACCACGAAAAGACAGACCCGCCCCGGTGAGCAACCCGAGCGGGCGACCCACGTGCGGATGCGCGCGATCGCCGCGCCACATCGCGGCCGGATCCGCAACGCGGGGGAGGTCCGCTGCGGTCATGCCCAGCTCGCGGATGAGCCGCCAGGTGGCCGGGTACCCGTGGGTCGCGATCATCTCCGCGCCGGTGTCGATGAGGTAACCGTGGTGACGCAACGTGCGCATGCGCCCCCCGACGGCGTCGGCGGCTTCGAAGACCTGGACCGATCGGCCAGCTTGGCGCAGCGCGTAGGCGACGGACAGACCGGCGATCCCGCCCCCCACCACGGCGACGTCGAGATCGAGTGTCATAGCGCCCCCAGCCCGACCACGAGGTTCACGGCGACCAGCAGGACGACGGTCATGCGATGTGCCCGGATCCCCAGCCAGCGGGCCCGCAGGATGTCCCCCCGGCGGAACCCGGTGTGGTACTGCACGGCGCGCAGCGCGATGGTGGGGAGCATGACCAGCGGGAACCACCACGGCGCCACGCCGAGTGCCGCCGAGCCGACGATGATCAGTGTCTCGGCCAGCGACACCGCGCCAATGAAGATCGCGTTGCCGCGGGGTGACAGGACCGTCGCGGCGGTACGCCGGCCCACCGCGGCGTCAGCGACCCGGTCGTTGGTGTTCGAGTACACCCCGAACAGCAGCGGCCCCAGGCCGAAGACAAACGCCTGGACAGCGACGAACCCGCTAGCCGTGCCGGTGAGTAGGCCATACGGCGCGAGCAGCCAGCCGAACGCGGTACCGGCGAGCACCACCTCCGCCCAGCCGTGGTAACTGAGCTTGGCGCCCCACGAATACTGGATGAACGCCACTGCGCACAGCGCGGTCACCGCGATCGCCCAGTTGGGGTGGTGGGGCGCGATGACCACCGACACCGTGCACGCCAGCGCTGCGAGGACCACCATGGCCCAGCCGAAGCGGATCGCTTCGGGAGGGCTCAGCGCACCGGTCAGCAGGGGCTTGCGGCGCAGCTTGCGGGCAGGCGCGTCCGGCCCGTAGTTGGCCGCGTCGCTACCGTCGCGGTATCCGGTGACGTCGTCGAAGGCGACCGCGGCGGCGCAGATGCAGGCCTCAGCGACCAGAAAGGCCGCGAGCGTGAGCAGACTTCGAGCGTCGAGGCGGCTGGGGGCCGGCAGCAGCGACCAGACCACCAGCAGGCCCAGGTAGTAGTCGAAGATGTCGAGCTTGGCCAACCGGGCGTACGCGTGCACCTTGGCGCCTGGCACCGTGACGGCGCCACGGCGCTCGGTCTCACTCGTCATCGGCGTTCTTCTTTCTGGTGGCAGGCCGGTTGGCGGGCAAAGTCACAAACGGCATCGGCGATGTGCTCGACCTGCGTGTCGGTCAGGTGCGGGTAGACGGGAATGGCCAGCGTGCGGGCGCTGGCCTGCTCGGCATGCGGCCACCGCTGGCCCTCCGCTGCGAAGGCGGTGAAGGCAGGTTGGTGCGGCAACGGCGACGGGTAGTACACGTGGCTGGCCACCCCCCGCGCGTCCAGGTGCGCGGCCAGCTCGTCGCGGCTTTCGGCGAGCAGCGAGTAGACGTAGTAGCAGCGGCCGTTGCGCCCAGCAGGCGGGGCGAGCACACCGTGTTCCCGCAACGACGCGAACCGCTCGGTGTAGTACTCGGCGATCTGGGCCCGCCGCTCCAGGCGGGCAGCCAGGCCCGGCAGCCGGTGCAGCTGGAAGGCCGCGAGGATCTCGTCGAAGCGGCTGTTATAACCGATGCGGTGGTGGAGGAACCGCTGCTTACCGTCCTGACCGTGGTTGCGCAGCATCCGGACGATGCGGCCGAGCTCCGGGTCATCGGTCACCACGGCCCCGCCCTCACCGGCCGTGCCGAAGGTCTTGACCTGGACGAAGGAGTAGACGCCTGCCTCGCCCCACAACCCGGCGGGACGGCCATCGAGCACCGCCCCCTGGGCCACCGCCGAGTCCTCCACCAGCCGCACCTGGTGGCGCGCGGCGATCTCGCGCAGCCGTGGCATGTCGGCCATCACCGAGAACATGTGCGCCGGCATCAGCGCCCGGGTCCGCGCGGTGATCAGACGCTCCATCTCGTCCGGGTCCGCGACCATGGTCCACGGGTCGATGTCGGCGAACACCGGCATCGCCCCGAGGTTGCACACCGTGTTCGCCAGCGGCGCGCAGCCGAACGCCGGCACCACGACCTCGTCGCCGGATCCCACCCCCATGGCGTGCAGGACCATCGTGAGCGCGGTCGTGCCACTGCCGCACGCGACGACGTCCGCCGCGCCCAGCTCGGCCCGCAGCGCCTGCTCGAACCGGGCTGTGCACTCACCGAGGATGAACCGCTGCGCCGGCCCGGTGCCGATGTCGCGCACGATGTCGCGCAGCACGTCCCGGTCCTTTTCGAACAGGTCAGGAGGGAAGAACGGGATCATCACCGCTGGCCCCCTGGAGAGAATCGGCCGGTGCAGAAGCGGCGGATCAGGGCACTTACCCGGTCGACGTCGCCCAAGGCCAGGTCCGGGTATAGCGGGAGGGCGATCGCCCGGTCGCAGGCCGCTTCCGCGTGGGGGAAATCCCCCCGGGAGTAGCCGAGGTCGGCGAAGCACGGCTGCAGGTGCAGCGGGATCGGGTAGTACGTCTCGGTCCCGACCCCGTGGTCGGCCAGGTAGCCGGCCAGCTCGTCGCGGCGCTCGACCTCGATCAAGTAGACGTAGAAGACAGGGTTCGTCGCTGCCGTCCGGTGCGCGATCGTCGGCAGCCGCACCACGCCGGGGATCCCCTGCAACCGCTCGGTGTAGGCGGCGGCCAGCTCACTCCGGCGGGCGATGTCGTCACCGACGCGGGTGAGCTTGGCGGTGAGCACCGCCGCCTGGATGTCGTCCATCTTGCTGTTGACCCCAGGCACGGCGGTGGCGTTGGAGATCAGGGCGAAGTTGTCGAGGGTGCGGCCGAACCGGCCGTGGTGGCGCAGCGCCGCCGCCGTCTCCGCGACCTGCGGATCGTCGGTGAGGATCGCCCCCGCGTCCCCGATCGCGCCGAGCGTCTTGCTGGGGAAGAACGACAGCACCCCGCCAGCGCCGAGCAGCCCGGCGTGGATCCCGTCCCAGCGCATGCCGAGCGCTTCAGCGCTGTCCTCCACCACGGTCAGCCCGTGCCGGGCCGCCACGCCGAGCACGCCGTGCATGTCGGCCAGCTGGCAGAACAGGTGCACCGGCATGACCATGCGGGTGCGCGGGGTCACAGCCTGGGCCAACGACTGCGGGTCAATCGCATAGGTGAGCGGGTCGATATCGGCGAAGACCGGCTGCCCGCCGGCGAGCACGACCGCCGACGCCGACGCGATGAAGCTGAAGGCCGGCACGATCACCTGGTCCCCCGGCCGCAGGCCGCAGGCCCGCAGCAGCAGGACCAGCGCGTCGGTACCTGAATTGACCCCCACCACGTGCCGGGCGCCGGTCCACTCGGCGAGCGCGGCCTCGAACTCGGCCACCTTGCGCCCGTGCGAGTACTTGCCGCGATCCATGACATCGTCGAGGTGGCTACAGATGAGCGGCCACAACGTTTCGAACGTCGCTGCTTGCGCGAAGAACGGCACCGAACAATGCACAGAACGGTCTGCGACTGGAACATCCGACAAGCAAGAAAGGTCTTTCATTTCCCCCCTCCAACAGTAACGATCGTGTCGAGGATTGCGGAACTTGTCAAGCTTTTTCTCGGCTCACACCAGGGAAACACCGACCAGTACTTAAGGTACCAGTTCGACCCATGGAAATCCGACCAAAATTAGTAAGGCAAGGGGGATGGTCACCGGAAAGGATAGCGGTAGCATTCGAGCATCAGGGGCAAATGCGAGGTTTCGGGTCACAATCCAAAGGCCGAGAGGGTTGTCGTGTTCCAAACGCTCATCGTCGGCCTAGGCCGCTCAGGACGAGGCCTTCATCTGCCGGTACTGTCCCGGGCGCGGGCGGTGCAGGCATCCCAGCACTTGTTCGACGACCGACCGATCGTCGCGTTCAACCCGTGGGGCGCCCAACCCGAGCTTGCTGATGCGGTGCTGGTCCACTCGTTAGTGCAGGCCAGCGAGATAACCGACCCGGATCGCACGGTCGTGCACCTGTGCAGCCCCCCGGCCGCCCGCGTCGAGGTACTGGAACAGCTCGCCCGGCTCGGCTTCCAGAAGGTCATCGTGGAAAAGCCGCTCGCGGTCGACGAGCAGGACCTCGCCGAGATCGCCTGGCTGCGCCGGCGTTGGGACCTCGAACTGATGGTGGTAGCGCCGTGGCTGGCCAGTACGCTCACCCACCGCATCCTCCAGACCCTGCAGGGCGGCGAGTTAGGCGCACTCAGATCGGTATTCGTGGTCCAACGCAAACCCCGCTTCACCCGCTCCTTGGCGGGATGCGGCCACCCCACCGCGTTCGACATCGAGATCCCGCACTCGGTCGGCGTCGCCCTCGCGATCGCCGGTAGCGCCGACGTCAGCCACGCCCGTTTGACTGATATGACGTTCGAGGATGTGGTGATTCCACGGCTGGGCAGCGCGTGGCTGTCACTCGACCACGAGAACGGGGTATGCACGGAGATCTTCTCCGACCTGACATCACCAACACGTGAACGCCGAATCACTCTCAAACTGGAACACGGCACGATAACCGGCCACTACCCGAACAGTGAAGCCGACCACACCGCGCAGCTGAGTACCACTATCAAGGGGAGCGAGACGCGTTCGGTATTCCTCGACGACGCGCTGACCACCTTCATCCTGCGGACCTACGAACACTTCGCCGCGCCCCGGCAGGACAGCGACAACCTCACGCTCAACGCCGAGGTGGTCCGGCTGCTCAGCGAGGCAAAACGAATCTGCCTGGCCGGCAGCCAGGTCGGGGCTGGCCTGCCTCACACGCGGTACGACCGCAACGGTTGGCGGGGACGTGCGCACTAACCTTATCTCCTACGCCGGGATCGGAGATGAAGCCGGCGCCAGTCTGCGGACCCAGCTGGACGCGCTCGCCCGCCTGAGCTGGAGCCAGATCGAACTGCGCACGGTCGACGGTACCTGGATCGCGGACCTCGGCGACCGGGCGTTCACCCAGCTCACCGACACCCTGGCGACCCAGGAGCTGACCGTCGCCGGTGTCGCCTCGCGAATCGGCAACTGGTCGCGACCGATCACCGGAGCCTTCGACCGGGACCTGGACGAACTCGCCGTCCTCAGCCACCGGTGCGCCGCGCTGGGCACCCGGTACATCCGGGTCATGTCCTACCTCAACGCCGGTCTCGGCGAGCACGAATGGAGACGGCGGGCGGTGTACCGGATGCGCGAGCTGGCCAGCCGGGCCGAAGAAGCCGGACTCGTCCTGCTCCACGAGAACTGCACCGGTTGGGCCGCGACGAACACCGAACACATGCTCGACCTGCTGGACGCGGTAGGCAGTCCGGCGCTTCGCCTGCTGTTCGACACGGGCAACGGCATCGCCCACGGCTACCAGGCGTACGACATGCTGACCCAGATCGTCACCCATGTGGCACACGTACACATCAAAGACGCCAAAGGCAGCGCGACCAACCCCGTCTACACACTGCCGGGCGCGGGGCAGGCCCGGGTGGCCGACTGCCTGCGGCTGCTGCTGCGCAGCGGGTACACCGGCGTGTGGTCCATCGAGCCACACCTGACCCTGCGGCCGCACGCCGGCGCCGAGGCTGGCCACGCCGAAGGCGACAAGACGGGACAGGGTTGCCACGATGGTTTCGTCGCCAGCGGGCTCGCGCTGGAACAGCTCGTGCGCAACCAGGTGCTGCCGGCCTTCCCAGCGTGGATGGCGGTCCCCGGCGGGCTGCGCCGTGCTTGACCTGCTCGAGGCCGATCGTGACCTGTTGCTGCGCCTGCTCCGGATGCCGACCGCGGGGCCGCTGGAGACCGGACCAGACGGGCCGCCACCACAGCTGTGGGAAGCGCAACACGCCTACGCCGACGCCGCGGCCGAGCTGGGGTTCGCCGTCGTCCACCACGCCGCGGTGAAACCGGAGGCGCTACGGCGCGACGACGTGCCGCTGGCCGTCAGCCGGGCAGCCGCGGAAAATCCTGGCTTCCTGGACGATCAGCCCAGCCTGGTGCTGCGGCTGGGACCAGCACTGCCCCGCGCGGCGACGGTCATGTTCAACGTCCATCTGGACACTGTCGCGGGCCTGGAGCCAGCCGGTTTCGACGGTGTGCGCTTCCACGGGCGCGGCGCGATCGACGCGAAGGGACCCGCCGTCGCGCTGCTCGCCGGGATCCGCGCCGCGCTGGCCGCCGAGCCGGCGATCGGAACCGGCGTGGGCGTGCTCATCCAGGCGGTATCCGGCGAAGAGGGCGGCGCCATGGGCACGATCGGCACCCGGCCGCTCGTCGAGCGCGGGTTCGTCGGCCGGCTGAACCTCTTCTGCGAGCCCACCGGCCGACGTTATCTCCCGAAATCCACGGCCGCGGCCACAGCCCGGGTGGTCGTCGAGGGCTGCGACGCCATCGACGACCGACCCGACCACGGGCACAACGCCACCGTGCTGCTCGGCTTCCTCGCCCAGCACCTGGGCCTGGCGCTGGGCGGGGAAGCCGCCGACGGGCAGGTCTGCGTCGCGGGCCTGCACACCGGTCACCTGCACAACCGGGTGTACGGGACGGGTGAGCTGCTGGTGAACCTGTCCTACGCCACACCGGAAGCTGGGCAGCGCCTGGAGTCCGCGTTCGCGGCGGCGTTGCGGGACGGCCTCGCCGAGTTCGCCCGGCGCTTCGCATCGACCCGCGAGTTCGCGCGCACCGCTGCTGAGGCCGCGGCGGTGACCCGGCTGGAGTGGCTGAAGCGGGGCCTGCCGACTCTGGTGAACGCCGACCCGTGGTGCGAGGCACTGTTGGACGGCGCCGGGCTGACCCGCTGGTCCACCGATGAGCCCGCCTTCACCTGCGACGCCATCTGGATGGGCGGCGTGCCGGGCACATTCACCGCTGTTCTCGGCCCCGGTGACCTCGCCGCCAACCACGCGCACGCCCGCGGCGAGTTTGCCGACCTAGCGGAGCTGGAACGCTTCGCCGCCGACGTCGCCCGGATACTCGTCACCTTCTCCCGCAGCCAGGGGTGCCCGCCATGACCGTGATGATCACCTCCGTCCGGGTGGCCTACCAGGAGCTGTGCGCCTTCGTCGCGCAGGTGTTCGTCGCGCACGAGGTGCCCAGCGACCGGGCCGCAACCGCGGCCGAGGCGTTATGCTATGGCGATCTCACCGGCCTGCACTCGCACGGTCTGGCCAACCTCACCCGGCTGTATCTGCCGCTGTTCGATGACAAGCGAGTCGATCCGCAGGCTGAGCTAGAGGTGCTCGCCGACCGCGGAGCCGCCGTGCTGGTTGACGCCCACCGAGCGCTGGGTCTATGGGCCGCGAGCGAGGCCATGGACCTGGCCACCGACCACGCCGCCACCTACGGCATCGGGATGGTCTCGATCCGGGACGCCACCCACTTCGGCTGCGCCGGCCACCACGCCGTCCGGGCCGTCCAGCGCGACATGGTGGGCATCGTGGCCGCCAACTGTGGCCGCCAGCGCATCGCCCGGCCACCAGGCGGCCGGGTCGCCATGCTCGGCACCAATCCCCTCAGCATCGCCGCGCCGGCCGGGGACCACTACCCCTTCGTCCTCGACATGAGCACGACGGCGGTGCCCACCGGCCGGGTCCGGGCGGCCGCCCGGGCCGGGCTGGTGGTGCCGGAAGGATGGTTGGCAGACGAGGCGGGCAACCCGGTCACCGATCCGGCGGCCTTCGACCGCGGCGACGCGCACCTGCTGTGGCTCGGCGGCTCCGGCCCCGGCCGGCACAAGGGATTCGGCCTGGGCCTGATGGTCGAGGTGCTCGCCGCGCTGGTGCCCGGCGCCGGGCTCGGCCCGGACACCGAGGCGCTGGCGGGCAACGGCGGACCATCCGGACGCGACGATGACATCGGCTTTCTCGTCGTCGCAATCGCACCGGGTGCGCTGCGCCCGGGCGACGACGTCCGCCGCGACGCACAGACACTGTTCGGTGCCCTGCTCGCCTGCCCACCGGCACGCGACGGCGCACCCGTGCGCTATCCCGGCTGGCCCGAGGCGCAACGGGCACGAACCAACCACCGCGACGGCGTACCGCTGGCCGAACCGCTCTACCAGGAGCTGCGCGACCTCGCTGCCACGCTGGAGCTGCGGATGCCCGATCCGATCGGCACCGGCTGATGCGGCAGCTGCGCCTCGGCGTCATCGGGCTGGGCGTCATCTCCCGCTTCTATCTCGCCGCACTACGCCACCTCCGGTCGGTGCGGCTGGCGGCCGTCTGCGACATCGACGATGCGGCGCTGCGACCGTTCCGCGACCAGGTGCCCTGCCACCGCGACCACCACGAGCTGCTCACCCACACCGACCTCGACGCGGTCGTGATCACCGTCCCCAACGACGCGCACGCCACCGTGGTGTCAGACGCGCTGGAAGCGGGGTTGGCGGTCTGCGTGGAGAAGCCGCTCGCGACCCGGCTCGCAGACGGTGAGCGGCTGGTGGACTGCGCCCGCACCGCCGGGGTGTGCCTGTTCACCGCCTTCCATCGCCGGTACAACCACGCCGTCGTCGCGCTGGCCGGCCGGCTGGCCGCGCTGCCGCCGGTCGAGTCGGTGACCGTGCGCTACCTGGAACGCATTGAGGAGCACATCGGCCGGGACCGCTGGTACCTCGACCCGGCACGCTGTGGTGGTGGCTGTGTGGCCGACAACGGCCCGAACGCCTACGACCTGGCCCGGCTGTTCCTCGGTGAGCTGGTCGTGACCAGCGCCGACATCGCCCGGGACGCCCACGGGATCGACCGGCAGGCCCGGGTGATGCTCCGGGCGGCCTCGGGCGCGACAGCGCGGGTGGAGCTCGACTGGTCGTATGCGGGTGAACGCAAGGACGTAGAG
>DATEMN010000547.1:0-2243 GCA_035275565.1 Pseudonocardiaceae bacterium | reverse complement strand
AGGAGCACCACGATGGCTCGCCTCGTAGCCAAGGACCGGCTGGACCGGCTCTTCGAGGTTGGCATCCTCCTCAAGGGACTCGACGGAATCCTGGAGCTGATCGGCGGCATCCTTCTCCTGGCGGTGTCACCGGCCTCCCTCAACCGCACCGTGACGGCGCTCACCCAGCACGAGCTCTCCGAGGACCCCCACGATCTGGTCGCCAATGAACTCCAGCGCCTGGCGCACGGCCTGACCGTGTCCGCCACCGCGTTCGCCAGTGTCTATCTGCTGGCTCACGGCGTCGTCAAAATCGTCCTCGTGGGCGCCCTGCTGCGCAACAAGCTGTGGGCATACCCTTGGACGATCGCGTTCCTCGTCGCCTTCATCGCGTACCAGGTGTACCGGATCCTCCTGAGCCCCACCCTGGGCCTCGTTCTCCTGACTCTCCTCGACGCCGCAATCGCCTGGCTGACCTGGCGCGAGTACCGCAGGCGGCACACTTCGCACCGGAGCCGACGCGATGTCCTGCGCTGAAGCCCGGATCCGGCGGCACGAAGCTCAGGCCGGGACGGGCGAGGCCGCGGCCTTGTGCCACCGTCGCCGGAGGATGACCACACCGAGCGCGGCGTCCAGCGCGAGCAACACCCAGCTGACGACGGTGAGGACATGCACCTGCATCGCGGTCACCCCCGGCACCTGGCCGAGCTGGATCCCTCGATTCCGCGGTGCGCTGGCCGCAGGACGCGATGAAGGCGACCGGATCACCCTGATTGCTGCTGGCTGCAGCCTTGGCGTTGCAGCCAACGGGGGGCGCAGATAGGCGCCAGCGCCGAAGCTAAACGAGCGCTCCAACGCCAGTCTTGTAGGCACGACCTCGTCATCGTTCGTCGATCGGCTTGAAGGATGAGGGACGTCGCGGAACAGGACCGTAGGGGGTTGGTATGCGCGGTTATGACTACGTGGTGGTGGGCGCTGGCACCGCGGGTTGCGTGCTGGCCGCACGGCTGTCGCAGGACGGCGCACGAGTGTTGCTGCTCGAGGCGGGTGGTGCGCGGCCGCTGGAAGCGATGGCGATTCCGCCGGCATGGCCCACCCTGCTGGGATCCACCGCCGACTGGGCGGATCACACCGTGCCTCAGCCTGTCACTGGCACGTCGGTGGCCTGGCCGCGCGGCCGTGGGCTGGGCGGGTCCTCATCCATCAACGCGATGAACTTCGTGCGCGGGCATCGCGCCAGCTACGACGCCTGGGTCACGGCAGGTGCGAAAGGCTGGGGGTTCGACGACCTGCTGCCGGCCTTCAAACGCAGCGAACACACCCCCGGCCGCGATCCCGCGTTGCGCGGTATCGGTGGCCCGCTCACCCCGGGCCCCGCGGTCCACCGGCATCCCATCGCCGAGGCCGGTCTGCAGGCGGCCGGGCAAGCCGGTTACCCGATGGCCCGGGACATCAGCGGCGGCCTGGAAGAGGGCTTCGGGTGGTGCGACCTGAGCATCGTGGACGGCCGCCGGCAAAGCGCGGCGGACGCCTATCTCGCCCCCGTCCGGCGCCGGCCGAACCTGGACGTGGTCACCGACGCGCTGGTGCATCGGCTGCTGATGGACGGCGACCGGTGCCGGGGCGTGGAGTATCACGTCGGCGCCGACACGATCGTCGCCGACGGCACCGGGGAGGTCGTGCTCACCGCCGGCGCGGTCGGCACCCCGCAACTGCTGATGCTGTCCGGGATCGGACCGGCGGATCACCTGGACGACCATGGTATCGAGGTCGTTGCGGACCTGCCCGGCGTCGGGGCGAACCTGTACGACCACCCCATGTGCGGTGTGGTCTACCAGTCCGCCCGGCCGGTGCCGCCCGGGACCAACAACCACGGCGAGGTCCAGGGCCTGCTGAACACCGGCATCGGCGAGCACGGCCCGGACGTGCAGATCATGTTCGTGGACGTTCCGCTGCGCGCGGACTCGTTGCGCGGCCCCGACATCGGGCAGGGCTACGCCATCACGGTCTCGCTCATGTCCCCATTCAGTCGCGGTTCGCTCCGCCTGGCCAGCAGGACCCCCGGGGCTCACCCAGTAATCGATCCCGCGTACTACACCGACCAGCGCGACCTGGACATCGTCGTAGCCGGGCTGGGCATCGCCCGCGCGATCGGCACCGCGCCCGCATTAGCGCCGTGGTGCCGTGGGGAAGCACTACCCGGACCGCAGCTGCGCGGCACAGACGATCTGCGTCGCTACGTTCGAGCCAACATCCGAAGCTAC
>DATEMN010000546.1:0-9035 GCA_035275565.1 Pseudonocardiaceae bacterium | reverse complement strand
GGGCCGAGTTCAGCGTCGTCCGAGCACCCAGCTGCGCAGCAATGCGGCACTGATGCTGGCCAGCATCAACACCGCCACCAGGACCGGCAGCGCGATCCGCTCGACACCGCTGTCCTCCAACGCGGACGCGCGACCTGCGGCGGCGACGTCGTTGGCCGCGGCACTCTGCTTGCCGGGAAGCGGGCTGTTGCTCACCGATGAGCTGCCGAACAGGTCTGCGGTCAGCATGCCCGCTGAGAGCCGTCCGAGCGAGCCGGGACGGCCGATGGCCAGCAGTTCAGCGTAGTTGTAGTGGGGCAATCCACTGCTGTAGAGACCCAGCGCGTACGGGAAGGGCGGTGACATGGGCCCGTACAGCGGACCGAAGCCCGCAGGGGCCAACGCAGGCACTGTCGCGGGCTGCGGTTGTTCCGCTGGCGCCGGTGGTGGCGGCGCGCTGTTCGGCCCCGGAGCCGCGGGCTGGGCCAGTGCCGGGACCACGCCACCCGTCAGGTCCTTGGTGGGGGCCAGCGCGGGTTCGATCACTCCGGCGATCGGGGAGGGAAGGGCCGGGATCGCTTCAGCGGTGATCTTGCATGCCGGGGCTACCGGACCCAGCATTTCATGCAGGGCCGGAGCGGCGTCGAATGTCTTCGACCCGTTGGCGGGCACCCGACCGACGTCAACGACCGGAAGGCTTGCTGTCCGCACACCCACTCGCTGCCCGGAAGCGCCACGCACCGTGTTCCCACAGCTGCCCACGAGCATCGGCAGGGGAGCCTCTGCTGCCTGGGTCGTCGCAGAGGTGGAAACGGTGGAGGGTGCGGCGAGAGCCGCAAAGCCCCCCCCGAAAGCGCTCGCGGCGCACAGTAACGTGGCTGCTCCCGCAACCGTGGTCACCCTCGTCCGTGTGCCCATAGGTTCCTCCGTGTCCCTCAGTACCCGGTTGTGTCCTCAGAGTGACTGCGTCCTCAGGGTAACGACCATAAAGGCTCCCTGTGACGGTAACCAGCACTTTCAGCAGATCGAGGTGACGCTGTGCGGTCACCGTGCACTCACCGTATCCCTACGGGTGCGCCGATCTGCTCCCGACACGCAGGGTCTACGCTATCGTCATGCGCATCGGCGCCCACGTCAGCGACGACAATCCGGTTCAGGATGCTACGGAGCGCAACGCAGCCGCAGTGCAGTTCTTCCTCGCAGCTCCGCAGAGCTGGAAGGCGCCCGGTGCGCATCCCTCCACCGGCCAGTTGCGCGCCGCTGACCTAGAGATTTACGTGCACTCACCGTATGTGATCAACCTGGCGTCACTGAACAACCGGATCCGTATTCCGTCGCGCAAACTGGTCGCGCAGCACGCCACCGCGGCTGCCACGATCGGGGCACACGGTGTGGTGGTGCACGGCGGTCATGTCACTAAGGGTGAGGATCCCGCGCAGGGGGTCGAGAACTGGCGGAAGATGTTTGCCCGGCAGTCCGCCGAGGGTGGTTTCGATACTCGTATCCTGGTGGAGAACACCGCGGGTGGGGACAACGCGATGGCGCGCCGGTTTGAGTCGTTGGCCCGGTTATGGGATGCGATCGGTGACTACGATGTCGGCTTCTGCCTGGACACCTGCCACGCGTTCGCCGCCGGGGAGGACCTGGACGGCGTGGTCGATCGGGTCAAGGCCATCACCGGCCGGATCGACCTGGTGCACTGCAACAATTCACGTGACGAGTTCGGCTCGGCTCGGGACCGCCATGCGCCGCTGCGCCAGGGCACCATTGCGGCCGAGTTGTTGGTGGCGGTCTGCGCCGCAGCGAACGCCACCGTAATACTGGAAACCGATCCCAGCACTCAAGCCGAAGACATCGCCTGGCTCAGGGACCAGCTGGGCGGGTAGCCCGTTTGCTGCGGGCCGGACCCCTGGTGTCAGGGGCGTTGTCGAGGACGCCGCCGTGGGGGTCGTCGTCGCCGGTGAGACGGATCGGGTCGTGGTCCGGGCGCCAGATGTGCCGCAGAACCAGGGCGACCAGGACCAGCACCGCGGCGTCGCGCAGCACCACCGTGCCGAGGAACGGCTCGATCGGCAGACCTTTGTTGTCCACGCCGAGGTAGTAGGCCATCCGGGGGGCCCAGACCACCGCGTCGATCATCATCCAAGCCAGCACCGGCTTCCACTGGGGGATCGCCAGCACCGCGAGTGGCACCAGCCACAACGAGTATTGCGGGCTCCACACCTTGTTGGTGAGCAGAAAAGCGCACACCACCAGAAAACACAGCTGGGCCAGCCGCGGACGGCGCGGCGCGGCCAGCGCCACCCAGCCGATCCCCACACAGGCCAGCACGAACAGCGACGCGCTGACCAGGTTGAGCACGTGGGGGATCTGACCGGACGCGAGGACGCCGTCGAAGCCAGGCCACCCGGTGAAGGTCGACACCACGGTGTACAGCGAGTCCGGATCGGCTCCGCGCCGGTTGCTGAGCCGGAAGAACTCCGACCATCCGGCCGGGAACAGCACCGCCACCGGCAGGTTGACGACCACCCAGGCCACTGCCGCCGCGGCGGTGGCCTGTAGCCCGGCGCGCAGCCGCCCGGCCCGCAGGCACAGCAGCAGGATCGGGCCCAGCAGGAACAGCGGGTAGAGCTTGGTGGCGGCACCCAGGCCGAGCAGCACACCGGCGAGCACCGGGCGTCGCCGCGCCCAGGCCAGCAGCCCGGTCGTGGCCAGCGCGGTGGCCAGCGCGTCGAAGTTGGTGAACGCGTGCACCACCACCAGGGGCGACAGCGCGGCTAAAGCGGCATCCCATGGTCGTCGCCGGGAGAGCGTCACCAGCGCCCATACCGTCATCAACCACGCCGCGGTCAGCCACACCGCGCTGATGTTGAAGTGCGCGACGGCTGGTACCGACCCGGGAAGCCAGCCCAGCTCGGCCACCGCTACCCAAGCCTGAGCGAGCTTGGCGACGACCCACTGGTACATGCCGGTGAGCACCGGGTACTCCATGTAGCGTACCTGCTCACCGGGCTCGCCCTGATGCTCGATCCACGAGGTGGCGTACGGCAAGCCGGCCAGCCCGGGCTGGTCCAGCCGTTCCGCGGTGTAGAGCGGGATGGTGTCCGAGTAGCACATCGCCCGGTACTGCCGGCCGTCTCGCCAGTCCAGCTGCAACACACCGGCGTTGTCGCGATAGGTCTGCAGGCACGGTGCCTTGGCCAGCCAGCCGAGCATCACGGTGATCGTCGCGAGCAGCAACACCACTCGCAGCGGGGTCCAGAACCAGTGCCGGCCGAGCACGGCGTGGCGGCCCAGCGGACCGCCCACGATCCGGCTGGCCAGCCGGGGCACCGGATCGGTCCAACTGGGCACCACCCGCTGCGCGGGCGTCAACGAACGCTCATCGATCCGGCGCGGCACGGTGTGATGCTACGAAGCCGCTAGGAAGCCGTCGTCAGCGCCGCGCACCACCCTCTTCCTCGTCCTCCGGCGGGGAGGAATCACAGAACGGGAAGCACTTGCGCAACGAGGGCTTGGTCTGCTCCTCTGGCGGATCGACTGGCACGGGGAGGTGCTCGAAATCCGGCTCGGGTTGAGCGGAGGGCCTGGTCCGCACGGATTCGCGCTTGGGCGACGTGGACGGAGCCGCCTGCACGGGGGGTGGCGGGGCCGGCCCGATCAGGGTGAACTCGGGGAAGGTCTCCATCGGGGTGCCGGTGAGGTAGGAATTCATGAACCGCTGCCAGATCGCTCCTGGCAAGCCCCGTCCGAAGACATCGCCGCCGCTGGAGTTCTTGAGCGCCGAGTTGGCCGGGTCACCCACCCACACCGCGGTGGAGATCGAGGGGGTGTACCCGACGGTCCAGGCAGCGGAGTTGGAGCCGGTGTCGCCACGCTGGTGGGTACCGGTCTTGACGGCGACCTGCCGGCCTCCGTCCAGGGGGATCTGTGAGCTGCGTGCGACGTCGGTCAATGTCGCGGTGAGGTTACGGGCCAGCTGTGAGTTGCGTTCGAGGTTGGTCTGGTCGAAGGCCTGTTTCGACTCGTCGACGTGGGTGTAGTCGATCTCGCCGCGGGCGTTGACGTACTCCCGGACGAAGAACGGGTCGTGCCGCATGCCGTCGGCGGCGAAGGTCGCGTAGGCGCTGGCCATGTCGATCGTGTGCACCGGGTACTGGCCAAGGGTGATACCCAGCGCCGGCTGGCCGCTGTCCAGCTCCGACAGCGAGCGCTTGCCGTTGACCTGCTCCGGGATACCTGCCCTGATCGCGGCGTTGCGGATCGCCTGCGGTCCCACCTTCTCGGCCAGCCGCACGAAGGCCGTGTTGACCGACTGCGTCATCGCGTCGTGCAAGGTCAGCCTGGAATAGTCGCGACTCTCCGAGTTGGCGTACGGCCTCCCGTCGATGACCAGCGGCGAGTTGCCGTCGTAGATCGTGTTCAGGCCGATTCCCTGCTCGAGCGCGGCCATCATGGTGAACGGCTTGAACGCCGAGCCCGGGTTCCAAACCGGCCCACCAGCCAGGTCGAAGCCATCCCCTTCCGATCCACCGTAGTACGCGGTCACCCCTCCGCTGCGCGGATCGATCGCGACCAGCGAGGAGTGCAGGTTGGGGGGCTGCCCGCCCAGCGTGGTGAGCACCGCATCCCGGGCCAGGCTTTGCGCCCGGGCGTCGATGGTGGTGTTGATCCGGCCACCATTGACGGCCAACCGCTCCCGGTCGATGCCGTTCTTCTCTAACTCCTCGAGTACCCGGTCAACGATGTGTGCCCGGTCGTCAGTCGGCGAGCCCGGGGCTTGCCCCGGTGCGATGGTCGCCGGGTACTGCGCCTCATCGCGATCGGCCTGGGATAACCAATTCTGACTGACCATGCCGTCTAGCACGAAGTTCCACCGGTCCTCCGACTGTTGCAGGTTCTTGGCCGGATCCAATCGGGAGGGGGACCGGATCGCGGCGGCCAGCACGGCTGCCTCGGAGACGGTCAGCTGTTGCACGTTCTTGCGGAAGTACGCCTGGCTGGCGGCCTGGATGCCGTACGCCCCGCGGCCGAAGTAGATCGTGTTGAGATAGTCCGCCAGGATCCGGTCCTTGGAGTTCTGCTTAGTGATCTTGGCTGCGACGACCATCTCGCGGAATTTCCGGAAGATGCTGTATTCGTCGTGGCCGGTAGCGACCTTGACATACTGTTGGGTGATCGTGGACCCACCGCCGGAGCCGCCGGTGAGCTGCTTCCACGCTGCCCGGGTGATGCCGGCGACGTCGAATCCGGGATTGGACCGGAAGCTGCGGTCCTCGGCGGCCAGCACGGCGTTCTGCACATGCACCGGAACCTGATCGAGATCCACCGCGATCCGGTTGCCCTGCTCGGGCACGTAGCGGCCGATCTCGGTGGTCCCGTCCCCGGCCATGATCGTGGTGACCTGCTTCTGCTGCGCCGCCAGCGCCGCCGGCGACGGCACGGTGAGGAACAACCAGCCGGCGAAGAACGCCAGTACCGGCGTCAGCACCGCGAGTAGCAGGCCCACCAGGGCGACGGTGCGGATCCAGCGCCGGCGCGCCGTGCCGTCCGCCGGCGGACGGTTCCCCTTATCCTGCCGATCGCCGTGGTCGGCAGGTCGGGAGGCGGCGTGAGTGAGGAGCTCGGGCTCCTGCCGGGACTTATTCACTTGCCGGTTGTGGGCGAACCGCTCCGGTGGGCAGTTCTCATTCGGATTCCACAAGCGCCGACCGCTGTCTTCTCGCTGGTCGCTCACGCGTTGGCCTCCCAGACCAGTACTTCAGACCCTGAAGGGATGTCAACAGCCTGGTAAACCCGGCTGTTGGGCGCGGATCACTCTGCCGCAGTCCTCCTGCGGGACCGCCTACTCGCTACCCCACTCGTCCCCAGGACGTATGACTGCACGAGGTGGTTCCAGCTGCATGTCCGGCAGACCTCAACGACGTACACGCTGAACTCCTCGAACAGCGTCGCCATCCGCTTCAGCTCGTCACGGGTCCGGGCGGAGCCTGCGGCATGCTTGAGTTCGTCACCGTACACCCACGAGACCAGCGTCAGGGATTCCTTGCGGCACACCGGGCAGGTGATCGAGCTGGGCTCGCCGTGGAACTTGGCGGCCCGCAGCAGGTACGGGCTCGCGTCGCAGACCTCCATGACCCCGGCCCGGCCGGCGTAGACCTCCGCGAGCAGCACACGCCGCTGCAACGCGTAGTCCACCACCTGCCGTTGGGTCCGCACGCCAGACAGCCTACGCAACCTTTTTGTGATCATCGCTCGGGCGTTCGGGCGGACCTGCTGGTCTCGTGACGTGAGTGACGCAGGCGTCGATGTATCGGCACGATATAATCGGGTGATACATCGGAGTGCTGCTATGGAGGTGCCGCGTGCTGGAGCTCGCGGTACTCGGGGTGCTCCACGACGATCCGATGCACGGCTACGAACTGCGCAAACGGCTCACCGATCTGCTCGGGGCGTTCCGCGCCTGCTCCTTCGGCTCCCTGTACCCCACCCTGCGCCGATTGCAACGCTGCGGTTTCATCGTCGAGGACCCTGAAAGGGTGGAAGACCTGCGCGCCAGCCGGGGCAAAGCCTGGGCGCGGCGCGCCCGACGAGTCTACAAACTCACCGCGGATGGCAAGGAGCGCTTCACCACCCTGCTGGCCGACGCCGGCCCGCAGACCTGGGAGGACCACGGGTTCGGGGTGCACCTGGTGTTCTTCTCGCGGACCCCGGCCGATGTCCGGATGCGCATCCTGGAAGGTCGGCGTCGCCGGGTCGAGGAACGGCGAGAGGGGCTGCGGGCCGCACTCGCGCGGACCGGTGACCAGATCGACCGTTACACCCTCGAGCTACACCGGATGGGTCTGGACACCAGTGAGCGCGAGGTGCGCTGGCTCAACGAACTGATCGCCCAGGAACAAGCGAACCCGTCACACGACCACAGAGAAAGGTCAGACCATGACTGAAGGCCGCGTCGAGCGTCCCGCCGGTCCCGGTATCCGGGTGGCCATTGTGGGCGTGGGCAACTGCGCTGCCTCCCTGGTACAGGGCGTGCACTATTACCGCGACGCTGACCCCACCACCCGGGTACCCGGCCTCATGCACGTGCAGTTCGGCGAGTACCACGTCGGCGCCCTTCAGTTCGTCGCGGCGTTCGACGTCGACGCCAAGAAGGTGGGCCGCGACCTGTCCGAGGCCATCGTCGCCAGCGAGAACAACACCATCTCAATCTGCGACGTGCCCCCGTTGGGGGTCACTGTGCACCGTGGGCACACGATGGACGGTCTGGGCGAGTACTACCGCGACATCATCACCGAGTCCGACGAGAAACCGGTCGACGTTGTCGAGGTGCTGCGCGAGTCCGGCGCCGACGTGCTGGTGTCGTATCTGCCGGTGGGCTCGGAGGAGGCGGACCGCTTCTACGCCCAGTGCGCGCTGGACGCTCGGGTCGCGTTCGTCAATGCGCTTCCGGTGTTCATCGCCTCCGATCCTTCCTGGGCGGACAAGTTCACGTCAGCCGGGGTCCCGATCATCGGTGACGACATCAAGTCCCAGGTCGGGGCCACCATCACGCACCGGGTACTGGCCAAGCTGTTCGAGGACCGGGGGGTGGAGCTACTGCGGACCTACCAGCTCAACTTCGGCGGCAACATGGATTTCATGAACATGCTGGAGCGGAAACGGCTGCAGTCGAAGAAGATCTCCAAGACGCAGTCGGTGACCTCGCAGGTGCCGCACGAGATGGAGAAGGCCGCCGTCCATATCGGTCCGTCGGATTACGTGCCGTGGCTCGACGACCGCAAGTGGGCCTATGTGCGGCTGGAGGGCCGCGCCTTCGGCGATGTACCGCTGAACATGGAGTACAAACTCGAGGTCTGGGACTCGCCCAACTCCGCGGGTGTGATCATCGACGCGATTCGCGCGGTAAAGATCGCCAAAGATCGGGGCATCGGCGGGCCGATCATCTCCGCCTCGTCGTATTTCATGAAGTCGCCACCGGTGCAATACTCCGACTCCGACGCACACCAGGCCGTCGAGGCGTTCATCCGCGGCGAGTTGGACCGGTAGTCTAAGTGGTCGGCTGCTCGGCTGCGGTGCTCAGCGCCCCGGGTGAGCGTGCACTACCCGCGGCTGTTTCATCGAATATGGTCTGGGTGATCGGTTCCCGTCCTCGGATTGACGCCTGCGCCCGGTTCCGGGAGTTCACCACCCGGGCTTGCCAGGGTGGTCGGGGGTAGCTCTGGTGGTGCGCACCGGGGACGGAGGTGGCTGGCCGGCATCGCCGCGCCAGGGATCCCGGATCCTTAGCCCTGGGCAGTTCATGATCGCCGTTTCGGAAGCGATAGCCGCGCACAGCACGGCTCGTTCTTCCCAAATAGCGATCATCAGCTGGTCCGCCGACGCCGAGCTGCCACTATCGGGCCGATCGCCCTATTCGATCTTGAAACAGCCGTGGTGCTGAAGGTGACAGCGCCCAGGAGGATGGGCCGGTGCCGGATGGCGCCACTGGCTGACGCTTCTGCCCCCTCGCCGATCACGCGGTGGCTGCTCGGTACCCATCAGGGCGCAGTGGAACCCGCCCACCTGCCTCAACGAGTTCGTCTTCCGCGTCAACCGGTGCCGATCCCGCAGCCGAGGACTGGTCTTCTACCAGCTACTCCAACCCGCCATCGCCCACCACCCAGTGCGCTATCACGACCTAGTCCTCAACCCCAGCCCAAGACCACGCCACCCACACCACCGGGAAAACGGGGGTCTCCGCCGAGCATGGACCGCCCGCGGGCAGCTCGACCATGGCGAACCACCGACCTGGGCTAGCCCGGTCAGATGAATACCCTGAATACCCCCAAGTCTCCATTTCGGTTTGCTCGGTGGTGGGCGAACGGGCCAAGCAGGTCGCAGCGGATCTGGTGCCACACGATGCAGGGGAAGGGGCGGCGGCGTCCGGTGATCCGGCGGCAGGTGCGGCACCGGCCTGCCGTGGTGGGCTGGTGTGCGGCGAGGACGCGCCGTAGCGCGTCGATGGTGCCGGGGTAGTGCCCGGCTTGCTCCAGTTCGGTGAGGGTGTCCCACAC
>DATEMN010000545.1:0-7635 GCA_035275565.1 Pseudonocardiaceae bacterium | reverse complement strand
TACAGCAGGCACCTATCACCTCCTCCTGAGCTCGATGGCAGCCGCCACGCGTGAGACGGGTTCAGATCCCTAGCTCCATCCACCATGTGTGGTGCTCCACGTCCAGCCTGGCGGCCTGTTGCCGAATTGCCCTCTAATGGGATCGAATTGCCCTCTAATGGAAATCGAGTAGGGGGCGGGGTGCCCCGCCCCCGGGACTGTTGCGTCGGTGGACAGCAAGATCAGGCAGGCTTGGTCGATGCGTCGTCGCTCCCGTCAAGTGTCAGCATCGAAATCCAGTTTCACAGGATTCCGCTTCCCTCCGGATGTGATCACACTCGCTGTTCGCTGGTACCTGCGCTACGGACTCTCATACCGAGACGTCGAGGAACTGCTGGCCGAGCGTGGCATCAACGCCGACCACGTCACCGTCTATCGCTGGGTGCAGCGCTTCACCCCGCTGTTGATCGACGCCGCCCGATCCTGCCGGCACGCGCCGAGTGATTGGTGATTTGTCGATGAGATGTGCGTAAAGTCGTGGGCCGTTGGGTCTACCTGTACCGAGCCATCGATCAGTTCGGCCAGGTCATCGACGTTCTAGTGGCGGCCACCCGCCGATTCTTCACCCGGGCGCTGACCACCACGCTCACCCCGGTCGAGGTCATCACCGACCGGGCGGCGGTCTACCCGGGGGTCCTCGATGAGCTGGCCCCGGGCGCCTGGCACCACACCGAGCCCTATGCCAACAACCAGCTCGAAGCCGATCACAGCCGATTAAAGTCCCGGCTCCGCCCGATACGCGGCCTCAAACAGCTTCGCTGCGCACGAGTGATCACCACGGGGCACACGTTCGTCCAGAACCTCCGCCGCGGACACTACGAACTCGGAATCGAACAACCCACGCCGCTGAAGGTGGCGGCCGCCTTCACCGAGCTGACTGTGATCGTCTGATCAAACCACAGGAACGACTTTCAGGCTGCCACCGCTTCGTCGTCGTCGCGCACAACTGGTCGTTCGACGCGATGCACTTGCGCGCGGAGTTCGAGCGGTACGACGTCGATACCCCATTCCATAGCATCGCCGGCCTCTGCACCATGGCGGCTGCGGGGCGGGCGATGCCGTATTCCCGACGATCTCTGATGGAGTGCTGCGCCACGGCCGGGTTGCCGGATATGGACTGGCACACCGCCCGTGACGATGCAATGGCGGCAGCCATGCTGCTCGCCCACCTCCTGCGGGGGTTCCCGCAGACCGTCAGACTCACTGACGATCACATGCAAGCTGCGGAGTGGGCCTGGCCTGTGCTTCCCTGCGGCGTCGTTGCCCCGGTAAAGTGCACCCCGTTGGGGTACGTCGAGCCGCATTTCCTGGCGCGACTCGTCGATCGGATTCCACGTACCGGTGATCCGGTCGCGGATGCCTATCTGGCTATGCTGGATGACGCGCTGTTGGACCGGCAGATCTGCGCGACCGAAGCCGACGCGCTACTCGACCTCGCCCACGGTATGGGGCTGCACAAGGCTGAGGTCATCGATATGCACCACCAGTACCTGCGCGAGCTTGCCCATGTCGTTTGGGCCGACGGCATCCTTGCCGTCGATGAACGACGCGACATGGACACCGTCGCCCGCTTACATGATCTTCTGGTCGTTCCTGCCGGCAGAATGAAGTACCAGGATGTCGCCGAGGAGGTCTGGTCATCACCGTAGAGCAGGCTGGTCGTATAGGCATGCCCACGGGCCGTTCCTCGATCACTGCAGCCAATACTACCTATGACGAGGAGTTGCGGTCACTTCGCCTCCAAGAGCCGCCGCTACTCCACCACGCTGGGCGCGATCCGTGGCGAGCGGCGGATCTACCGCCGACGCCAGGCCGCTGAGCAGGCCCACGAGCTGTTCGACGAGGACACCACGCTTGTCGTCTCGCACTGGGAATTCGCTGGTGCCGGCTACCTCACCGCTGGAGACACCGCACTCGCTCTCTCCGCAGCCGCCCGAGCACGCGAACGACGACAAGCCGCCCGAGACGCCGCATAGCAACAGGACCGACCATAACACCGGAAGGGACAGAGTGAACGACCTACAGGAATTGCTAGCCGGATCGCGATTGGCGCCCAAGTGGTACAGCGTGGCTGAGGTCGCCGAGCAGCTCGGTTACGGCCTCTCGAAGACCAAGCTCCTCATCGCCACCGGGCAGATCCGCTCCCTCAAGGACGGCGGCCACCGGCGCGTTCTGCCTGAGTGGGTAGACGAGTACGTTGCCCGTCGGGTCGCCGAGGCAAGTGCATGAGCACGCGAGCCAGAGCTAACGGTGAGGGCTCGATCTTCCCCTACCGCAACGGCTTCGCCGCCTACACATGGGTCACCAAGCCCGATGGGCAGCGACAGCGCAAATACATCTACGGGAAGACCCGGGAGCAGGTGCATGACAAGTGGCTCAAGCTCCAGCAGCGGGCGCGGCAAGGGCCGATGGCAACGAGTGTGCCCAAGCTGGGCGAGTTCCTGGTCTACTGGCTTGAGGAGGTAGTGCGGCCAAACCTGGCGCCCGCCACATACGTTAATTACGAGCTATTCGTCCGCTTGCACATCGTCCCGCGACTCGGCGCTCGACGCCTCGATCGGCTCAACGTGCGGGATGTCCAGACATGGATAAACGAGGTGGCCCGTACTTGCCAGTGCTGCGCGCAGGGTAAGGACGCCGCTCGTTCGGAGAAGAAACGTCGATGCTGCGCAGTAAGCAAGTGCTGCGAGGCCCGGCTGTCGTCCCGCACCGTCAACGACATCCGGGCGTGCTTGCGCGCCGCTTTGTCCCAAGCGGTAACTGAGGACCTCATCGCCAAGAACATGGCGAACTCGATCAAGCTTCCGTCAGTGCGCAAGCGGAAGGGCAAGGCGTGGAGCAGCGAAGAAGCCCGACAATTCCTGGAGTCCGCGCGCTCGGAAGGTGATCCGTTATACGCCGTCTACGTGTTGATTCTCGTGCTCGGTCTCCGCAAGGGCGAGGTGCTCGGCCTGACGTGGGACGACGTCGACCTCGACGCCGGGGAACTGTCGATTGGCCGTCAACTGCAACGCGTGAGCCGGCAATTGCTGCATCGGGAGACCAAGACCTCCACCTCCGATGCCACGCTGCCGCTACCGGACATCTGTGCAGCCGCGCTGAAGCTCCGAAAGGCGGAGGAAACCCATGCGAGGGATACGGCGGGGTCGGCCTGGCAGGGCGGCAAGCTGATCTTCACGACGAAGTGGGGGTCGCCGATCGAGCCGCGGAACTTCAACCGTTCATGGGATGCCCGCTGCGCCAATGCCGGCGTCCGGAAGATCACAGTGCACGACGGGCGCCGCACCTGCGCGACGCTGTTGGTCGACCTGGACGTGCACCCCCGTCAGGTCATGCAGATCCTTCGCCACGCGCAAATCGCGGTGACCATGGAGATCTACGTGCAAGCGTCGTCCAAGGCCACCCGAGCTGCGTTGAAGCAGTTGGGAGACAGCCTCGGTGGATGACCTACTGCTGTACTTTGCTGCTGTACGGGGGTCCAGCACCCCTTACGAAGATCTCTGGAGAGGGGCTCTGACCTGGAGTGGAGCTGAGGGGAATCGAACCCCTGACCTTCTCGATGCGAACGAGACGCGCTACCAACTGCGCTACAGCCCCTTGCGGTGCTCGCTGAGCGTAGCAGCCAGCTGTCGGCTACTCGCCGACCGCTCGACGGTAGCGCGGCTCGAAAGCGGACTTCAGCTCTTCGAACATCGGATCTTCGTCGTCGAGGTCCAGCACTACGGCAGTGGGATGAGACGCAGGCACCTCCGCAGAGCGCGCCGGCGGCTCTTCCACCGGCTCGTGGGTGACGTCGGCAGAAACCTCCTCGGCGAGGCCGGCAGCGGGAGCGGGAGCGGGCATGGCGGCGCGAGAACCGGTCAGCCGCGCGGCCCGGCGTTGCCGCACCTCCTCTTCGATCTGCACCTGGCGGCGCAGGTAGCCGAGATAACCGAGCACCGACATGTCCAGCGCAGTGTGCATCCACCACCACAGGCTCGACGCCGTCAGCGCCAGCACCAGGGTGACTACCGCGCCGGCCGCCAGACCGAGCACCACTCGCTGCCGAAACGCGTATTTCGCTCGGGCCACCTGCGCGGCGACCTCAGGGTCGAAACCACCACGGCCCGGCCGGTACCGGCGCTCGATCACGCCGGGCTCCGAGATCCGTTCGCTGATCATGGGCATCTCCCGGTTGTGCGGGGAAAGGTCTGGCCGACGCAGCACCCTAGAGGCAAGCGCGGATTCGGCAATGCAGGCCACCTCCTGCCGTCGCTTCGCGATCATCGGGACAAGGACGACGAGCCATGCCACCGCCAGCGCCGCGAAGATCAGCGAGCTGGGCACTTCTCGCCCCCCACCCCGGTCTGTGATCATGAGCTGACTGAATTACCGTGAGTCACGGTAGTCACCGTGGACATCCGGATCTCGGAGGCGCGCCGGGTCAGGGCAGGTGAGCGCAGCCGGCGCGGATCAAGCGCGATACCAGTCCGGCACCAACCTCGTCCGCGGTCAGCGCCAGCAGCTGATGGTCCCGCCACTCACCGTCCACCTCCAGGTAACGCCGCAGCAGTCCCTCGTCGCGGAACCCGAGCTTGGCCAGTACCCGGAGGCTGGCCACGTTCTCCGGGCGCACGGTGGCTTCGATCCGGTGCAACCCGACGGGTCCGAAGGCGTGGTCCACCGCCAACGCCACCGCCCCGGTGGCGATACCACCTCCGGCCACGGTCGACTCCACCCAGTAACCGACCCACGCCGAGCGCAGCGAGCCCCGCACCACGTTGCCCAGGGTCAATTGGCCGGCGAGCTGGCCGTCCAGGGTGATGGAGAACGGCAGAGCCTGCCCCCGCCGAGCGGTCGCGCGCTGCCCGCTGCAGATCACCGGCCAGGCCATGGTGGTGGAGCGCTCCGCCCAGGAGCCCTCTCCGTCGGGCTCCCAGGGGCTCAGGTATGCCTCGTCGCGTAACCGTAGCCGGCTCCACGCCGAGCCGTCGCGCAGCCGTACCGGGCGCAGCGCGACCTGCCCCGCCGCGACCCGCACGGGGCCGAGCCGAGCTGGCCAACCGGGATGGCGGCCCGCAGGCCGGTCATCGAACCGGAATGCGAACACGGTGCGTCAACCTCGCTGGGCCAGGAAGCTCACCGCCACCTCCTCGCCGACCGACACCTCGGTGGTGTCTACGTCGACAAGGATCAGACAGTTCGCCTCAGCCAGCGACGTCAACAGATGCGCGCCGGCCGTACCGAGGGGCTGTACCAGGTATTCGCCGGTGTCAGGATCGCGCAGCAGCTGGCCGCGCAGGAACCCGCGACGACCCGCGACCGACGTCACCGGCGACAGCAGCCGGGCCGTGATGGTGCGACGGTGGGGGTTGCGCTTACCCAACGCGAGCCGAATCAGTGGCCGCACCAGCACCTCGAAGACCACCAGCGCGCTGATCGGATTGCTCGGCAACAAGAAGGTGGGCACCGAATCGGGACCGAGTCGACCGAAACCCTGGGTAGATCCGGGGTGCATGGCCACCCGCTGCACATCCAGCGGGCCGAGTTCGGCCAGCGCACGATGAATCTCGTCACCCGTCGAGCCACCGACCGCCCCGGTCACCACGACGATCTCGGAGAGCAGCAATCTGCCCTCCACCGCGTCGCGCAACCCGGACGGGTCACTGGGCACGATGCCGACGCGGTGCACCTCGGCACCGGCGTCGCGGGCGGCCGCAGCCAACGCATAGGAGTTGACGTCGTAGAGCTGCCCGGCGCTGGGGGTGCGGTCGACGTCAACCAGTTCCTCGCCGACCGACAGGACCGACAGCCGGGGTCGCGGGTGTACTCGCACCTTGGCCCGTCCCACCGCGGCCAGCAGTCCCACCTGCGCTGAGCCGATCACCGCGCCCGGACGCACCGCGACGTCGCCGGTCTGCACGTCCTCTCCGGTGCGACGCACGTAGGCCCGGGACGGGACCGCGCGCGCCACGGTGACCCGCGCCGCGTGCGCCACCCCGTTCTCGGTGTGCTCCAGCGGGACGACCGCATCGGCCAGCGCGGGCAGCGCCGAACCGGTGGCCACCCGGACCGCCTGGCCGGGCTGCAACCGCATCGGCTGCCGCGATCCGGCCGCGATCTCACCGACCACCGGCAGGGTGACCGGGACCTCCGTGACATCCACGCTGCGTACCGCGTACCCGTCGACCGCCGCTTGGTCGAAGCCGGGCAGCGGGCGTTGCGCGACGATCTCCTCCGCGCACAGCATCCCCGGTGCCTCCGAGATCGCCACCCGCACCGGAGCCGGCCGCACCGCGGCGTCCAGCACCCGCCCGAGCTGCTCGTCCAGCGACCTCACGCGTTCTCCCGCTCCACCCTCTCGCGCAGCCAGGTCCGCAGCTCAGGCCCGATCTCGGGATCCGCGAGCGCGAAATCCACCGAGGCCCGGAGGAATCCGGCCGGGGTGCCCAGGTCGTGACGCGCATCGCGGTGCACCACGACGTGCACCGGATGGTCCTCCTCGATCAGCAGCGCGACGGCGTCGGTGAGCTGCAGCTCACCGCCGACACCGGGCCCGATCCGGCGCAGCGCGTCGAACACCGCGCGATCCAACAGGTAGCGGCCAATCGCAGCCAATGTGGACGGTGCCTGGTCGGGCGCCGGCTTCTCCACCACCCCGCGCACCCGCTTGACGTCGTCGGTGTCGGTGTCGGTGACATCGAGCGCCCCATACGCGGAGATCTGCTCCCGTGGGACGTCGTAAGCGCACAGAACGCTGCCGCCGTATCGCCCACGGATCGCGGCCATTCTGGTCAGCACCCCGATGGGCAGCACCAAGTCGTCGGGCAACAGGACGGCCACGACGTCGTCGGACTCGGACAGCAACGGCTCGGCGCAGGCCACCGCATGCCCGAGACCCAGCGGTTTGTGCTGCAGCGCGACCTCGACCCGGATCAACTCGGGGGCCCGGCACACCTTGGCCAGCAACGCGTCCTTGTTCCGTCCCCGTAGCTCGGCCTCCAGATCCGGGCTAGGCTCGAAGTGCGTGGCCACCGACTCCTTGCCCGGCGAGACGACGAGCACCAGCCGGTCGGCACCGGCGTGCGCCGCCTCCGCCGCGATGTGCTCGATCGCCGGGGTGTCGACCACCGGCAGCAACTCCTTGGGCACGGACTTGGTCGTCGGCAGGAACCGGGTGCCGAGCCCAGCAGCCGGCACCACCGCAGTACAAAACCCCTGGGCGCCACGAATCGAGGGACTCACAACGAATAACCCTATCGCCCGCATCGCTCCACCCAGGCGCGACATGGAGTCCATGTCGCGCGGTGAGGTGGGTGAAGTGGACAAAGGAGAGCTGCGGCGGCGGGTGTTGGCGGCGCGGCGGGCGGTGCCGGTGACGGTGCGGGAGGCGGAGGCGGCCGCTCTCGCGGCGATCCCGCTCCACGAATGGTTCGCCTCTGCGAGCAGGTCTCACCCGCCAGGGCTGTCCGGCACGGTGTGCGGGTACTGGCCGGTCGGCACCGAGCCGGGCTCGACGGCGCTGCTCGACGGCCTGGTGCGCCGCGGCTGCCGGGTGCTGCTACCCGTCGTCGGTGCCCCCGGGGTGGGTGTCGCGGCGGCACCGCTGGACTGGGC
>DATEMN010000544.1:0-10151 GCA_035275565.1 Pseudonocardiaceae bacterium | reverse complement strand
TGACGCCCGGTGCCGCGCGCCAGTAGTTCGGTGGCCGGCTCGGGATCTAGGCCCCGCAGCCGTATCTGCTTGAGGGCGAGGAACCGATCCGCCCCGGGCTCGCCGTCGCGCACGGTGAAGATCATGACGGATCCCTCCGCCCGCATCCGCCGAGCCGCGAACACCAGGGCCTCGGTCGACGAGGGATCGAGCCAGTGCGCGTCGTCGACAACGCAGAGCAGGGATCCGATTTGGGCCGCCACGGCCAGCAGGCTCAGCGTCGCGGCTGCGACCGCGAACCGGTCGCCCGCTGTCGGCGGCCCGAGAGCCAACGCGCCGGCGAGCGCGGCGGCCTGCGGCTCCGGCAACTCCGTGAGCAGGTGCTGCACGGGCCAGAGCAAATCGGCCAAGCCGGCGAAGGGGATCGCGGATTCGGCTTCGATGCCGCGGGTACGCAGGACCGTGGTGCCGGCCTGGGCGCCCGCTGTGCTCGCCATGCTCTCGGCCAGCGCGGACTTCCCGATCCCGGCCTCACCGCTGATCACCACCGCGGCACTGCGCCCCTGCTTCGCGGCGAACAGCAGATCGCTGAGCTGCGCGAGCTCCTGTGACCGGCCTAGCAGCATCTTCTCATCCTATTCATCATGCAGTTCGGTCGGTCGCTGCGCCGGGCCCTGGTGAAGTGGTGTATCAGGCAGCCGGAAGACCAGCTCTTTTGTAGTACACGGCTGCAGCCAAACATTCGATCAGCCTCCTGGAGGTGCATTGTGGCCAGCCTCGTCCCTTTCACTATTGATCTCGCTGCGCACGAAGGCACCCGTCTTGCCGCTGTCCTGGACGCTCTCGGCCCGCACTGGGACCCCGCTGAGGTCTATGCCGGTGAAGCCGAAGCGCGCCGAATGCTGTACGCCCATCTCGACCCCGACCAGCAAGCCGCCTACGAACTACTCATCGCCGACGGTGTGCTACCCGATCCCGGAGCGATGACATGATGCTCGACCCACAAGCAGACGCTGGCCGCCGCGTCTGGCTGCCTTGTACCTACTGCGGCGACGATTCCGCACTGTACCTGCTGGAGTCCGATGTCAACCTGGTCTGGGTGCAGTGCGGTAAGTGTCTGTGCCGCTGGTGGCACGACACCGGTTGCGGCCAGGGACGGCAACCGGAGCATCTGTTCGACGTCGCTTGACCGAACTTTGCATGGGTAGCTCACGCCGTGGAGGACAGCTCGGAAGAACAGAAGCCCTTCACGTCTTCGTCCGACCCCACCCGCGGGTGGCGTAGCCCTCTGCGCCACCCGCTCACCATCCTGGCCTCGGCCGCCGCACTCAGCATCGCCGGCCTGGCAGCGGTCACCGTCCCCGCCTACGCGGACGACCACATCCAGATCACCGACTCGGCCGACCCCGTGGCGGTCAACCCCAGCTACGACTACATCGTCACGATTCCCGACCCGCTGTTCGAGGGCGGTTTTGGCCTTGCCGCCATCGACCTCAGCGGGGCGGTCCTGGAGGGCATGGGGCCCCTCGGGAGCGACAGCACCACCACCGAGATCATCGCCGTCTCCAGCTCAGCCGATCTCACCGCCGCTGTCGCCGAGTCGGCTGACCCGGTCTCGCTCGGCGACAAACTTCACCTACACCGCGACCGTCACCAACGACGGGCCCGACAACGCGACCGGTGCCAGCGCGACAACCACCCTGTCCGGAGCCGCCCCGCACCATCATCTCCGCGACCACCACCCAGGGCACGTGCACGGTCGCCGCGCCCACCGTCACCTGCCTGGTCGGCGCCCTGGCCGAGAACGCCATCAACAACGTCACCCCCGTCTGCACCATCACCGGCACCGCCGGCAACGACATCCTCAACGGCACAGACACCATCAACGCCCAAGACAGCACCGGCAGCGACATCGCCAACGGCGACAACGGCACCGACACCTGCACCACCGACCCCGCAGACATCACCACCAGCTGCTAACAACCACTCACCCACACCCCGGGCAGGGACGCCACCATTCCGGCATGTCCTGCCCGTTCGTGCAGGACATGCAGGTCGGCGGTGTCGACCACGGCTGACCCGTCGCGTGTCGGGGGGCGCGGCTAGCCTTTGCAGGGTCGTCAGTCCGTTGTCGGAGATCGAGGAGTCCGCTTCCGTGATGCGCACCCACCCTGCCGGCACGCTGCGCGCTGAGCACGCCGGGCACACCGTCACCCTGGCCGGGTGGGTCGCCCGCCGGCGCGATCACGGTGGCGTGATCTTCATCGATCTGCGGGACGCCTCTGGGGTGGCGCAGGTGGTCTTCCGCGAGGGCGCCATGGCCGACCGGGCGCACCGGTTGCGTGCCGAGTTCTGTGTGCAGGTCACCGGTGCCGTGGCCACCCGCCCCGAGGGCAATGAGAACCCGGACCTCCCCACCGGCGGTATCGAGGTGACCGCTGAGGAGCTGACGGTGCTCAGCGAGTCGGCCGCACTGCCGTTCCAGCTCGACGAGCACCTGGAGGCCGGCGAGGAGATCCGGCTACGGCACCGCTACCTCGATCTGCGCCGTCCCAGCCCAGCGGCCGCGATGCGACTGCGCAGCGAGGCCAACCGGATCGCCCGCACGGTGCTGCACGAGCAGGACTTCATCGAGGTGGAGACCCCGACGCTGACCCGCTCCACCCCAGAGGGCGCGCGGGACTTCCTGGTACCGGCCCGGCTGCAACCGGGCTGCTGGTACGCGTTACCGCAGTCGCCGCAGTTGTTCAAGCAGCTGCTCATGGTCGCCGGCCTGGAGCGGTACTACCAGATCGCCCGCTGTTACCGCGACGAAGACTTCCGGGCCGACCGGCAACCCGAGTTCACCCAGCTCGACATCGAGATGAGCTTCGTCGAGCAGGACGACGTGATCGCCCTGGGCGAGCAGGTGATCGCCGCCCTGTGGTCGGAGCTGGCCAACCACCAGATCGAGCTGCCGATCCCGCGGCTGACCTACGCCGACGCGATGGCCCGCTACGGTACCGACAAGCCGGACCTGCGCTTCGAGTTGGAACTCACCGAGCTCACCGGCTACTTCATCGACACCCCGTTCCGGGTGTTCCAGGCGCCCTACGTGGGTGCGGTCGTGATGCCTGGCGGCGCGAGCCAGGCGCGCCGGCAGCTGGACGCCTGGCAGGAGTGGGCCAAGCAGCGCGGCGCCAAGGGCTTGGCTTACGTGCTGGTCGGCACCGACGGCAAGCTGTCCGGCCCGGTGGCCCGCAACCTCGCCGAGCACGAGCGCGACGGCTTGGCCAAGGCGGTCGGCGCCAACCCCGGCGACTGCGTTTTCTTCGCCGCCGGCGACCCGGCCGACGCGCGCGCCCTGCTAGGTGCCGCCCGGATGGAGATCGGCCGGCGATGCGGGTTGATCGACGAGTCGGCGTGGTCGTTCGTCTGGGTGGTCGACGCGCCGATGTTTGAACCTGCCGACCGCTCCGGCGACGTCGCCGTGGGTCACGGCCGCTGGACCGCGGTCCACCACCCCTTCACCGCCCCCACCCCGGAGTGGCGGGACCGCTTCGAGGAGGAGCCGGGCGCCGCGCTGGCCCACGCCTACGACGTCGTCTGCAACGGCAACGAGATCGGCGGCGGCTCGATCCGGATCTACCAGCCTGAGGTGCAGCAGCGGGTGTTCCGAGTACTCGGGATCTCCGATGCGGAGGCCGCCGAGAAGTTCGGGTTCCTGCTGGAAGCCTTCCGCTACGGTGCCCCGCCACACGGGGGTATCGCGATGGGCTGGGACCGGATCTGCATGCTGCTCGCCGGTGCCGACTCGCTGCGGGAGGTCATCGCCTTCCCGAAGTCCGGTGGTGGTCTCGACCCGCTCACCGGTGCCCCCGCTCCGATCACCCGTGAGCAGCGCACCGAGGCCGGGGTGGACGCGAAGCCCGCCGCGAAGGGGTAGTAGGTGCTGCACCTACGCCTCACGTGCCCGGCGGAGGCGACCGACGCGGTGCTGGACAGCCTGCGCAGCGACCCCGGGGCTGTCCATCTCACGGTCGTGCGGGGCGCCGCGGTCGATCCACCCGGTGATCTGGTCGAGGCTGACGTGGCCCGCGAGGCCGCCGACGATGTGCTGGCCGCTCTGTACGAGCTTGGTGTCGACCACACCGGTGGAGTCACTCTCGAACCGGTGGACACCGTGCTCTCCGACGCAGCCGACGCTGCTGAACAGGCGTCGCCGGGGGATCCCGCCGACGCAGTGGTGTGGGACGAGCTCATCGCGCGGACCGGGGACGACTCCCGGCTGACCTTCACGTTCCTCGCCTTCCTCACTTTGGCCTGCCTGCTCGTGGTAGTCGGAGTGGTCACCAACTCTCCGGTCACAGTGGTGGGCGGCATGGTCGTTGGCCCGGAGTTCGCGCCGTTGGCGGCGATCGCGGTCGGGGTCGTACTGCGTCGTGGGGATCTGGTCCGCAGGGCTGTTCTGGCGCTGGGAGTGGGTTTCCCGCTGGCCATGCTCATCGCTGCGGCGGGCGCGCTGCTCGGGGAATGGACCGGGCTGATTGACCCGGGAGTCCTCCGTACCACCGATCAGGTCGATTTCATCTATGACGTAGGGGCGTTCTCCTTCATCGTCGCCTTGCTTGCGGGGGCCGCCGGGATGCTCTCCCTGACCTCGGCGAAGTCGGCCGCGCTGGTCGGGGTGTTCATCTCCGTTACTACGGTGCCGGCGGCGGGGTTCGCGGTGGTGGCAGCCACGGCCGGGGAATGGGAAACGGCTGCGCTGTCTGCTCTGCAGCTGCTGGTGAACTTGGTCGGCGTCGCGCTCGCCGGGGTGCTCGTCCTGCTGCTGCGCACCCGCCGGGATGACCGCAACCTCGGCCGTCCGCTGTCCCAAGGCTGACCTGCTCGGGCGGCCGGTACCGTCACGGTGTGTCTGGTGACGACGAGCAGCTCTTCGATGTGGGGCTGTTCGCGGCGCAGGCCGATGAGCGTGCCGAACAGCGGCTGTCCGCCTCGGCGCCGCTGGCGGTACGGATGCGGCCGGCCACGCTGGAAGAGGTCGTCGGGCAGGATCACCTGCTGGCGCTCGGTAGCCCACTGCGCCGGTTGGTCGAGGGCGGCGCCACGACATCCGTGATCTTGTACGGCCCACCGGGGACCGGGAAGACCACGTTGGCCCGGCTGGTCTCGCAGGCCACCGGGCGGCGCTTCGAGGCGATGTCGGCGCTGTCGGCCGGGGTCAAGGAGGTCCGCGCGGTGATCGACGCTGCGCGCCGCCGGCTGGGCCGCGAGGGCGGCGACGCCACGGTTTTGTTCATCGACGAAGTGCACCGCTTCTCCCGTACCCAACAGGATGCGCTGCTCGGCGCCGTCGAGGACCGGGTCGTCCTGCTGGTCGCCGCGACCACCGAGAATCCTTTCTTTTCCGTGGTGTCGCCGTTGCTGTCTCGCTCGCTGGTGCTGCAGCTGCACCCGCTGTCCGATGACGATGTGCGGACGTTGATCGAGCGTGCCTTGGCCGACCCGCGCGGGCTAGGCGGGTCGATCACCCTGGAGCCCGCCGCCGAGGATCATCTGGTAAGGCTGGCCGCCGGGGACGCGCGCCGGGCGCTCACCGCCTTGGAAGCCGCTGCCGAGACAGTGACCTCGGTGGTGGACCTGGCCCGCGTCGAGTCCGTCGTGGATCGGGCCGCGGTGCGCTACGACCGGGCCGGTGACCAGCACTACGACGTGATCAGCGCGTTTATCAAAGCGATCCGTGGGTCCGACGTCGACGCGGCACTGCACTACCTGGCGCGGATGGTGGAGGCTGGTGAGGACCCCCGGTTCATCGCCCGACGGCTGGTGATCCACGCCAGCGAGGACGTCGGGATGGCCGACCCGACCGCCCTACAGACCGCAGTGGCCGCTGCTCACGCCGTCGAGTTCATCGGAATGCCCGAGGGCCGCTTGGCGCTGGCCCAGGCCACCGTGCACCTGGCCACCGCGCCCAAATCCAATGCGGTGATCACCGCCATCGACGCGGCCCTGGCCGACGTCCGCGCCGGCGCCACCGGACCCGTCCCGGCGCACCTGCGCGACGGGCACTACGCCGGCTCCGCCCGACTGGGTCACGCCCGGGGCTACCGCTACCCACACGATGTCCCAGACGGCGTGCTGGCCCAGCAGTACCCCCCGGACGGGCTGATCGGCCGTGACTACTACCAGCCTCGCGCCCACGGTGCGGAACGCGCGTTGGCCGAGCGCGTGTCCAAGCTTCGCCGCATCATCCGCGGAGATCATGATGGCTGACGAGCTGGTGTGGGCGTTGCGGGCGGCGGGTGGGCGGGTGGATCGGGGCAGTCACCGCGCAGTGCTGCTGGATCCGGCCTCGGACCGTGACCGACTCGAGGAGCTGGCGCGGGACCCGGCCGCCGTCGTCATCGACACCGTGCCCGAGCAACTCGACGAGCTGATGCGCAGTCGCGCGCCTGCGTGGCAACCCGGGCGCGTCGACGCGTTGTTGGAGGGGTCGCCGCCGGAGCTGTTCGGCCGGTGGGTGCTCTATCCGTGGTCGGGCCGGCTGGTGCACGTCCTGCCCGAGCCGCTGCACCGCGAGCTGCGGCTGGACCGCAACCGGTACAAGATCACTGCTGCTGAACAAGCAGAGCTGCGGATCGCGGTGGCTGGCCTGTCCGTGGGTCGCGCAGTGTCGTCCACCCTGGTGCGCGAGGGGTTGTGCGGCGAGATCCGGCTCGCCGATTTCGACGCCCTCAGCCTGTCCAACCTCAACCGGGTGACCGGCGGGATCGCCGATATCGGAGTCAACAAGGCGGTGCTCGCAGCACGCGAGGTGGCTGAGCTCGACCCCTACCTGCGGGTGGTCGTGCACGACGACGGTGTGCAGGAGGACAGCCTCGAGGCGTTTCTCGCCGGTGTCGACATCGTGCTCGACGAGTGCGACGACCTGGCGATGAAGCTGCTGTTGCGCGAGCGGGCGCGTGCGGCGCGGGTACCGGTCGTCATGGTGACCAGCGACCGCGGCCTGCTCGACGTCGAGCGGTTCGACCGCGAGCCTGGGCGCGAACCGTTCCACGGTGTGCTGGCCGGCCTGCGGGCGATCGATCTGCGGAGGCTCACCACGAAACAGAAGGTGCCCTACGTGCTGCGCATCATCGACGCCGAGCGGATGCAGCCCCGGTTGGCCGCGTCGCTGGTCGAGGTGGGGCAGACACTGTCCACGTGGCCGCAGCTCGCGTCGGACGTCGCACTCGGCGGCGCGATGGCGGCGAACGCGGTCCGGCGCATCGCGCTCGGCGAGCTCGTCACGTCCGGGCGTTATGAGGTGGATCTCGACGTGCTCGTCCGCGATGGCTTCGCCCGTCCCGCGCCGCCGGTGCGGTCCTGGGTGCTCAAACCGGCGGGTGTGGCGGCACCGGAGCTGCCGATGCCGGCGCCGGGTGACTCGGCGCTGCCCACCCGCGAGGAGATGCGCTTCGTCGTCGGCTGCGCGACACTCGCGCCGTCCGGGGGAAACGCCCAGCCGTGGCGGTTCACCTGCCGGGGCGCCACCCTCGTGGGGACTGTCGACCGCACGCGGACGTCGCTGCTCGACGTCGAGGGGTGGGCCGGTTGCCTTGCGCTGGGTGCCGCACTGGAAGCCGCGCTCATCGGTGCCCGCGCGCTCGGGTTCGCCGCGCAGCCGGTGGTCCACTCTGAGCCGGGAGCATCCCGGTGGGAGGTCACCCTTCAGCGCGCGGGCGCACCGGCGGCCACCCCAGAGTTGACGTTGCTCCGCGAGCGTTGCTGCAACCGGGTGCGCCTGCCCTCGCCACCGATCCCGCCCGAAGCCCTGGTCGGTCTCGTCGCGAGCGCTGGATCGTTGCAGGTCCTGACGGTCGTGGAGCCGGCCCTCGGGAGGCTCGGCGAAGCGCTCGCGGAGCTCGATCGGGTGCGGGTGCTGTCCCCGGCCTTTCACCGGGAGCTGTTCTCCGAGATCCGGTGGAGTCGGGACGAGGCACTCGCAACCCGAGACGGGCTGGATGTCGCGGCCTTGGAGTTCGATGCCGCAGATCTCGCTGTGCTCGAAGTGATCCGTTCGGCGCCGACGGCTGAGGTGCTCGGTGGCCTCGGTCTCGGTGGTGCCCTGGGCGCCGGTTCGCGAACCGCGTTCTGCAACGCCGGGGCGGCACTCGTGATCGGTGTCCGGTTCACCGAGTATGCCTGCTTGGTCGAGGCCGGCCGAGACCTGCTCCGGCTGTGGCTCGACGCGACCGCGAGGGGGGTAGGCGTGCACCCGTGGGGATCGCCGTTGCTCTACCAGCGGTTGCGCGAGACCGGCTCGAGTTTGGATGCCTGGCAGCGGGACGCGATCGCGCACTCCAGAAAGATTTTCGCCGAGGCAGCTCCAGTCAAGGACGATGTGGCCGTTCTGCTCGTGCTGAGGCTCACTACCGGCACCCAGCCCACCGCGCGCTCGGTCCGGCGCCCGGTGGACGACGTGCTTTCCTTCACCGACGGCGTGTGATGAGCAGGTTGCTGTCGTCTCGATCCGACGATCTGGCGAACAACGCGGCAGCGGCCATCGCCTCGGTGTTCTTGCTGCGGGGACGGTTCCGGATCAGCCGGTCGATGTCGAGGTGGAACAGGTGCGAGCGGAAGCGCCAGCCGGGTTTGGGCTCCACCTCCCTCGTCTCGAGCATCTCGAACCCCATCGAGCGGTACATGTCGAGCAGCTCGTCACCGCAGGCGCCCAGCACATAACCGAACCCGGACTGGACCGCGACTTCGACGAGGTGCTGAACAAGGGGCACAAACAGCCCGGCGCGCTGAAAGTCCGGATCCACGGCGGCGGCTCCACCCTCGACGAAGCCGGTCCGCCACAGCCAGGACGGCACCTGGTGCCCGACCAGTGTCAGGTACTGGCTGCGGGCGGGATCGCCGTCCACGAAGATCGCCCGGACGTACCCGATGATGCGCCCGTCATAGCGACACACCAGATGCCGCGCATCCACATCAATGGCCGACGCCAAGTCGGCCGGCGTCATACCGGGTAGCCGACCCTCGTGCTGGTGAGCCCTGAAACGCAGGTCGAGGATCTCCGGTTCGTCGCGCGGGATCGTCGCGCTACCGAAGGTGACCGCGCGCTCGGCGGTGTGAAGCGGCAGTCCGCTGGCTCGCAGCTGCGCTGGGGTCAGGCCGGTGCCGGCGATCATCAGGTACTCCGCGACGGCGGTGAGGAACGCGCACGGCGGATCGATCCAGCTGACCCGGACGACCACGGCGCCGTCCAGCTCGTGCCGGATCGACCGGACTGCTGCGTGGACCTCGTGCGTCCCGGTGAAAGGCACCGTCACCGTGAAGGTGAGCTCGACGTGGGGGAGCAGGTCGACGTCACCTGCCACCGTGCGCAGCGTGGCCCCGTCCGTGGTGACCCTTCTGAGGGTGAAGTGCATCCAGCGCTGGAAGTGCTGGAGCGACATCGCTGAGGCGGTCGCGGGTAGCTGGTCGGGGCACGCGTACCCGGCCACGTCCGAGGCCGGGATCAGACCTGCGCTGGGCAGGGCGCCCCAACCGTCGGTCCCTCGGTCCGAGGTCAGTCGGGTCTCCCGCATGTGCGCAGTCCGATTTAGAAGTATTGTCTTAATAGTATATATCACCTAAAGATGTGAATCTGGCAGCGCGGTGCCAGGCGAAGTAACCGCCCACTCCTCCACACTGCCGGAGGTGCGCCGATGGCCGATTCGACGATCGGCGAGCGCATCCGCGAACTGCGCCAGGGCATCTTCACGCAGCATGACTTGGCAGTAGCAGCTGACGTCAGCGTGCACACGATTCGTCAGTTGGAACAGGGCCGTCGGTACACCGCTTCGATCGCCATGCTGGCACGTCTGCCCCTGTCCTGGGCGTCGACGTCGGCGAGCTGCTAGGCCGCCCCCGCTCGGCGGCTCCGGCCACTGGTGAGCCCCCGCCGCCGGTGGTGGCTATCCGGGATGCGCTAACCAGTGTGGATGACCTGCGCGGAGAGCTGGACGACGGCGCACCCGGCTTGACCGAGCTGGCCCGTGCCGTCACCTACGCCTTCGGGTTGTACTGGGCGGGCCGGTACGGTTCGCTTGCCGCGCTGCTGCCCCGGCTACTGACCGAGGCAGCAGCCGCCGTGCACGGAGCCGCCGCGTTCGACATGGGGCGGGCGGCTGATCTGGCCGCGCAGGTCCACCGGATCG
>DATEMN010000543.1:0-6382 GCA_035275565.1 Pseudonocardiaceae bacterium | reverse complement strand
CCGCTACTCGGCCCGCGACATCGCGCTGCTGCACGAGGTGCAGCGGCTGTCCTAGGACGACGGGGTCAATCTGGCTGGCATCAAGCGGATCATCGACCTGGAGAACCAGGTGGACGCGCTGAGCGCCAGACTCGCCGAGCTCGCTGCTGCTCTGGACGAGGCGCGCACCGAGCTGGCCCGGTCGCAAGCCGTCGCCGAGCAGACCGCGGCGGCCGTGCACGCCTCCTACCGCCGCGACCTGGTGCCGGTGCGCGCCCCCAACGAAACCGCCCTAGTCATCTGGCGCCCCAGTAGGTAGCCCTCCAAGTACCGCCAACCCCGGCTGGGACTGCTTTCAACGGCTACCAACTTACGGCGTCATGAGGTGCCGCTCGTCGATCGGATCGCTCGGCGAGTCACGTGAAGATGGTGATCGGATCAAGCTCGATACCGCCCTCCTCCCGGCGCTGTACGCGGCCGAGGCAGCGGGCGCGGAAGGACTCCTCGGGTAAAGCGGGCTTCGGCAGCCGCAGTCCGCGTTCGGCGAACGTGACGTGTACCCCAGTTCCGCCGGTAGCGTCGCTGTAGCGCGCTTGAAAGGTGATGTTCGAGGTGGTCTGCGGCAACACACAGAAGTCGCCGTCCACCAACACGAATTTTGCGCTGTGAGAATGCGGTCGTACTCAACTGTGGTCAACCCCGGTTGGTAGCTGTTTAAGGTGATCAAAAAGGGGGTTGGTAGTCCTTGAAGGGCGCCCAACTAGTCTAGGGTGAACGGGTCGTAGCTGATCCGGTCCAACGGGGTGCCGGCGACTAGCATCCGGGACACGGTAGCGCGGATCATTGCGGGGGAACCGCAGATCAGCACGTCCCGGTCGGCCCAGGTGCCGAAGCGAGTGACTACATCGGCGAGTGTGCCATGCTCGATCCCCGCCGCCCTCGGATGTGACTCGATCACCGGGATCACCGTCAACCAAGGATTCGTGACGGTCATGGCGGTGAGAGTGTCGAGGTCGTGGAGATCGGCGCGGGTACGGCCGCCCGCGAACATCATCACCTTCGGGTTGCTACCCCAGCCGGCCAGTTCCTCGAGGATGGCGCGCATGGGGGCGGTCCCGGTGCCGCCGGCGACCATGACGACGTCCCGGCCGGAGTGCCGATCCACTGTCATGCGACCCATCGGCGAGCCGATCCGCCAGATGTCGCCGACCTGGGTATGGCCGACGATCGATCGGCTGACCCAGCCGTCGGGCACAGCGTGGATGTTGAACTCGATCGCCCCGTCCGGGCGTGGCGCGTTCGCGGGAGACAGGTAGCGCCACAGCCGTGGCCGCTGGGGTACCTCCACGCTGACGTACTGCCCGGCCCGGTAGGGCACCGGTTGGTCGGGTTTGACGCGGACCACGGCCAGGTCCCAGGTCAGCCGCTTGTGTTCGATGACCTGCGCGGCCCACCACGCGGGTTCGCGGTCTTCGTCGGCCGCCTCCAGCATCGTCTTGGCGGTCAGGCCGTAGACGTCGACCCACGCCTTCTCCACCTGCGGGGTCCAGGCCTGACCCGTGTACCGCTTCAACGTGGTGACCAGGGCGGTTCCCATCGCGTCGTAGTGCTGGGTCAGCACCCCGAACTTGCGGTGGTCGCGGCCGAGCTGACGCAGGAACGGCACCAGATCGTCGGGTTGATCGACCTTTTGTACGATGTACATCAGACCCCGCAGCAGCCGGCCGTGCTGCATCTCCATGTTGGCGGCGAACAACTCGCGAGTGGCCGGAGCGATCGCGAATAGCGTGGCGTAGAAGAAGCGAACGGCCTCGTCGGCGTGCGGCTGGATGGCCGTGAAGCTTTCGCGGATCAGCCGAACCATGGTCGCGCCAGCGCTTGCGCCGTAGGGCAGGCGACCGGGTAGGGGGACTGAGCCCCGCGCGGCGTCGGCTGTCATGGTCCGGGAGTATCTTCTCCAGGTTCCAGGTAGGTGGCAGGCGGACTCGCCGCGGGCTAGGCGAACTCCCTGAGGCTCCGGAACCTCACCGCCCAGCTGGCCCGGTTCCTTACGGGTTTCGAACCACGGCGCGTGGAGAAATCGTCTGACGTCTGTTCCTGGGGCAGCAGTATGGCACGGTGCCGGTCTCGTTCGTTGATCCGGTGACGGCACGCCGGGCGAGCGCGGTGCCCCGGCCGGTCCGCCATCGGTGGTCCGGCTGAGTCGCGCTCCACCCCAGATGGGACACCCACCGCCCCGAACGGCGCTGATCAGTGCGTCTCCGTCCGGCGCCGTTCGGGGTCCGGGTACGCCACGAAGTCCCTGCGGACACTGCCGGCGGCGTGTCGGATGAGCGCGCACCCAGAGCGGCATCCGTACAATCGTGAGGCTGCGCCTCGGACCGCCGAGGTGCGCGGCTGCGTTCGCAGCGGATGATCGACTCGGATTGTGGCCAGGCTCTCGCAGGGACCCGAGAGGTCCTATGCTTCCGTACTTCTATCAGGGGGAATTGATGCGTGCCGGTGAGAAGCTGCGTTTTGATGTGCGTTCCAGCCAGATCACGCCTTTGATCGGGGTGTTCGACATGTTCTCGGCCTCGCTGGCGGCTCAGCACTACGGCGGTATGTTCGTCTCCGGATTCGGTTTCGCTGCCTCCTACTACGGTCTGCCCGACATCGGCTTCATCGCCTGGCCGGACATGGTCAACTTCGTGCAGCGGCTGCGGGCGGCCTTCCCTCACCAGCACCTGCTGGTCGACATCGACGACGGCTACGTCGACCCCGAGGTCGCCTGCCACGTGGTGAAACAACTGGAGCGTCTCGACGCCTCCGGGGTGATCTTGGAGGACCAGAAGCGGCCGCGCCGTTGCGGGCACGTCGACGGCAAGCAGATCCTGCCGCTGCAGGAGTACCTGGAGAAGCTGAACCTGGTGCTCCAGACCCGCGACGAGCTGCTGGTCGTGGCCCGCACCGACGCCACCGAGGAATCCGAGATCCTGCGCAGGGCCGAGGCGCTGGCGGCTACCGACGCCGACATGCTGCTGGTCGACGGCGTGCGTAGCGTGGACTGGATCCGCAGGGTCCGCAGGGTCATCGGTGACAAGCCGTTGCTGTTCAACCAGATCGCGGGCGGCAAGTCGCCCCGGCTGTCGCTGACCGAGCTGGAGGACCTCGGCGTCAACGCGACCATCTACAGCACGCCGTGCCTGTTCGCCGCGCAGACCGCGATCGACAACGCGCTGCTGGAGCTGCGGGCCAACGACGGCCGGCTGCCCGACGTCACCGAGGGTGCCGTCGGCGTCGCCGCCTCCCTAGCCCTGCTGGAGCGCAACATCAGCCGCCACCACAAGACGCGGGAAACCGTCGAGGTCTGATCTGCCGGCCGTAGTTGCCGTCGGAGAGAGGGCAGATGTCCCGCGTTTCGGTCCTGTCGCGGCTGCGGATCGACCCGTACATCGTGGCACTGCTGGCCACGGTCGCGGTCGCTTCGCTGCTACCGGCACGTGGTGTGGTGGTCACCGGCTTCGGTTACGTCACGACCATCGCCATCGGTTTTCTGTTCTTCCTGTACGGCGCCAGGCTGTCGACCAAGGAGGCGATGGACGGGCTCACGTACTGGCGGCTGCACTCGGTCGTGTTCGTTAGCACCTTCCTGCTGTTCCCGCTGCTGGGCCTGGCCGCGAAGCTGCTGGTGCCCGGCGTGCTCACCCCTGAGCTGTACGTGGGCCTGATGTTCCTGTGCTGCTTGCCCGCCACTGTGCAGTCCGCCATCGCGTTCACCTCGATCGCCAGGGGCAACGTGGCCGCAGCGATCTGCAGCGCGTCGTCGTCCAACTTGATCGGGATCGTGCTCACCCCGTTGCTGGTGGCGCTACTGCTCGGCAGCAGCGGGGACAGGGTGTCGCTGGACTCGGTGCGCGACATCATCGTGCAGCTACTGGTGCCGTTCGTGGCTGGACAGCTGCTCCGGCGCTGGATCGGTGGTTTCGTTACCCAACACAAGAAGGTGCTCGGCTACGTCGACCGCGGCGCGATCCTGCTAGTGGTCTACGCGGCCTTTAGCAGGGGCGTCGTCGCCGGCATCTGGGAGCGCCTGACCCCGGTGTCACTGATGCTGCTGCTGATGGTCAACATCGTGCTGCTCGCGATCGTGATGATGACTACCACCGTTGCTGCCCGCAGGCTGGGCTTCTCCCGCGAGGACGAGATCGCCATCGTGTTCTGCGGGTCCAAGAAGAGCTTGGCCAGCGGCGTTCCGATGGCCATCGTGCTGTTCCCCGCGGCGACGGTGAGCCTGACCGTGTTGCCGCTGATGTTGTTCCACCAGATCCAGCTGATGGTGTCCGCGGTGCTGGCGCGCCGTTACGCCGCCAGGTCCGTGCCGCCCCAGCCGGCTGAGAAGCTGATAACCGTCCCGATCGATCAGGACGCTGAAAGCTGGCTGGACGGCTCGAACTGACAGCGGGACATCGCGCCCTCGATCTGCGCGGGGCCTTTAGGAACAACGCTCAGCCACCGGCGTGGACCCGATGGTGGTCAGGGGGTGAAGGTGCGGAGGAAGGCTCGCCAGGTGATGGTGGGGACGGCCAGGGCGGGTCCGTCGGGGTCCTTGGAGTCGCGGACCAGGACGCGGTCCGGGGCGGGGGCGACCTGGACGCAGTTACCGCTGCCGGCGCTGTAGCTGCTGGTGCGCCAGCCGACCTGGGCGCCGTTGCCGTAGGTGTAGCTGTTGGTGTGCCAGACGATGAGATCCGGCTCACGCGCGGTCTGCTTGCCGTTCAACCCGGCCCGCTCCATGGCCGCGCGCAGGCCCTCACCCAGCTCGCGGCTGCGTATCGTCGAATCCTGTTTCGGCATGATCCCCCTCCCGGCCGGAGATCATAGAGCACGCCATCACAAATTCTCCAACAGTGCTCGAATTTACAACTTGTGAATATCTTGATTCACCCATCGTGAATCAGTTCTCTGAACCTGGGCGGGGTGCCGGCCTCCCGCGCAACCCCCAGGAGGTATCTCAGATGAGCACCCTGACACCGGTCTTGGCTGACGAATTCGCACTGCTGTGCAACGACATCTGCGCGCACCTGGACGAGGCCGACTCGCTGGCGATGCAGGATGCCGAGTGGTCCGCTGAGGATATGGACACCGCGCGCGAGCTGATCAGCGACCTGGTGCTCGGCATTCGTGGACTGATGATCGAGCACGAGCTGCAGACCGGCGGTGACTGCCGGATCTGCTCGTCGGCGTGGCGCCGCTGACAGCGTACCGGTCGCCTGGTGGAAAACACTCAGACATATCCCAGTGCTGGCTCAGAGGTGCCCGGCGTCCACAACTGGAAAGCTCACAGAAGACCGTGTACGTCGGCCGGCGGTGCACTGACTAAAGGGGCTGCGCCCGATCCCGACCAGGCGTGTTCCCTGGCCGACTTGCCCGGTGGGTGTTGTCCGCGAACTAGACGTGGCCGACGTTTCCGGCGTCCTCAATGTCGCTGGCGTCAAGTTCACGGCGCCCGGCACCGGCACACACGCCCGACTATCGCTTCGGAGCCGACTCGAATCTCACAGTTGCACGGGAACCCCCGGCTGTGGCCGGTGCTCGGGTCGTGCCAGGATCCGGTCTGGTACGACTGCGGGAAAGGGCGAGGTTCCGCATCGTGGTGCCGTGCGCCATGGTGATCTGTCGGCGGTGAGGAGGGACGGGTCATGACGGGTCGATGCGCAGGCGATTCGGGGCCGGTGGTGCCTGCTGCGCCGGTCGGGTTGAGTGCTGGACTCCGCCGAGGACTCTGACGAGGAGTCCGCCGAGACCGTAACGGCGTCCATGGAAGAGTTCGACGCGCTGTGGGAGCTGCTCGATCCGGCCACCGACGTCCTGGCGAGGTACGCCGAAGTGCTGACGCGGCACCTGCCCACGATCCGCCACGTGGGGCGATCTCGAGTAGGTTGAGCGGAACACGCTCAACTTTCCTCACGTTGAACGGTGCAGACGAGGCACGACGCACGTGAGAGAGGGACGCTTCGAGGATGGATTCTTTCAACCCCACCACCAAGACGCAGGCCGCCATCTCCTCGGCCGCGCAGGCTGCCTCGACGGCCGGCAACCCCGACATCACGCCGGGGCACCTGCTCGAGGCACTGCTGGCGCAGGCCGACGGTATCGCGGCGCCGCTGCTCGCGGCGGTGGGCGCCGACGCGAAAGCGATCCGGGCCGAGCTGGACGCCATCATCAAGCGCCTGCCGTCGGCCACTGGCTCCACCGTGGCCGCGCCGCAGCTCGACCGCCAGGCGGCCAAAGCGCTCGGTCACGCCCAGAACCTGGCGACCGACATGGGCGACTCGTACGTCTCCACCGAGCACCTGCTGGTCGGGTTGGCGGCCGATACCGGCGCGGTTGGTCAGCTGCTGCGTCGGCACGGAGCCACCCC
>DATEMN010000542.1:0-4253 GCA_035275565.1 Pseudonocardiaceae bacterium | reverse complement strand
TCGGGTGAAGAAGGGGCCGGGGCGTCGCCGCTTGTGAAGTCGGTGTATCTCGGTCGGCGGCGACGAACTGGACGCGAGGCTATAAGACCTACCGCAATGGCGTCGAGGTCGGGTTCGTCCCGCCCTGGATCGCCTGGCGGTCCGTCAGGTCAGCACGCGCTACATGTCCCAAGACGAGCGCATCGAGATCACCGATCTGCGCCGCTGCGGGCTGAGCTTGCGCACGATCGCCGACCGGCTCGGTCGAGCGACTGCGCGGCGAGCACGTCCGCATCGCCGCCGGGTCGACACCAACGATCGCCTCAGCGGTTTGGTCACCGAGCTGCTTGGTCGTCGGTGGAGCACGCAGCAGATCAGCCGCCACCTGCGTCAACGGTTCTCTGAGGATCCGTCCATGTGGCTATGCCACGAAAGTATCAATCAAGCTGTCTATCAACCGAATTCACGCTTCATACGACCGCCGCAGCTGGCGCCGCACCGTCGCTCACTGTCGCTCACCGCTGCGGACCGGTCGGGATCACCGCCGCGCACATCAGTGCACGCAGCGCCGGCGGCCGCGGTTTCAGCAACCAATGCTCACCATCCACGATCGGTCCTTCCCCCCGATCGACGGTCGCAAGCCGGGCATTGGGAGGGTGACCTCATCATCGGCAGCAACCATCTCTCAGCGATCGGCACGCTGGTCGAACGCCAAACGCGGATGCTGCGTTTGGTGCATCTGGCGCGCGCTGACTCTGACTCGGTGCACGCCGCTCTGGTGGCCGCATGCAGGACCTGCCGCCGGCGCTAATGCGTTCGATCACCTGGGACCAGGGCGCCGAGATGGCGCGCCACCTCGCCACCACGGAGAAGCTGGGCGCGCCCGTCTACGTCTGCGACTCCAGATCGCCCTGGCAACGCGGCAGCAACGAGAACACGAACGGGCTGCTGCGGGACTACTTCCCCAAGGGCGTCACCCTCATCAACCATTCAGCGGAGCATCTGTTGGCAGTCGAGGACGAACTCAACGACCGTCCCCGGATGGTCCTCCAAGACCGCATCAGCGGCTGCACTTACGCTGCCGCCCTGTCGAGCAGCTCAAAGAACTGCGCCCTTTGTTCCTTGCTGTACTTCGGTCCCAGCAACATCTCCACCCTTCGTGAAGTGTTGCGACGACTACTGGAACCCAAGCAGTGCGGTGTTCGGTGATATCGGTCAGCCACAACCGATTTGGCGCCTCGGCGGTGAAATCACGGCGGACCAGGTCATCGTGGACTGGTGGGCAGACCTTGCCGTTCTTGCCGCGCTTGCGCTTGCCGAAAACACTCCACCAACCGTTGTTCGAGCAGATCCGCCAGGCGGTGCGCTCGGCCATCGGCTTACCGGCGTCACGCGCCTCCTCAACGAGGCAGCGGTAGCCAAACTCCGGGTCGTCGTGGTGGGCGTCAAACAATGCGTTGGCCCGGTAGGCCTGGAGGAGTTCGGTGTCGGTACTCAAGCTCGCGCGAGAGCTTGAGTACCCCGGCTGCACGAGGGCCTGGCGGGGATCGAGCGGCTGCACGAGTTGATCGGCAAGTATGCCGAGCCACCGCTGAGGTGGCGATCGGTATCGAGACCGATCGAGGCCTGTGGACGCCCTGACCGCAGCCGACTACCAGGTGTTCGCGATCAACCCATCGGCCGCGGCCCGCTACCGCCGCCACGTGTGCGCGGCGCGGAGTGCTCGTTGCCGGACCCGTTGTTGCGGATAGAGTCGAGGAACTCGCCGAGTGCGACGACCGTTACCTCGGCAGGACGACGACTTTACCGATCACCTCCCGAGACTCCAGTGATTGATGAGCATCAGCGATGTTGCTGATGGGGTACTGCCCGTCGATCCGGATGGTCACGTCACCGCGTTCGATGGCCGCGAACAGTTCGTTCGCGCGATACAGAAGTTCCTCGCGCGAGGCGATGAAGTGGTGCAGGGACGGGCTCGCGAACAACACCGATCCGCCAGAGAAGCGGCTGAGATCGACTGGTGGTATGGGCCCACCTGAGTTGCCATAGACAACGAGCATTCCGCGGTGACGAACACTGTTCAGGCTCATGTCGAACGTCGGTGCCCCGACGCCGTCGAAGACGACGTCCACTCCTTCACCGCCTGTCAGCTCCTTCACGACACCTTCGACCTCGCCATAACGCACAGCTCGCTGCGCGCCCGCAGCGAGCGCAACCTCCGCCTTGACATCGCTGGAGACTGCGGCGATGACGCGCACACCCCTCGCGACGAGCAGTCGTGTGAGCAACCGCCCGACACCTCCCGCTGCAGCCAACACCAGAGCAGTGTCGCCGGCGGCCGTGATCCGTAATGAGTCCGCTAGATAGTGGGCCGTCAGCCCTTGCGCGCACACCGCCGCTGCCTCGACCGCGTGCAGCCACGGCGGCAGCGGCACGGTCGCGACGGCCGGCACCTCAACGAACTGAGCGTGACTGCCGGGCCCAAACGCCCACATCACTCTCTGCCCTAGCGCCGCCTCAGCGACACCGGAGGCCGCTGCCACTACTGTGCCGGCGCCTTCGATACCGGCGCTGATGGGTGGCGGTGGTTGGTAGGGGATGCCGCCCTGTCGTTCGATGACGTCATAGGCGTTCAGGCCCGCTGCCTCTACCTCGACGACGACGTTACCTGGCCGCGGAACAGGAACCTCGCGGTCCACCACCGCAAGATTCTCGGGGCCGCCATAGGCGGTAATGACTACCGAGCGCACGACTAGGACTTCCCCACTCTGGACGGATGTAGCTCCACAAGGTCAGCTTCGTATGCCATCGGGCTTCCAGGCTAAGCAGCGGGTCCGCTCAACGGAACGCGCGGGGAACTGACCCGACGAAGCGACTCTCATCGGCCCAAGTCGGCGGTAGGCCACCGCCATGGTGACAGGGCTAACAACGTGGCACCAACGACCCTGCCCCGCTGAGTGTCAGGAAGCGCATTGAACATCGGAACGTTCGCACCGTCGCCAGCTTTTTCAGCGTGACCCGCATCCGCCAGGTGCTCGGGGCACCCGTCTTGAACATATTGGCCAGGACCGAAACCGAGACCTGCGCAACACCTTGCGCGCCGACTGGATACCGGCATCGACGACCAGACCCTCGGCGATGTATTGCGTCTGCTTGCACGATCGATGAACGGTGTCAGGCGGTGCTCGAAGCCGTCGGGGAGGGCTCCGGTCGGAGAGTCCCGCCGACGGGCTCTGCGCCCGATCGAGCACCCGGGTCCGCGGTGCTAGACGCGGTCCTTCCGTCGGCCATCAGCCTCCTGCTCATCGGCCGTCCCCGCGTTGACGCCGTGCTACGGCGACTTGGGCGGAAGCAACATGGTTTGCCATGTTTGCGACTCTTGCGCAGTCTGGCTCAGGTCGCCTCGGGTGTAGACGTTCCCGTCGGGTCCGACATAACTCCCTGTGGCAGGGTCGTAGAACGCAGCCGCAATCGGCGGCCCCTCGGTCGGTTGCGAGTTGGGTACTGGTGGCGCACCGGGCGGCAACTGCGGAATGTCCTGTCCGGACAACGTTGCGTTCGGGTCCCCCTTCCAGTTGTCACCGTCATTGAGCGGTACGTAGTTTTCGTCGCTTTCGCACATTTTCACCGTTGGGGCCCGCTTGCCCGGTCGGGTCTCGCATGGGATGTTGCGGGCGCCGCGGACGTTGAACATGGCGTCTTGCGGAATCCGACAGTAAATGTCGCCAGCTGGCCGCTCCGGGGCGTCGACGACACTGGCGGATCGGATCTGTTGCGGAGGAAGAAACCCGGTACTGCATGGTCGAGGGATGTTCAGATTCGTGGTGAAGTTCAGTTGCAGACCCGGCGACCCCGTCTTGGCCCCGGCGAGCGTGGAACCTTGAAGTAGCTGCACGCCCATGGGCAGGAGAACCAACAACTGCTCGATGTTCGGCTGGTAGGTGATGAGTACGGGTGCCACGCTAGCCAGGTTCGCGAGCACGATTGGCAGCGTTGGTTGAAGGCGTTCTAGGAGCTGCCGAACCTGATTGGTCGCCTCAGGGCCGGCTCGCAGAATTCCCTGCAGGTCTTCGTCGCGCGTCTGCAGCTGGCCGGTGATCGTAGCCATGTGGGCGGCCCAGGACCGGACGGAGTCGGAGGTGTCGGTCTGTGTGTCCAACAACGGTGCAGAGTTGTCCGCAACGTTCGTCAGCTCGTCCAGGCTCCCCCGAGCATCCGTCGCGATCGCGGTCGAGCCTTTGATGAGGCGGGCTATCTCGGGCCCCAGCCCTCCG
>DATEMN010000541.1:0-6131 GCA_035275565.1 Pseudonocardiaceae bacterium | reverse complement strand
CGCAGCGGCCCGCGACACCGAAACCGGCCGGGCCGAGCAGTTCCGCAGCAGTGCCGAGCAGGCCGCCGAGCGGGTCGCGGCGACTCGGGCTGAGCTAGCCGGCGCGCGTGCCGCGCTGGACGCCGAACGCACCGCCACCGCCGACCGGGAACGCCTGCTGGCCCGCCGCGAGGCCGAACTCAGGGACAGCTTCCAGGCGCTGTCCGCCGAGGCCCTGTCCCGCAACAACGAGGCATTCGTGCAACTCGCCGAGGCGCGCCTAGCCAAGGTCACCGCAGCCCTGTCGGCGAAGTCCGACGGTGACGCCACCCAGCGTCAACAGGCCCTCGAGGCGCTGCTCGGCCCAGTCACCCAGACCCTGCACCGGCTCGACGGTCAATTGCGCACCGTGGAGAAGGAGCGCGAAGCCGCCTACGCGGGGCTGCGCGAGCAAGTGAGAGCGATGCACCGCACGTCCGAGCAGCTGCAGAGCGAGACCCGGCAACTGGTCACCGCGTTGCGTGCCCCGCAGGTCCGCGGGCGGTGGGGGGAACTGCAACTGGAGCGGATCGTGCAGCTGGCCGGCATGGTCGAGCACTGTGACTTCTCCCGGCAGGTCACCGCCACTGACACCAGCGGCGACGACGACGCTCTGGTCCGGCCCGACCTGGTCGTGCACCTCGCTGGCGGCAAGCACATCGTGCTGGACGCCAAGGTGCCGTTCGGCGCTTACCTGGAGGCGGTCGAGGCCACCGACCCCGACCGCCGAGCCGACCGGTTGGCCGCGCACGCCCGGCACCTGCGCACCCACGTCGATTCGCTGGCGCACAAGTCCTACTGGCAGCGCTTCGACGCCACCCCGGAGTTCGTGGTGCTGTTCGTCCCCGGTGACCCGTTCCTGGAAGCGGCGTTGCAATCCGACCCCGCTCTCCTCGAGCACGCCTTCGAGCGCAACGTCGTGATCGCCACCCCGACCACGCTGATCGCGCTGTTGCGAACCGTGGCCTACACCTGGCGCCAGGAGGCGCTGGCGCGCAACGCCACCCAGATCCACGAGCTGGGCCGGGAGCTGCACTTACGGCTGGCCACCATGGGCGGCCATGTAGCGAAGCTCGGCAAGGCGATCGGTGGGGCCGTCGACGCTTACAACAGCACGGTGAGATCGCTGGAGTCGCGGGTCCTGGTGACCGCACGGCGGTTCGTTGAGCTCGAGGTGGTGTCCGAGCATCTCGGCACGCCCGATCAAGTGGAGCGCAGCCCTCGCACCGTGCAGTCGGTGGAACTCGTAGCGTCCGCGGCGGACTCGCTCATCGCGCCGGATACCGGGCGCCGGGAGGCGGATCCAGCGCAGCCCAGCGCGGAAGGCCAGGGGGAGGACTGGAGCTGGGTCAGCGAAGTGCTGCACCACGAGCGGAGCGGGGATCCGAGGCGGTCTACTGTGAACGAGTGACCACCACCCACGCCCGAAGCGCCATCCAGGTCGGGCGGTGGGACGAGTGTTCACTGCTGCCCGGCCGGGTCGGGCTCCCCTGGTGGGGAGCTGTCGGATGTGCGCTGGGGCTCACTGCGGTCGGTGTATTTGTCGACATCGAACGACTCAACCGGCTGGGCATCGTGTTCCAAGCCTGCTACTTCCTCGGCTGCCTCCTGGCCGTGGTGGTGGTCCAGCGCAAGGCGCTGTTCGGGCCGATGGTGCAGCCTCCGCTGATCCTGGCGGTGGCGGTGCCCGGCGTTGTCCTGGCGGCCGGTTCCCTGCCCACCGGCGGGGGGACCGTAGCCGCCGCGCTCACCGTCGGCACTCCCCTGATCAACGGCTTCCCCACCATGGCGATCACCACCGCCGTCACCCTCGCCATCGGGACCTTCCGCCTCATCACCCAGCGACAGCGAAGATCCTAAGCGCCATTCGGAGCCGAATCGCGCTCTAGACCGCTCCTTAGACCGCTATTTGGCTCCGAATGGCGCTGTGGCGGGGAATGCGCGCTTGATGTCGCGGGGGAGGGAGAAGACGAGTTTCTCTTGTGCGGTGACGATCTCTTGGATGTCGGTGTAGCCGCGCTCGGCCAGGAAGTCCAACACGCCACGGACCAGCACCTCGGGTACCGAAGCGCCGCTGGTAACACCGACGGTGTGCACGCCCTGCAGCCAAGCCGAGTCGATCTCCCGCACGTAGTCGATCAGGTAGGCCGCCCGGGCACCGGTGGCCAGCGCAACCTCCACCAACCGCACCGAGTTGGACGAGTTCCGCGACCCTACGACGAGGACCAGATCACAGTCAGCAGCCATCGCCTTCACCGCCACCTGCCGGTTCTGCGTGGCATAGCAGATATCGTCGCTGGGCGGGTCGGTCAGCTCGGGGAAGCGTTCCTTGAGCGCAGCCACGGTCTGCATGGTCTCGTCCACCGACAGCGTGGTCTGGGACAGCCAAACCACCCGGGACGGGTTGTGCACGGTCACCGAATCCACCGCGTCCGGGCCGTCGATGAGCTGGATCTGCCCGGGCGCCTCACCGACGGTACCCTCAACCTCTTCGTGACCCTCGTGACCGATCAGCAGGATGTCGTAGCCGTCGCGGGCGAATCGCTTGGCCTCTTGATGCACCTTGGTCACCAGCGGGCAGGTGGCGTCGATGGTACGCAGACCGCGCGCGGCGGCCTGCTCGTGCACCGCCGGAGACACGCCGTGCGCGGAGAAGACCACGACGGCGCCCGCGGGCACCTCCTCAGCATCCTCGACGAAGATCGCCCCGCGGTCCTGCAGGGTCTCCACCACGTACCGGTTGTGTACGATCTGCTTACGCACGTACACCGGTGGCCCGTGCACGTCGAGGGCCTTTTCGACGGTGATGACGGCACGGTCGACTCCGGCGCAGTAACCGCGAGGCTTGGCGAGCAGCACACGCTTGGTCATTCCCCTACCCTACGGGCGATCTCGGCTCCGAGTGATACTCCTGAGGCAAGCCCGGGTAGGCACAGCCCCGGTGACTGCGGCAGGCTTGACGACCATGAGTACCTTGCCGCTGCCCGTCCGGGTCGCCGTGGGTCTGGCGATCACCGCCGTGGAACAGGCTCGCAAGCTTCCTGAGCAGCTCATCGAGTTACCTATGACAGCGGCCAGCCGTGCTGTCCAGGTCGCGATGCGGGTACAGCAGCGCGTCACCGAACTGGCCATCAAGGGCGACCAGGTGTGCGCGCTGTTCCATCCGGTACAGGACGCCCCACCCTGGGCCCACTTCGATGAGGACGACGAGCCCGATGCGGCTGGCACCAGGACCAACGCGCGCGGGTTCGACGCCACTACCGACGGCGCAGCGCGCGCCGCGGTGGTTCCCGGCATCGGCCACGACGCCTCGACGCGAGGAGCGGGCGAGATCGACGAGGCCGACGTCGCCCGCGCCATGTCCGTGCACCCACCTGCGACGAACGCTCGACCCGAAGAATCCCAACCCGAACGAGCTCAGCCGGCGAACACCGAGATGGACTGGCCCGGGATCCACCCGCCGCCAGCGCTACCGGAGTATAACGAGCTCTCGTTGGCACAGCTGCGTGGCAAGCTGCGGGCGCTGTCGCTCCCCGAGCTCACGGAACTACTGGCGTACGAGCGCGGCCACCAGGACCGTGCTGCGTTCGTCACCATGCTGTCCAACCGGATTTCCACGGTCAGCTCCCAGTGACCATCAACCCAGTGACCACCAATCCAGCGACGGTCGATGCGGAGACCGGCCCGGCCACCACGCCGGAGGCCCCGTGGCCGGTCCGCACCGTCGCCCGCAAGATCGCGGCGTGGATCGACCGGCTGGGGACGGTCTGGGTCGAGGGGCAGATCACCCAGCTGTCCGCCCGGACGGGCACCGCGACGGCGTTTCTTACCCTGCGCGACCCGGTGGCCGATGTCTCCCTGACCCTGACCTGCCCGGTCGCGCTGGTGCGCGAGAGGCAGCCGCCGCTGGCCGAGGGTAGCCGGGTCGTGGTGCACGGCAAGCCCTCGCTGCACCTGTCCCGCGGCACGCTGAGCCTGCGGGTCGATGAGATCCGGGCAGTCGGCATCGGCGAGCTGCTGGCCCGCATCGAGCGGCTCCGACGGTTGCTCGACGCCGAAGGTCTGTTCGATCCTCGCCGCAAGCGCCGGCTGCCGTTGCTGCCCAGCTGCGTCGGGCTGGTCACCGGCCGGGCCAGCGCGGCCGAGCGCGACGTGCTCAGCAACGCCACCGCCCGCTGGCCCGCAGTGAGTTTCCGGGTAGAGAACGTGGCGGTACAAGGCCCGCTGGCGGTCGGCCAGATCATCGACGCACTCACCGTGCTGGATGCCGACCCGGCGGTGGACGTCATCGTGCTGGCCCGGGGCGGCGGTAGCGTGGAGGACCTGTTGCCGTTCTCCGACGAGGCGCTGTGCCGCGCGGTATCGGCGTGCCGCACCCCGGTGGTCTCGGCGATCGGCCACGAGCCGGACACCCCGCTGGTGGACCACGCCGCGGACAAGCGCTGCTCCACCCCCACCGATGCCGGCAAGTGCGTGGTGCCCGACGTCGCCGAGGAGACCATTGCGCTGCGGCAACTGCGCGACCGGTGCCGTCGTGCCCTGCACGGTTGGGTAGACCGGGAACGGCGGCTGCTCGACGCGCTGCGCAGCCGTCCGGTGTTGGCCCACCCGATGCGTCCGCTGGACGAGCGCGCCCGGCTCGTGGCCGAGCTGCGCGCTCGGGCGGACCGGGCCGTGCTCGGTGGGCTGCGATCGGCGCAGGACCGGCTTGAGCACACCGCGGCACGCTTGACGACCCTGGGGCCGGCAGCCACCCTGGCCCGGGGCTACGCGGTAGTCCAGCAAGTGGACGGTTCAAGACCAGGTCAGGTGCTCCGGTCGGTGGCGGATGCGCCGGAGGGCACCGGGCTGCGGGTGCGACTGTCCGACGGGGCACTGCACGCGGTGGTGACCGGTGGCCGATGATCACGGCGTGAGCCGCATGGACGATCCAGCCATGCTGGGCTACGAGGCCGCCCGCGACGAGCTGGCCGAGGTGGTACGCACGCTGGAGGCCGGCGGGCTACCTTTGGAGGACTCGCTGGCCCTGTGGGAGCGCGGCGAGCAGCTCGCCGCGGCCTGCGAGCGGCACCTCGCCGGCGCCCGGGAGCGGATCGAGTCCGTGATCACCGCTCGTGAGCAGCGCGGTGCCGACTCACCGCCGGTGGCGTGATGATCGCCTTGGTGGAGTTCAGGGAGTCAGGTCGCAGGCGAGCTCCCAGGCGGCGGTGAGCATCGCCGCCGGCCCAGCATCAGACCCGGTCAGATAGGGGGTGGAGTACAGCACGCCGAGGCAGAATCCGCCCAGCGAGGCGCAGGTCATCGGCACATCAGGGACCAAGGCGAACGCCCGTTCCACCAGCTCGTAGATCACGTCCGTAGGGTCGGTGTCGCCCAGTACCCGGGCGGCCCGTTCGAAAAAACCCTGCCCGGCCGTGACGTCAACCGGATCGGCATCGATGGGCAGGTCCTGACCCAGCAATAACGCACCGCCCAGCGCCGGGAACAGCGACTCCTGCTCAACGCTGCCATCAGCCACGAAGTACGCACAGGTGACCAGGAAACCCTGCACGAAACCCGCCACAGTGTCCTGGTGCAGCGGCAGATCCGGCTGGCTGGCGAACAACGCGGCAATCCGGCCACGGTGGTACTCGAACAACTGGAGGGACTCGCTGCCCTCGACCAGGTGGGGCTCAAGGCCACTGGCCAACCCCTCGAAGCACGAACGCAGCCGCATAGCCGACCACGCTAGCCCGAGCCCACACCCCGACCTACATCAGGTCGCCACATGCTCCACTATCGCTTAGTCATCATCTGGCAAGTTCGGTGCCACGCAGAAGACAAGGACCGAGGAAACGCAGATCACCGACGACGGCAAGGTGACGGGTGTCAAGCCGGACACTGTCCATTATGCCGAGATGGATGAGGAGTGAACCCGCTTACAGTGCTGGTGATTGCGCAGGCGCTGGATGGGAGCGCTGATCTGGTGGTCGGTGCGTTGCTGGCTCGCGGCGCGGATGTCGCGCGGATCGACACTGCCGACTTTCCGGGCGCGTTGTCCCTGGCCGCCACTCCGGACCGGATCGATTCGCCGGGGTGGCTTTGTATGCGCGGGCGGCGTATCGACCTGGAGT
>DATEMN010000540.1:0-9376 GCA_035275565.1 Pseudonocardiaceae bacterium | reverse complement strand
CTGAACACGAAGCCAATAACGCCCTATATATACAGCGGCTGGCCGTCGGTCCGGCTCGCATGATCGAGCAAGACCTGACGGAGGTGACGGCCCATGCCTGAGCCAATCGCGCTCTTCCTGCTCGGGATTACCAAACGCAGTGGCACCAACTACCTTTTCGACCTGCTCAGCCGGCATCCGGATATCGAGATGCGGCCGCCGCTGTGGGAGGACTACCTGCTAGAGCGGATCGGCCCGGTGGTCGACTTTGCGGCTGGCATCACCGGGCTGTGGCAGGACTGGTGGGGAATGGACGAGGCCGAGGCAAATCGGTTCACCAGATCGCTGGGAAGCGGAATCGAGTCGTTTTTGACCGATCGAGCTACCACCCGCTACGTCCTGCTGAAGACGCCGACGGTATCAAACGTCAGGTTTGCCCCGCTGCTTTTTCCCCGCTCCCCGATTATCTTGCTGGTCCGGGACGGCCGCGCCGTCGTCGAGTCGGCCCGACTGACCTTCGGCACAACCGACGAGGAGATGATTCGGAGCTGGACTGACGGTGGTCGCCAGATCTTGGAGTTCATGGTCGGAGCTGCCCCGTCAAACCCGCCCCGACTGCTAGTTCGATACGAGGACCTGGTCACCAGCACCGAGGGACAGTTGCGCCAGCTATTCGGTGCGCTCGAGCTCGACTCGGATGGCTACGACTACGCGGGCGCCCTCGAACTCCCCGTGCGTGGCTCCTCTGTAGCGCGAGGCGGCGCGGATACGGTGCATTGGGAACCAGTCGCCCGGCCCGGTGGCTTCAATCCGCTGGAGCACCACAGAAAGAAGTGGACACCAGAGCGGCTGGCCACGTTCGCTGCCATGGCTGGGGAGGTGCTCAGCGCCTTCGGTTACCCACACAAGTACGGCACTGGCTGAAGCCGGTGGTGCACTCACCACTTGACACCAAGCCTTCACATGAAACTCCTTTATTGCTTCGGGTGCGGATCTGAGGCGCCGATCCACTGGTACCAATGCTCGCCTACGATCATATCAGTCACGCCACGGGTCTCGCAGTACGCAACAAGGTCACACATGCGGTTGATAAATCCGTGTCCGTTGAAATTCAAGCTTGTATTGCATAATACGCCTATTCCTGAATGACGGGCCACCGCTTCCAAAAGGCGGTGCAAGGCTGCGTTCGAACGACTGGAGACAGTCTGCACCCTGGCTGATCCATCCACGTGGGTTACAGCCTTAAGTCGGGGGTCGCGAACCCGGCGGAAGTACAGCATGTAGGGATCCTCGAAGTCCTGGTCAAAGGCAGTGGCAAGGTCTTCGACCCGGGCACACGGGGCGATCGGACGGTAGTCTTCCCGCTGCTTGATCGAATTTAGCAGATCCTTACTGGCGCTAGAGAATGGCTCGGCCAGCAGAGACCGATTGCCTAGAGCTCTCGGTCCGATCTCCCAACGGCCCTGGATCCAGGCGGCGACCCTCCCGGTGGATAGCGCTGCGGCCAGCGAATTATGGTCCAGCAGGCGGCGGTTCCAGCGGGTCGGATCGGGTACGGTGTCGTGGACGAAATCCAGGCCACTGTAGACGTTCCACTCAATATGCGGATTTCCCGTCACGGTAGTGAGTGCATCGATGGCGGTACCGATCGCGGAGCCGGAGTCGTTTGGGCAGGGAGGCACGAACACGTCTGAGAAGTGGCCGAGGGCAGTCCACCGGGAGTTCCAGTCGCAGTTCAGTCCACAGCCGCCGGAGATACGCAGAGGCAGGCCAGCCGGCAATTCGCGCATCGCTGTCTTAGCGAAGATGCGGAATACCAGTTCGGTAATCACGGCGGCAGCAGTGGTGCCAGCCGTGGAGGTAACGCCGCAGTCGAACAGCGGCGTATCGAGAAACTCAGCCTTTGGCACTGGGTACAATCTTTCGATCTTCATAAGCCGGTCGACTGCGGCGACGATCTCCGGCTCAGCGTCACGGTGGTCGGCGTAGGCCGCCAAGGCCATGAGCTTCCCAGCGTCGCTGAGTCGACAATAACCGCCGGTTACGGGGAAGGTCGGGTCGCAGATCGCGAATAGCACGGCATACTTGGTGCCGGGATTTTCCATCACGTCGATCGTGCGTACCACGTGGTAAGAGTCGTCCACCAGGAAGAATTTGCCGACGGTGCCCTCCCAAACGAGCACGGCCTGGAGCGGGTGACGTTCCGGCGGTGCCATTCCGATGGCGTTCATGATGTGGGAGCGCACGTGGGAAGAGGAGAAGAACAGTACCTCTTTCCCGAAGAACCTACTTTTTCTCGTCAAGACGGCATCTGCGCCGTGGTAGCCAGCCCCAATGCTACCGGCGTTATTGCGGCCGGCGATGCTCGTCTTGTCCCATCCGCCAAGCGCGACGATATCGGGCAGTTGATCGAGGTGCTCAGCTAGGTCCAACACGGTGGTCGGGGTGAGCGAGGAGAACCGTTTGCACGTATCTTTCTCTGACTCCAAGGAGTACAACAGTCGGCCGTCGTGGATAGCGGCCATACCTCCGTCATGATCGGGTTTGAATGCCACCGCCAACATGTTGACCCCTTGCTCGATGTATCGAGTCGAACGGTTGGATTTTAGATGGAAACCAAAAAGCACACGCCAGTGCGACCTTAATTGCATCATTAAGCTCACCGGCCTCCTCCAGGGATACTTCGTAGAGTCGTAGCGACTATTATCGACTGGTGACAGGCGTAGGCGATGCCCCCTCTTTCATCGCGAGCTCAAACGGTTCTTCACCCATTTGCGCCTTCCTTGTGGCCATCCTTCTTCCCGACTCGCAGAAAGCAGTTTTCTAATCGTGCAGATGCCTCTTCCTAGTTGCTCGATGACAAGGCGACCCATAGGAGCGATCATGCGCCGAGCAGACATGAACAGGATGTAGTGAGAACCCAGCTCATTACGGTAGCCTGAACACTGGGCCGCGGGCACCGCACACAATCACAGGCCCTTCGATCGGGTAGTGCCGCATCGCCTGGCGGATCTCCTTAGAGCGGGCCTCGACCCACTCGTTGGAAATACTGTGATCGGCGATGATACGGTAATGTTGCTCTTTCGAACAGGTGTTTCTACCATGGAAGACATAGATGTACAACCACCCCATACTGTTCATCATGGCGACAGGGACTTCCTGGAATAGACGGGCGGCGAGGTCTTCATCTTCTCCGATATGCGCGCGCGCGCCGGTCTCGGGGTAGCGAAACCGGTCGTCGTTGACCATCATCAACGTCCCTTGCAACAAGCGGAACTGGAGTTTGTAGCTCAGATTCCATGTCCAATCGACCCAGAATAGCTTCTTGTCGGACTCGAGCAGATAAAGACTGTCGGTCAAAAAACACGCTCGGGCTCCCTCCCGGGTCATCTGCTCGACCTGACGTAAGACCCGCTCCGGATGGTAGCAATCATCATCGTCCCACTGGCACACGATGTCACCGGTAGCGGCGTCGAGAGAGAGGTTGCGCAGCGCCCCGAGGGTCGATCCGGGATCCGCAGCGATGAGGCGGGCATTGCCGACCCCCTGGTGTTCCAGATGATGCTCTAACGCCCGGCTATAGGCTCGGTCGCCCGCAGACACGATAATGAGCTCCAGCCGAGGGTAGGTCTGGTCGATGAAGCACTGGATCGATCGCTTCGCCAGCACGAGCCGATCCGTAGTGATCATCAAACAACTAATGCGCGGAACCATGTCAGACACTTTCGCCAACCCCACATATCACTCGATTACAGGAACTGTCAAGCGTGGTCGACTTTGCCTCAGCACGCACAATATATATAGTAGCTTGATTCGGCAGATAAACTGAAAGGGTAGTTCATATCGCTGTTTGTCGAACGGGTTACTTCGGTGATATTGCGTCGGCCGGTCAGTCTGATGGGGTCCGTTGCGTTCTGAGGCCACCGTCGTCGGATTCGCCGTATCGCAAGCCGGTGAAGAGTTCCTCACGTACCTCCTCGGTGCGGAGATCGGGTGAATAGCCCGGAGATCCGGGGGCGAGAACACTGGTGGGGGTATAGTGCGCCGAGTCGTGGACCTGCCGCCCCACTGGTGCCGCGGTTGAGGGGAGTATCAGGTCATCACCAGGGCCTGCCCGGCGTGTGGAGTGAGCCGCTCCAGCGGGGAGGTCGGCGATGTGTGCACCCGCCCGCGTGCAGTGCCGCAGAGTTGGTCTGTGTCCATTATCTGCCGGTGGGCATGTGCGGCGCGGGGTGATGCGATCAACGCTCAGGGTGGGGATCTTGACCGGCTTTGTGGCCACTGTCTGCCAACGGGCCGCCCAGTTGCTGGGGTCCATGTTCCTGCCCCGGGTGCGCCGGCGCCGGCGCTCGGTCGGGGTTCTGCACGTGGATGAGACCCCAGGCCGCGCCGCGAGTGGTCTGGAATACGTGCAGGTCACGGCCACACCGTTCTGACCGCGATGCACACCGGCGGGCGTAGCGCCGCCGACATTGACGCCGGGGAGGTCCTGCCCGGATACACTGGCGCCATCGTGCGTGTGGCTACGCTGGCTACACCCACCTCCTCGACGCCTACCACGCCTGATGCGGCGCACCCGCCGTAATCTTCGCGCGATCCACACCGCCGACCCCCAAAGCTCCAGACCTGGGCGGCCGCAATGGCCACCACCCTGACCGACACGAACACCGCCGCGGCGGTCGCCCGCGCCGGCGAACAGACCACCCTGGACCCGCAAGTACTGGCCACGATCCGCAACCACTACCACTACCACTACCACTACCGCGGCGCCGACGCACTGGCTCTGGCCCGGCGCTTTCACACCCACGAGACCACGATCCTGCGCTTCGTGGTCAATCTCGCCACGCCCTTCACCAACCAACCAAGCAGAACGCGACATCCGACCGTCGAAATCCAGCAACGAACCTCCGACGGCGTCTGGTGCACCCTGCAAGGACTAGCCGACTTTGCTATCGTCCAGATCCTACCTATCCATCGCCACCAAACGGGGAATGGACCACTACGACGCCCTGTAACAACTGTTCACCACCGGAGCCTGGCTACCACCAGCGGCTCAACCCTGCTAAGTTGGTACCGGTGGAAGTTCAAACGACTCAGGTCGTTCAAAAAAACCAAACGATGGTGTACTCTGCTTCCCCAAAGACAGCCAGAAATGTTCACCTACCGGAGTCTGGATGACCGATTATAACGGATCAAATGAGGTGAGCTGAATAGCAGGAGACTGTCGCTTTCCGTTTTGCGGGAGCCCGAAGCTGCAATCCCCACGGGCTGTCCGGCCTATGAAACCAGCGGCGACTAGTGGGAAACCGCTACCTCAGCCTCCTCTACCGTTGGGGCAAACTTTCTCATATCCATCTCGATAGACCCCTTTCGCTTAATCGCAGATTCAGAAGGTACGACTAGTGCTTCATAAGCACGTCGCATACTCTTGACCTTTGCATATGAGATTACGCTTTCACGTCCGCTCGACGTGGTGTTGACTAGTGATCAACATGATCAAATTGATCGTGCAGCTCGGGATCGCTCAGTGGATGCCGTGTTCGCTTTTACGGACTCGGCTAGTGCCGCTGTGGGACGATGGCAATTTGGCGACGCGAATTGCCTAGTGTGCTGGCGTGACGGACGAGTGTGCTGGCGTGACGGACGAGACCCAAGGTTGCCCGTCCTGCTCCGCATCAGGATCCGAGACCGCACCCGCCGTCATACGTTTTGGTTTCTCCCAGAATGCGGTATTCCGCTTAGCCCTTCGATCCGACTCAGCAGACCGCGCAGGCCACAACCATCACAGACTGGTTTGTCTCGCTAGTCGAGCCGTGAGATAGCGAAGTGCCCGCAACGCCATGTTTAATTGAGTCGGGAGTCCGCAAGTTTACGGGACGTCAGGTGCAACAATAAAATATTATTATCCTTTCCCGCTTTTCCCGCTGAACATTGGTCGACCGTTGTTCTTCATCGGACCAGGTGATACGGCAGTGATTTGCACGGTCGCGTTCAGCAAGTTGAACTGCTCATCTCGATGCGTGGGGAATTTGTAGGGATAGTTAATCATGCCGTAGCGTGTTGTCTTGACAAGAGTGGGCGCAGTTTCGCTTCCACTGGCATAACTCCTTTCTTTATCCGGGGTAACAAGTAAGATCGATAGAAAAAGCACGTGAACCCAGGTGAGGATTGACTCCTTGTCGTCCAGATATCCAGGTCTCAAGCTAGCAGAACCTGAGTTTTTTGAACAGGTGCATAAATCCCCCACATGGGTGTTCTTAACCGCCATTAGTTGCAGGAGTTGTCCATAACCCCTCACCGCCACCCTTCGACCTCCCGCACTCCTGGTAACGGTTTGGCATCATGACCTGGCCGGGCTTCGCCCCATGCCCGAAGGCATGCCGGTGGTCGGTTGGGGTGGGGGCTCCGGTCGACGGGATCTAGTCCCGACCGGCGTGCCGGTCGGGGTGTATGAACCGCCGGAGCGGTTGGTTGGCCAACTAGCCGCCCGTCCGACCGGAGCCGTGATGACCGTAGCGCCAGTGTCGCTGATGTCCTTGACGATCATGTGGTGTTCGAGGTGGAGTCCATCGATCGGATGTATCTCAACGTGTGGCAGCCGCGGCTGGCCGGTAGCGTGTCGCTCCGTTGAACTTCGGTCCTGATCTTGTAGCACTGCAGGCGATCATCCACTCGCCTGAGGAGTCGCCTACCCCATGTCCGCTACCTCCCTGACGCTCACGATCGAGCCGGGAGTGCTCGACACCCGCTCGTGTTGGTCGGAGTTCGAGTCGTTTGGCGGTGCAAATGGGCAAGGATCTGCCGGGTCAAGCGCTGGGTTCGGTGCTGGAGGATGCGCAGGAGCGGTTGATTGATTCGATGTGCGGGCCGCGGTGGGTGCCGGTGCGGGGCCTGCCAGCGCCGTTTGCTTGCCCGCCGTGCGGGGCGGGGGAGGACTTCGCGCGCAAGGGCAAGCGGACCCGCAAACGCAAGCTGCACACGGCGGTGGGCACGGTGGACCTGGCCGAGCTGGGTACCCAGGTCAGCTCGCCCGGGCTGCGGGGTTGTCCCGGGAGCTGGCCGGCACCACCGCCACGGCGGGGCAGGCGCACCACGCGCTGGCCGATACCGCAGCACTGCTGGCCGGCGTCGACGGCACGCTGGGGCCTGGGCACCCGGCCCCGGACGTGGTGATGCTGGATGGCACCGGCGCCCGCGCCGGGACGAACCGCAACGAGGTGGGTGTGCATCTGGCGCTGGGGCTGACCGGCCGCTCCGGGCCGGCGGGGCGACGCCGGGCGCACAGCCACCTGCTCGGGCTGACCGTCGGCCAGGACTGGCCGGCGACGGCCGCGCAGCTGATCGGGCTACCAGCCCCGGCGCTGGCCATGCTCGACGGCGAAACCGAACTCACCAGTCTGGCCCAGCAGCTGTGGCCGACCACCCCGATCCAGCGTTGCTGGTGGCATGTGCCCCACGGCTGCGCAAGGCCTTCTACTCCGACGACGCGGCCAACCGCCACCTCAACCCGCGCTGGGCGCGGTATATGAGCGATCAATTGGGTGAGCTGCTGCGCGACGCCATCCGGCAGCCAGCCCACAGCGGACCTCATCGAGGGCCTTGGTGGCCCAGGCCACGACATGGAAGGGATTATGCTGACGGCATAACGCGTTTCACCTCGTCAAGCTCGCGCGGAGCTGTCTAGATGATGTCCGGCGCCAAGTCCAGCAGGACACAACTGGCCACCGTGGCCGCACCGGCGACCCGCTGTATGGCATCCGTCGCGTGCTGCGCCGCCGCGTTGACCGGCTGTCGGTCAACGCCCGTGGCCGGCTCGAAGCAGGCATGATCGCCGGCGACCCCACCGGCGAGACCACCCTGGCCTAGACCGTGGCCCAACATCTGATGGAGCTCTACTAGCTACCCGACCCCGAGGTGGCCCGTACCCGCGCCACCGATCTGATCACCAACCTGCGCAAATGTCCCATACCCGAAATCGCCAAGCTCGGGCGCACTCTGCACACCTGGCGCACCGAGTTCCTCGCCCACTTCGACCACCCCGACGTGTCCAACGGACCCACCGAGACCCTCAACCTCAAGATCAAAAATACCAAGCTCATTGCCCGCGGCTACCGCAATTTCACCCACTACCGGCTACGACTCTTGCTCAACCACGGCCGCATCCACGAAGATCACACACCGACACGGATCAGAACTTTCCGTCCCAGGTTCGTTGCGTAGCGCCCCTTAAGGGACTGCGGTACGTGCCGCGGTTCTGGTCACCGACAAGCTGGCCAGCTACGGGGTGGTCCACCGACGCCTGATGCGCAGCGTGGAGCATCGCCGATCGAAGTATCTGAACAACCGGGCGGAGAACTCGCATCAGCCCACCCGGCAGTGGGAACAAGCGATGACACGCTTCCCCTCTCCCGGCCACACCCAGCGGTTCCTGTCCGCGTTCAGCGGGATATCATCACACTTCCAGCCCCGCCGCCACCGGCTCAGCGCCAAGGAATACCGGCGAGAAATGACCTCCTGCTTCGCCACCTGGAACGATGTCGTCGGCCTTCCCGCGGCTAGCTGACACAACCACCCTGGATCAGGGCCACCCCGCGCACCCCAGCGACACCCTCGTCATGCTCGACACCAACAACTTGACAACACCGCTGGAGGTGGTGCTCTCGGCCAAGACCATCGACTGGGATCTGCTCGCCCGCCAGTACGGCCAGATGATCAAATACGCCACCGCGCTACGGCTGGGCACCACCGAAGCGCACCAGATGTTGCGGCGCTTCACCCGGAGCAGCCCCAAACACCCTCCAAACACCCCACCTACCAGGCCATCGAAGAGTCGGGCCGACTGATCCGGACCGCCTCTATCTGCGATTACCTCGCCGATGAGGCACTGCGTCGGGAAATTCACGAGAGGCTCAACGTGGTGGAGAACTTGCACTCGGCCAATAAGGACATCTTCTACGGCACGGCCGACGATCTGACCGGCGATGATAAGGAACAGGTGGAGGTCTCCGCGCTGGCGCTGCACCTGATCCAGGCTGCGATCGGCTATCTCAATACCATCCTGATCCAGGCCGTCCTACGGGATCCCGCCTGGCGCGACCGGCTCACCGACACCGGCCCGCGTGGCCTGTTCGCCCTGTTCTGGACCCATCTCAACCTCTACGGGCGGTTCGAGCTGGACATGAACACCCACCTCGACCTCGGCAGTGAGCAGACCCAGGCCAACGCGACGCCTGGCATACCACTGGCGCTAACGATACTCTTGTTCCACGAGCCGATGGCGCGTAGGACAGCGGCGGGAAGGAGTGCAATTTCATCAGATGCTATTTCGTTGGTTCAAGCCTCGGTTGCGTAAAAAGCCAGCCGAGGACGCCGGGGGCTGTTAATTCATGACCCGAAA
>DATEMN010000539.1:0-19305 GCA_035275565.1 Pseudonocardiaceae bacterium | reverse complement strand
CGGCTTCCGTGCCGCCGAGATGCCGATGGCGCGGCTGATCCGCGGCCGGGGTGGGCGGCTGCTGGCCGCCGCCTGGCAGGACCGGGGCGCGCAGGCATATCTGGGCACCGCTGTGACCGGGTTTCCCAACCTGTTCCTGCTCGCCGGTCCGAACAGCGCACTGGCCCACAACTCGGTGCTGCTGGGGATCGAGGCGCAGGTCGGTTACGTGCTCGACGCGCTGCGCGTGATGCGGTCCCACCAGCTGGCGGTCGTGGAGGTAAAGCCCCACGCCCAGGATGCCTTCGTGCGCGACGTGCAGGCCCGGATGGCGAAAACGGTGTGGGTGGCCGGTGATTGCCGCAGCTGGTTTCTCGACTCCGCCGGCCGTAACACCACCGTCTGGCCCTGGCCCACCGCCCGCCTCCGCCACCGAACCCGCCACTTCCAGCTCACCAACTACCAGTGCCAGCAGCTCACCAACTACCAGTGCCAGATCCACCACATGGATGCTTGTCGCTGCCGCAAGGGCACCGTGGACAGCGACATGGATGCTTGTCGCTGCTGACCTACCAGAGGGTGAGGGAGCAGTGTGGGCGCTTGACGGCAACGCCGAACCGTGGGATGTGCTGCCGGTGCTGGCGCAGCGGTCCCGCCAGCGCGGATTGCCCCCACCGGCCGCCCTGATCGGTGACTGGTTCGGCAGCGCCGCCGTGATCGCCCCTTCGGTGCTGATCCGGGCGGTACCTGCTGACCGGGCCTTCCCGCCGGGCAGCGCAGGCGAGGCCGGCGGACCAGTCGGCGGTGGCTGGATCGGCTACCTCGGCTACGGGCTCGCCGACCCACAGCCCGCCGCGCGCCGGCTCCCGCTAGCGGCTGGCGGCTGGGCAGATCACGTGCTCCGCCGCGACGACGTCGGGCGCTGGTGGTTCGAGGCGCTGAGCGAGCCCGATCCCGCGCTGGTCGCTGAGCTCGCCGAGATCGTGGCACGCCCCGCCGCCCGCCCGCCGCCGCGGCAATGGTGCTGCAGCGACCTCCACGCGCCCGACCCCGAGGACTACCGCAAGGCCGTCCGGCGGGCCAAGGAGGAGATCGCGGCGGGCGAGATTTACCAGGTCAACGTGTGCACCAAGTTCGAGGCCCGCTTCGCGGGCGATCCGGTAGAGGTCTTCGCCGCCGGAGTCGCCCAGCAACGCCCGCAGCGGGCGGCGCTGGTGACCGGCGGGTGGGGTGCGGTGGCGTCGCTGTCCCCCGAGCTGTTCCTGGCTCGCCGGGGCAGATCGGTGCGCACCGCACCGATCAAGGGCACGCTGCCCCGCCGGGGACCCTCCGATGCCGGCAACGCCGCAGCGCTGCGGGCGTCGGCCAAAGACGTCGCGGAGAACGTGATGATCGTCGACATGGCCCGCAACGACCTGAGCCGGGTGTGCACCACCGGCAGCGTCACCGTGCCGCAGCTGCTCGACGTCCAGCCGCATCCCGGGGTGTGGCACCTGGTGTCCACCGTGACCGGGCAGCTCGCGGCAGGGATCGACGATGCCGCGGTGCTGACTGCGACCTTCCCACCCGCCTCGGTCACCGGCGCACCCAAGCACCGGGCGCTGGAAGTGATCGCCGCGCTGGAACGGGAGCCACGCGAGGTGTACTGCGGCGCGGTGGGAATGGCCTCGCCGGTGGCGGGCACCGAGCTCAACGTGGCGATCCGGACCCTGGAGTTCCATCGCGACCGGGTCTGGTTCGGCGTGGGCGGTGGCATCACCGCCGACTCCGACGCCGACGCCGAATGGGCGGAATGTCACACCAAAGCCGCCCCCCTCCGTGCGCTGTTGCGCCCGTGAGTGGCAATACGAGCGATAACTCGCATCGCCACTCACGGGTTATCCACATGGAGGTGGTGCCAGAGGAACTCGTAGGACAGGGCGGACATGAAGGCGGCCTGCTCGTTGTCGGCCGCGCCGCCGTGGCCACCCTCGATGTTCTCGTAGTAGGTGATCGGCAGGCCGTACTCGCGCATCCGGGCCACCAGCTTGCGGGCATGGCCGGGGTGCACCCGGTCGTCGCGGGTGGACGTGGTGAGCAGCGTCGGCGGGTAGCTGCGGCCGGCACGCAGCTGGTGGTACGGGGAGAACCGCAGCAGGTGCTCACGCTCAGCAGGGTCGTCGGGGTCGCCGTACTCGGCAGCCCAGGAGGCGCCGGCCAGCAGGACGTGGTAACGCAGCATGTCGAGCAGCGGAACCGCACCGACGATGGCGCCGAACAGCTCCGGGTAATGGGTGAGCATCACGCCGACGAGCAGCCCGCCGTTGCTGCCACCCCGGGCACCGAGGCGGGCCGGCGTGGTGAGGCCGCGGGTGACCAGGTCACGGGCCACCGCGGCGAAGTCCTCGTAGACCAGGTGACGGTGGTGCTTGAGGGTGGCGGAATGCCAGCGCGGGCCGTACTCACCGCCGCCGCGGATGTTGGCGACGACGTAGCAGCCGCCGCGGGCCAGCCAGGCCCGGCCCAGCGCACCGGGGTAGCCGGGTTGCAGGGAGATCTCGAAGCCGCCATAGCCGTAGAGCAGGGTGGGCCAGCCACCGGGCGGCACCGCCGAGTCGGGCGCCACCACGAAGTACGGGATCCGGGTACCGTCGTCGGAGATCGCGAAGTGCTGCCGCACAGCCAGGCCGGTGTTGTCGAAAAACGACGGTGCCTGCTTGAGTACGACGGCCGGACCAGCGCCGATGGTCCCGATGGCCAGGGTGGACGGGGTCAGGAAACCGTTCACGTCGAGCAAGTACTCGTCGTCAGTGTCCGAGTCGGTGCCCCACGCGCTCGCGGTGCACAGCGGCGGTGTGCCGGTCAGCGGCGTGGCGCGCCAATCCTGCGCCGGGGTCAGCACCGACAGCTCGCTGACCACGTCGCGCATCACGTCGAGGATCAGGTGGTGACGGGTCCAGCGGTAGCCGGCCAGTGAGCTGCGCTCATCGGGGGTGAACAGCACCCGCAGATCCCGCCCGCCAGCCATGAACTCGTCGAAGTCGACCACCAGCAGGCAGCCCGCCGGGTACGTCTGGCTGACCGTCCACTCGCTGCGCAGCTCGATCAGCAACCACTGCCGGTGGACGCCGACGATCGCGTCGTCGGGCACCTCGACGCGGACCAGCCGGTCCCCGCGATGCTGGTACAGCTCCGAGCGGTAGAACTCCGGTGTCCGCCGGACGAAGTCGCGCTCGAAGCCCTCGGTGTCGTCGTGGTAGGCGGATACGCTGACGTCGTCGGGCTTACCCTCGTACACCAGCTCGGCCTCGGCCAGCGGCGTGCCGCGCCGCCATCGCCGGACGGTGCGCGGGTACCCGCTGGTGGTGAGCGTTCCCGGGCCGAAGTCGGTGCCGACGTAGATGCTGTCGGCGTCGATCCAGCCCACTCTGGATTTCGCCTCGGGCAGCTGGAAACCGTCGGTGACGAACTCGCGGCGCACGATGTCGAACTCCCGCACTATCGCTGCGTCCGCGCCGCCTCGCGACAGCGAGATCAGCGCCCGCCGGTAGTCGGGCCGCAGGCATTGCGCGCCGTGGTACACCCAGTTCTCGTCCTCGCCGCGGGCCAGCGCGTCCACGTCGAGCAGGATCTCCCAGTCCGGCTGCGCTGTGCGGTACTCGGCGAGTGTGGTGCGCCGCCACAGACCGCGCGGGTGCTCGCGGTCCCGCCAGAAGTTGTACCGGTACTCGCCGCGCCGGGTGATGTAGGGGATCCGGTCTGTCGAATCGAGTACCTCGCGGATCTCGGCGCGCAGCGCGTCGAACCGGGACCCACCGGTCAGCTCCGCGACGGTCTCCGCGTTGCGTTCCCGCACCCAGGACAGCGCCCGTTCACCGGTCACATCCTCCAACCACAGGTACGGATCCGCCGAGACCCGTGAGTGGCGATGCGAGTCATCACCCGTATCGCCACTCACGGGTTATCCACAGTTGCTTGGTAGAGGGCGCGTTTGGCGACGCCGGGGTGGGCGGCCGCGACGGCGGCGACAGCCTCCTTGAGGCGCTCCCCCGCGCTGACCCGCTCGGCCACCTCGCCGACCAGATCGGCCACCTTTGGCGGCCCAGGCAGCGGCGCACCCGACAACACGACGGTGACCTCGCCGCGCACCCCGTCGGCGGCCCACTGGGCGAGCGCGCCCAGCCCACCGCGGCGAACCTCCTCGTAGGGCTTGGTGAGCTCCCGGCACACCACCGCCGCCCGGTCTGACCCGAGCACGTCAGCCGCCTCGGCGAGGGTGGCGGCCAACCGGTGCGGTGACTCGAAGAACACGCAGGTGCGCGCCTCGCCAGCGAGATCGGCCAGCCACCGCCGGCGGGGACCAGCCCGGCGCGGTGGGAACCCCTCGAAACAGAACCGTTCGCAGGGCAGCCCGGAGACGGCCAGCGCGGTGGTCACCGCCGAGGGACCGGGCACGCAGGTCACCCGCAGGCCCTCCTGCACACACGCCGCCACCAGCCGGAACCCCGGATCGGATAGCAGCGGCATCCCGGCGTCGGTCACCACCAGCACCGTCGCTCCGGTGCGGATCACTGCCAGCAGCGCGGGGATGCGGGCCTGCTCCACCGCGTCGTAGTGCGAGACGATCCGACCGGTCACGGTCACTCCCAGCGCCGCGGCCAGCGCACGCAGCCGGCGGGTGTCCTCCGCGGCCACCACGTCCGCGCGGCCCAGCACGTCGATCAGGTGGGCCGAGGCGTCCCGGGAGTCACCGAGGGGGGTAGCCGCCAGCACCAGTACCCCGGAATCGGAGTCCGGAATGCTGTGCACGCCGCCCAGCTTACGATCTGGCTCGTGACGACGGTCCGGGAGGCGAGGCCCGACATCCTGATGGTCGGTGCCACCTCGATGCCTCCGGAACCGACCAGACCGGCTGGCCCGTTGCCGTGGCTGGTGCCGCGCCCACTCACCGACCGGTGGCGGAGCTGGCTCGTGACGCTGAGCCTGACCCTGGTCGCCGGTCTGGTGCGGCTGTGGAACCTGGACGTGCCCACCGACCAGGGCACCCCGGTGTTCGACGAGAAGCATTACGCACCGCAGGCATGGCAGATGCTGCGCAACGGCGGGGTGGAGGACAACCCCGGTTATGAACTCGTCGTGCACCCACCACTGGGCAAGCACCTCATCGCGCTGGGTGAGTTGCTGATGGGCTACAACGGGTGGGGGTGGCGGCTGTCCGCCGCGCTGGCCGGCACGATGTGCGTGCTGCTCGTCGTACGGATCGTGCGCCGGATGACCCGATCGACGCTGCTGGGCGGGACCGCCGGGGTGCTGCTCATCGCCGACGGCGTCAGTCATGTGCAGTCGCGCATCGGCATGCTCGACGTCTTCCTCGCGATGTTCGTCCTCGCGGCGTTCGGCTGTCTGGTCGTCGACCGGGAGCAGGTGCAGGCCCGGCTGGCCGTAGTGATCCGGGAAGGTCGCGTTGCGGAGACCGACTTCGGTCCACGGCTGGGGGTGCGCTGGTGGCGCTTCGGGGCCGGGGTGCTGCTCGGGTTGGCCTGCGCGACGAAGTGGTCCGGGCTGTACTACGTGGTCGCGTTCGCGGCGATGAGCCTGCTGTGGGATGCCTGCGCGCGGCGCACTGCGGGGGTGCGCCGGCCCTGGGTCGGCACCGCGGCGCGAGACCTCGGACCGGCGTCGTGGGCGCTGGCAGTGGTGCCGGCCGGAAGCTACCTGGCGACGTGGTGGGCATGGTTGCGCAGCGAGACGGGCGTCGACCGGCACGTGGTGGGCAGCGAGATCGGCACCGACGGCCTGTTCTCCTTCGTGCCGGGGGCGCTGCGTGCGCTGTGGTACTACAGCGCCACGGTGCTGCATTACCACGAAGGGCTGCTCACTCCCGCTCGCCCACATCCGTGGGAGTCCAAGCCGTGGAGCTGGCCGATGGGACTTCGGCCGATGCTCTATTACTACGAATCCGGTGCCGCGGCTCCTGGCTGCGGGCGCCAGGACTGTGTGGCCACGGTGATGCTCGTCGGCACGCCGGCGCTGTGGTGGGTCGCGCTACCCGTGCTGGGCTGGGCGCTGTGGCGGGCGGCCAGCGGGCCGGACTGGCGCTACGCGGCAGCCCTGGCCGGGTACGCCGCCGGCTGGCTGCCCTGGTTGTTCAACATCCACCGCCAGATGTACTTCTTCTACATGACGCCGGTGGCACCGTTCCTGGTCATCGCGGTGACCTTGGCACTGGGTGAAATACTCGGTCGGGCTCGGGACGGTGCTGAGCGGCGGGGAACCGGGCTACTGGTGGTCTCGCTGTACCTCGGCCTCGTGGTAGCCAACTTCGTCTGGCTCTGGCCGATCCTCACCGGTGCCTCGATCACCCCGGAACGCTGGAACGCCGAGCTCTGGCTGCCGTCCTGGCGCTGAGTCGAACCTGGGTCATCCGTCAGCTCAGCTGGATCGCGTCACCCGAGACCGTGATCTTGCGTTCTTCCAGCGGATCAGGCGCGGGACCGTTGACGACCGAGCCGTCCTTGATGTCGTACTTACTCCCGTGGCAGGGACAGTTGATCGTGCCGCCCGCCACCTTGTTCACCATGCAACCGGAATGGGTGCAGATCGCCGAGAACGCCTTGAAGGTTCCCGCCACCGGTTGGGTCACCACGACCTGCTGGCTGGGGAACACCGCCCCACCACCCACCGGGATGGCGGTAGTGCTCGCTAGCGACTGGGCTGCGGGCGGTGCATCTAGTCCGGGGGCAGCTGCCGGTTCACGTGGCGCTGAGGCCGGCGGAGCCGAATTCCCGTCGTTGCTGCATGCGGCGAGTGTGGCGGAGACAGCCAGGACCCCGGTGCCCGCCACGACGGCGCGCCGGGTCACCTCAGATCCTGGTGGGGTGCGGTAGAGCATCGTCACTCCTTGTCATGCCGGTATGGGCCAGTCAGGGGAGCCACTGTAGAGGATCCGAACCGCACCTTGTCCGGAAACGAATGCCTGCACATGACGAGAGATGCGATGGCCAACGGTGCCGGGCACGTCTCCGCCCAGGACCGCGAAGTTCCGCTGCAACGCCGAAGCCGCGACCCTGCTGAGGGGCTTCACCTGGCCGGTTCCGTCCGCACCAAACCCGTCCGGCGCAGCGTGGACCTGTCTCCCACCTACCACGTCAGGCTTACCCAGTGGTGCGCCGAGGCCGCAGACCTGATCGGCACACCGCGCGTCACCGGGCAGGACGTCATCCGTGCCCTGGTCGCTCGGCTGCTGATGGACGAGGCCCTCGCCCGGCGGATCCGAGCCGACCTGAGCATCGATCTCTGAGCGTTCACGCACCCGGCTGGGGCGCTGCCAAGCGCTCGCGAAGGAACCGCACGGTGGCGTCCCAGGCTGCCGCCGCCTGTACCGGGTCATAGGTGCCGATCAGGTTCTCGTCATTGACGAAGGCGTGCCCAGCCGGGTAGAAACGGAAATCAGGCCGTTTCCCGGTCTGCCGCTCGATGCTGTCCGCGAGCTCACGAACCTGGTCGGTGCTCAACCATTCGTCGTGCTCGCCGAAGTGGCCCAGCACCGGGGCGGACAGGTGCTCGAAGCTCGGATACTGCTCGCCGAGGATCCCGTAGAACGGCACCGCGGCGCCGATCTTGTCGCCTTGCTGGGCCGCGAGCATCAGCACGAAGCCGCCGCCCATGCAGAACCCGACCGCACCGATCGCCGAGCTGGTGACCGCGTCGTGGCCCAGCAGGTGATCGACCGCACCGGCCAGGTCGCGGGCTGCCCGATCCACCGGTAGATCCTGCATGAGCCGGCCGGCCTCGTCGGCGTCGTGGGTGGTGGCACCCCCGTAGAGGTCGGGTGCCAAGGCGACGAAGCCCGCCGCGGCCAGCCGGTTCGCCACCTCGGCGATGTGGCTGGTCAACCCCCACCACTCCTGGATCACCACCACGCCCGGCCCCCTACCACCCTCGGGCACCGCCAGATACCCGTACGCAGTAGAACCGTTGGACCCAAACGAAACGTTCTGCACCACCGTCCCCATACTCCGTATCCCACCACACCCGCCCCGTCGCCGCGTTCTGGATGCAGACTGCGGTGATGTGGATCTGCTTGGCACAGTCTGCGCGGTCGTGTCGATGACGTCGGACGAACGGGCTGCGCGGGCACAGTTCAGACGCTACCCCGGCTCGGGTGGCTACTGGAGAGTGGCGAGCGTCGGGGGGTGGTGGAGGTGGTAAAGGTGAGCGTAGTGGTCGTTGTTGGTGAGGAGTTGGGCGTGGGTACCGGTCTCGGTGACGCGGCCGTGGTCGAGGTAGAGGATCTGGTCGGCGTCGGTGACAGTGAGCAGGTTGTGCGAGATGATGATCGTGGTGCGCCCGGTCATGAGTCGGCGCAGGGGGGCCAGGATGCGCTCGCTGGACTCGGCGTCGAGGCTGGCGGTGGGTTCGTCCAGGAGCAGGATGGGGGCGTCACGGATCATCGCCCGGGCGATCGCGATGCGTTGGCGTTGCCCGCCGGAGAGCAGCCGACCGCGTTGGCCGACGCGGGTGTCATAGCCCTCGGGTAGCGCGGTGATGAAGTCGTGGGCGTCGGCGGCTTTGGCTGCGGTGACGAGTTGGTCGTGGGTGGCGTCGGGACGTCCGGCGAGGATGTTGTCGGCGATGGTGCCATCCAGCAACAGGGTTTCTTGCAGCACGATGGCGACGTTGGCGCGGAGTTGTTCGGGGTCCAGATCACGGAGGTCGTGACCATCCAGGGTGATCCGCCCGGCAATGGGGTCGTAGAACCGCAGCAGGAGTTTGAGCAGGGTGGTCTTGCCGGCGCCGGACGCACCGACGATGGCGGTGGTCTGGCCAGCCATCGCGCTGAAGCTGATCTGGTTCAGGACGTCGGTTCCGGTCTCGGGGTAGGCGAAGCTGACCCGCTCCAGGCGCAGCTCGCCGCGAGCCCGCTCCAGCGGGATGGGGTTCGCGGGGGCGGTCACCGCGGGTTGCTGGTCGAGCAGTTCCATGATCCGCTCGGCGGCCGCGGCGGCGGCGAACAGTGAGGTGGACAGCGACCCCAGGCTTTGGACGGGCTGGTACAGCTGGGACAGGAACACCAGGAAGGCCAGCAGCCCACCCAGGGTCAGGCGCCCCGCGGACAGCTCCCAGATCCCCACACCCACGATGGTCAGCACCCCGATGACTTGCACCAGGTCCACCAGTGGAGAGAACAGCGCGCCCAGCCGGGTGGCGGCCAACTCGGCGCGCACACTGCCCCTGCTTTGGGCCGCGAAACGGTCGACCTCAGCGGCCTCACGACCGTATGCCTGGATCAGAGTCGCGTTGCTCAGGCTTTCCTCGGCGACCACGGAAATCGACCCGTCCCGGGCCCGGACCTCACGCGAGACGATCCTGATGCGACGCGCGAAGATGCGAGCTGCGGCCCAGAACACCGGCACCGCCACCAGCGACGCCAACGCCAGACGCCAGTCCAAGTAGAACAGCACTCCGGCGAAGACCACGATCTTCAGCAGATTCGCGATGATCCCGATGACCCCGGACAGCACCACACCTTCGATCGCGGCCACATCACCGGTCAACCGGCTCAAGAGGTCACCCAGGCGGCGGCGGTCGAAAAAGCTCACTGAGAGGGTGTGCAGATGCGCGAACACCCGGGTCCGCATGCGGTGCAGAAAATTCTCCCCGATCCACGCTCCGAGATACTGACCGATGAAACCCAGCACACCCACCAGCAGCGTGATACCGACAAATGCCGCAGCCACCTTCGGGAACGCCCCGAAGTCCTGCGGGGTCAACACATCATCGACCAACACCTTGAACAGCAGGATCGCACCGGCATCCACCATCGGCATCACGATGATCAACAACAGGGACAGCCACAACCACCGCCAAAACGGCCGGGCATCAGGCCAGAACCGCCGGAAGACCTCCCGCAGGCTCGCCGCCGGAGCCGCCTCCACCAAACCCTCGACATGATCACCCGATGCCGGGCGAAACAGCGACCTCACCACCTCCCGCACAGGCACTCCGTCTCTGGTTCTGGGTCTCTAGGTTCTGGGTTTTGGGCTGGGTTCTGTAGTTTCCCACAGGGCCTGGTAGTGAGTAGCCAGCCCCCGGGCACGCCGAGGGCGGTGGCCCGCACTCCACTGACGGAAGTGGAGGCCACCGCCGACGACTGCAGGATTAGAGGATGCCTAGACCTAGGAGCCCGTGGCTCCGGTAGTAGTTGCGGTAGCTGCCGTGGTAGTTGTAGCCGCTGTAGTAGCCGTAGTGGCGCCGATAGTCGTACTTGCCCCCGTAGTAGCCACCGTAGCTGTAGTGATCCTTGTGGTGGTGGTCCTCGTGGTCACAGTCGCCACCCATTGCGAAGATTCCAGCGATGCTCATGCCACTCCTTCGTGTCGAGGAGGAGCAATGCAAGCCTAAAAGATCTCGAATCAACCAGACGATGCCAGAGTACGCAGTCGATCTGCCGCCATCAGATTCCCGCCCTGATCCCCGAATGTGTGCCGGAGGGCGTCTCGCGGCACGATGCCGCAATATTTGACGCAGTATAGCGTCTCAGCGAACTCTCCCCCCGGTACCACACCAGCAGCCCATCGATCCGTCGCGCATTCGGCGACCCCCAAGTGACGATCCGAGCTGGCCCCCCTTACTCCCCGTGGTCAACGCACACTCGAAAGTAAGCCATCCGGTTAGCGATTTCAACAGTAACTTTCCGTGTGCGGATAACCACGCTCAGTGAAAAACCCTGGTCTCGAGATTTCAGTGGTAAACGGTGACGGACACGTGGGCACCGGCATCCAAACCGGTAGCCGGCTCGGGCACCACGAAATAGCTGTCGGCGCAGGTGAGCGCCGACAGCAGCGCGGACGCGCCGAACAGCGGCGTGGCCTGGCCGGCTTCGAGAGTCACCTGCACGACGTCGCGACGACCGCTTCGGAGGGCACCTCACGGGTCAGGGTGGCGGTCACCGACGGCTCGGGGGTTCGATCGACGACACGCCGCCGGGCTGCACTGCGGCCGGACGGGGTGGGTTGCGCCGCGGGCAGCGTGCCGTTGCGGGCGACTTGGCGCCCGCCGTCCCGGGTGGTCGTTCACCGCGACGGCGGGCGACCAGCTCCCGCGGGGCAGTCAACCCCGTCGGGACTGGATCGCGGTGAGTTCGGAGATCAGGCTGGGCCCCGGGAACTTCCCCGCCCGCGCCTCCACCCCCCGAGAGTGACGACGCGAACTATGGGCCAACCGTCTCATCGCGACCTGCACCGGTGTCGTCGGCCACAGTCACGAGGTTAGCCCAGGTCAGCGCCCCCATAACCGACGCTTCCTGCGCCGTCTAGTCACCGGCGCTCCTACCCCACGCGGGAGGTGTATGGATCCGTTGCAGAGGTGCCGGAGAACGCAACTTTGGGCGCGAAGTTGCCCTCAGCGGCACCTCCCCATACTGCAACAGTCCTTTCCCGGATCTCACGGGCAGTGACATCATGAACGTCGCGCTGGATACCCGAAGCCGCCAGCCGCTTCAGCGCCGCGATCTCAGGGTTGGCCGGGTTGTCAATCGACGCAGCCCGCCGTGACGGCACTCTGACTAAGCTTGGGCATGGCGCGAAACCGGTCTGTCTCCACCGTCTGGCGAGCCACCGCCCCCGTCCTGGCTGTGCAAGGCGGCGCCGGTCGCATCGTGCCGGAGGAATTCAGCGCGCAGCGGGTTGACGAGACCAGACGCGGACTCGGCCAGAGCTTGGCAGCGGGCATGGCAGTACTGCGCGACGGTGGATCGGCGCTGGACGCAGTGGTCGCTGCTGTGCTGGTTCTCGAAGATGACGAGCAGTTCAACGCCGGCCGGGGTGCTGTCCTCACGGCTTCAGGTGGCGTGGAGCATGACGCGGCGGTGGCTGATGGGATGACGCGCCGCGCCGGGGCAGTGACCTGCGTGAGCGGTATCCGCAATCCGGTGCTCGCCGCACGAGCGGTGCTGCAACGGACGCCGCATGTGCTGATGAGCGGAGCGGGAGCGCAGGCGCTCGCCCGTCGGGAAGACCTCGCGTTCATGCCAGTCGACTGGTTCGTGACCGCTCGTCGGCAGGATCAGCTGACCGGGATCCTGCCCAGCGACCGAGCCGAGTCCGGGGTCACCGGCGAAACCGTGGGCGCCGTCGCGCTGGACGGTGAGGGACATCTCGCAGCGGCGACCTCGACCGGAGGCACCACTGGCCAGCTCGCCGGCCGGGTCGGGGATACCCCTCTCGTCGGTGCCGGCACCTGGGCCGACGACCGCTGCTGCGCGGTCTCGGCAACCGGCGACGGTGGGGCACTCATCCTCAGCGTCTTCGCCCATGAGGTCGATGCGCTCGTGCGGCTCGCTGGCTTGAGCCTGGGCGCGGCCTGCCAACGAGCGCTGCAGGAGCTCGCGGCCAGGGCAGGGACCGGTGGGTGCATCGCCGTGGGGGCCGACGGCACAGTGGCGATGCCGTTCACCAGCGCGGGGATGTTCCGAGGCTGGGCCGATGCGACCGGCGTCCGCTGGATCGGGATGTTCGCCGAGGACCTCACCGCGTGCTAGTCCACATCTTCACCCGGAAACAGCGGAATCTCGACATGGTATTTCTTGCAGCGCAAGACGGGCACACAGAGTTCCGTGTCGATAACAACCAGCAAGGGATCTAATTCGAGACGGATCTTTCCTACCGCTTTCAAACCGTCAACACTGCCGCCGACGTCAACGGACAGTTGCTCATGGTTAAGTACGACCTTTGCGATTTTCACGCCCGCAAGATAGACGGAGACATCGGCCTCTAGCACGCTCAGGTCGACGCATGCATCATATCTGAGCAGCCCAACCCCCCAGCTGATGCAGTGCTGATCGAGAATTCTAGGGTCGAGCTCCCCTTCTCGAAGGTCAGCCGCACGCTTTTCCGCTGCTACTATACCGAATGTCATGCTAACCTCTCTAAACTGTTGAGATGTCATTGACCGTCGTCCGTGCTGCCCGCGCCCAGCGGCACGATCTGGACGGCGCAGGACTTGAACTCGGGAATCTTGCCGTAGGGATCGGTCACATCCACGATCAGCGCCTGGCCCGCATACCCCCCAGGCCGCCGTGTCATCGGGCTCGCCCGCCGGCGTCCGCGGGTAGGAAGGCGACGGTGTCGCCGCCGGCGAGCGGGACGTCACCGTCGCGGCTGATCTGGTCTCCGTTGAGCGCGGCGACGACGTGGCGGTCCAGGGTGAGACCCACCGCGGCGGCCGCGCTGGACAGGGTGGCCGCGCGGACGGTGCGCGGACCACCATGCCCGTTGCGGGCCAGCGCACCGTAGCGCTGCACCGTGACCTGCGGAGCGGGATGGTGCCGGGCGGTGCGGTAGTCGTCCGGGGAGTTGACGTTGATCACCGAGTCCAGCGCCGGGTCGGCCGCAGCCAGCGCCGGGTCGGCGAGCAGGGCAGCGTCATCCAGACGCAGCGTCGCACACCGCCGGAACAGACAAGCCAGGCGTAGATCGCCCGCGGCCACCAACTCGGCGACCAACGGCGCGAGGGCCACCCGGTAGGCGGCGGCCAGCGGCTGCGGGAAACCGCGGGCGACCGGCAGCACCACGTCGATGGCCAGCGCGTTGTCGATCAACGCGGCCAGCACCCGGCGGACGAACACGGGGTGCAGGAACGGCAGGTCGGTGGAGCACACGAAGACGACCTGCACTCGACCCGTCAGCGCGGCCAGCCCGGCCGCGATGCCCTGCAACGGCCCCAGCCCCTCCTCGGGATCCTGCACAACCTCGACCTGCGGGGGGATCTCGGGTAACAGCTGACCCGGCGCCCGCACCACTAGCAGCGGCCCGTCGACCGCACGGGCGAGCACGCCCAAGGTTCGGCGCAGCATGGTTGAACCGTGCCACTCCAGTGCGGCCTTCGGAGTGCCCATCCGCGACGAGCGCCCCCCCGCCAGCACCACCCCAGCCACCATACACCCGATCGTAACCCGCATTCCGGACTGCGTTCTGCGGTCATCACGCCCCGGATCACGGCAGTCCGCCCCCGGCACGCAGGCGGATAAACGGTGGAATCACCCGCCGCCCTGGATGACCCTCGGCGACCAGGTGGGCGAAGCCAGCCGATAATGGGATTCGCGAGCGCGAAGGAACGACTGGAGGTGCTTGTCCCGCCAGAGCCGCTCACAGGCGGCGTAACCGCCGGGCGTGCAGCTGAACGGCGGTCCGGTCCAGCCGCACTCACAGCGCGGGATGTAGGCGAGGTAACGATTGTCCACCCCGCTCCAGACGTCGGTAAGCTTCCCGTCGGCCTGCTGGCCGGCGACGAGACACTGGTGCTCACCGGTGGATTCGTCGACGTCGCCAGGCTGAGGGAAGAACACAGCCCAAGGATCCTGCGCTCAGCTTAACGGAAGATGAACGCAGGGCGCACGAACGGGTGGACTTAGGGCGTCCTCACGCTGCTCGGCTCTTACGGACGCACACCCAGCGCGTTGTCTGGACAGCGGTTGGTCATGGCGGTGCTGGCCTAAGAGTGGTGAGGTAGAGGGGGACAGGGCCGCCTCGAGTCCGGCGGCCACCACACTCGAGGAGCGTCACGATGCGGTCGGTGTTGATCACCGGGTGTTCCAGCGGATTCGGGCTCGAGTCCACGCTCGCACTGGCCGGGGGCGGTTGGCGAGTGTTCGCCACGATACGGGATCTGACTTGGCGCGGACCGTTGGAGCAGGCGATCGAGCGCTCTGGTGCTCAGCACGCGACGGCGGCCGTGGTTGCGCCGGTCGAAGGGAACTCATCGACGAAGCATCAGAGGAGCAGCCCGACCGTGGTACCCCGCTACCCAACACGCGCACCTCTTTGTGACCGTTCGGATTCAGACGCGTACACCGTGGTGCGGATATGGGTGCACACTGGACCGAATCGGTCACTATCTGTCACACTGAAAGGCGTCCCGATCTGGAGGGTGGGCTGGTGATGAACAAGAAGATCGATAAGAGTGCTCTTCTGCGAAATCTGCAGGCGATCGAGGATGAAGATTACGAGGGCTTCGTGCTTCTCATAAAAGCCGCTCGTAACAGAAATGCCGTATTTGATCCGGATTTGCCCGTGTGGCGCATGGCCCAGAACATGGGCATCATCGTGGACTGCAACCGTGGCGGCGTTCCAGAATTCGATGAAATAATGCGGGACTTCGTGCGGGACAGGAACAATGTGGACGGCTCGGATAAGCGCCCCTACGTGAAGGGCAGACACTGAATCGAGGTGTCAGGAACGCGGGACAACCTCTGCGAGTAGGAAGACGTTGCCGACTGACACCACCACGCCGATCTCGCGCTCGCGATTCGCAACAAGTCCGGAACATCTCCGCCTAACGATGCGGTCGCACCTTCACTTTAAGCGATCACTGCGGCCGCATAGTGACCACGCGGTAGCGACCGTAGCCGGGCTGCGACCGTGATTCGGCTCCGAATGGCACGCGGCGGGACGCCCATACTCCGCCATTCGGTGCCGAATGGCGGAGTATGGGTCATGTCATTCGACGCCGGCCCCACCTCACGTATTGCGACCTTGTTGGTGGCGCTGCTGCTCACCGCGGACCCGGGCCCACACTCGATGCTCCTACACCGCGGGAAGGGCGGCTTTTTGTTGACTGCCCGGCGGATCGTCGTACGGTATCCCTGAGCACGTCGATGAGGTAGCGGCGACCCTGCGGGCCCATGTGGTTGAGCGTTGCTTGGATGCGTCTGGCGGTACTCAGGTCTATTTCACCGATCATTGTTTTGGCGTGGTCAATGATAATTAGTCGGACGCGTCGACCGTCCTGCGGGTCCGGCGCCCTGGACACCAGCCCCGTGTGGATCAGCCGATCGACCATCGCGCTGGTGGCCGGCGGGCCGGTACCCAGAATCTGGGCCACGTCAGTGAGGGTAACTGCTGCCAGTGCACTAATGACGTGCAGCGCGGTGAGTTGCAGCAGTTCGGGTGTCAGTGGGCTCGCCCCGGCGTGGCGTAGCAGTACTGGTCGCGTCCTCACACTCCTAGGCATCTGACCAAGCGATCAAGAAAAGAGGTCTTCACGACATCCCGATGACGATGATCCACGACCTCGTGGAGCTTGCCGGTCGCGACGTCGAAGACGAACCCACGGACGGAGCCCTTGTTCGGCACGAACGGGCTGGCCTTGATCCGGGCGATGGACTGCCGGACGTCCTCATCGAGGTCCGGGAACGCCTCGGCCGACCACGCCGGCTTGATCCCGGTGTCGTCCTGGGCCGAAGGTCTCGGTGTAGCGGGCATTGTTGGCGAGCAATTCATCGGTAACGGACACGAATACTCCATGGTGTTCAGGGGATGAAGTGGGCATCAGGGACGCGTTCATTCGCCGACTCGGCCAGAAGCGTTTCATATCCCAGAAATTGCTTCCGGGGCTTCTTAGTCAATCCGTCGACGCTGCGCCCGATGTAAAACAGGCACTCCGACGACGCCTGATGCGGACTAGTAGCCCGTCCGTGCGCCTGCGGTTATCGCCTGACAGAGGGATATCGTCGCAGCACCAGTGAAGCTGATTAAGAACATCGACCGATCAGTAGCAACACGCTTGTGCTGCGACGCGGAGCAAGTCTACGTGTCGCCACTTCGTGAGCGTGGCCATCGGGGTCACGCTTTGAGTCCACCAGACCACTACGTGGATGTGAAGGATCCAAATGATTCCACTCAACTTTGACCATCGATTTGCCCGCGCTGCAAGTTCGTCTCGCGGAGGCTGCGATCATGCTTACATGAGGGCATTCGCCAGCACCGCGTTGATCTGGTCGACCTCCATGAGGAAGCTGTCGTGGCCCGCTGCGAGCGAATGACCTGCAGTGTGCCTGAGTGCGCCGTCCACTGCCCCTGGCCCCAGGTCAGGACCGCGCGGTCGTAGGTTTGGGGTGGTGCCGAAGCCGCCCTCGGCCGACACCACCCACGCGAGAATCGTGTCGACCTCGCCGGAACCGAGATGGCCGCGAACCGTCTCGCCCGCGCTGGACCGGTCATGGCGCGGCACCTGAGCTGCGGCGACCCGGTCGAGTGGCTGCCGGGGCCGGCACCAGCGCTGACGGCTCGGTCCTGGTCGCCGAGTACCCGTGCGTTCACCGACCGTCGTCGCGATGGCCCAGGCATCGGTTACCCAGATGACTTAACGCTGATGGGTGCGCACAACCGGCTGTGCGCTCACAGCCAACTCCGGTTGGTCGTCTCGGCTGAATAATTGGCAGGTCTCAGTGGTGTCTTGGAGCGGTAGGGGAAACGGTCATGGATATGCTGTACGATACTAGAGCAATTCACCCGCTCGACCGATATGATCACTATCGGGCGGGAGCTGGCATTGAGCTGGCTCCGGTGGCAGTCCAGGGGCGCGCACCAGGTCGCTTGCTAGCGGTGATGTCAGTCGCCCAGATCGGCGATTTCGAAATCGAGATACTCATCTGGTCCGCGGACTCCGAGATCGTGACGCGGCGAACCGAACGCCTCATCCGGGCCTGCGATCCTGAATGCTACCGGATACTCCTGAGCGTCAGCGGCGAAATACGGATAGAACAGGCAGAAAACCAGGCGGACGTTCGCGCTCGGGACATCGTCCTGTACGACCTGTCTCGTCCTAGCCAGACCACGCATTCGACCGGACCAGGATCGATGCAGGTGGTCATGCTGACATTCCCGCGAACGTTGGTGCCCATCGCCAGCACCAGGGTCCAGCCGCTGATCGGTACCCTCATCCCGAAGAACATACCAGGACGCAGCTTGATCGCGCAGTTCCTCATCGGGCTCACCGACACCGCCGAGCTAATCGGTGACCCGGATCTGGCCCCTGTCCTGTACGAATGCACGGTCGGGCTGCTTCGCCAGCGACTCGGCCAACCCGACGGCATCACCCCCCGCACCCATCGACTGCTGCACAGGGCACGCATTCGCGACATTATCCGTCGACACCTCGATAACCCCATGCTGGGCCCAAACGGGATCGCCGAAGCCGCACACATCTCGCCACGCTACCTGCACCAGCTATTCCAGGGCACCGAACTCACCCCGATGCAACTGCTCAAACAGCTACGCCTGCAGGAATGCAACCGTAGTCTGCAAGATCCGACGCTGGCCATGACACCCATCAAGAACGTCATCGCCGCGCACGGCTACGTCCGCTCCGACCAGTTCGCCCGAGACTTCAAACAGCTCTTCGGCGTTTCGGCAACACAGGTACGCAGACGCGCCAGCCAGCGGCTGACCGGGCGTGAAGGATGAACCGTGGGCGTGCCGAGCGGCGGTCTACTGGAGCCGCCTCAGGCTCGATCCTGCCGCGCAGGACAGCGGCATGTGCCCGACCTGCGAGGGCCATGCGGGACTTCCTCAGTTCGAGCGTCGTCGACCGGCCGTGTCGGACGCTCGACGTCGAGCAACGACAGCCATCGAAGGGATGACGGTGATGGGCGCGATTGAATATGGGATTTCCCGTCTCTCGACGTTCGGCAGCGTCGTGGCCCTCGTTGCCGGAGGAGCCCTGGTCGCCTGGGTCATCGGGCTGTTGATCGTTTTGCGGGGAAGTGACCCCGGCGAGCGTTCAGAGATCATCCATGCGTATGCACACTGCAATCCGCTTGTGTATCTCCGACGGAACACCGCGCCTAGAGGCGAGAGCTCAGCACTTGCGTGTGCGAGAGGCGGTACAGCAGAGAGTGGCGGCAAGACAGATCACGAAGGGTCGGGGTGAGATAGTCGCCCGCTCGGCATGTGAGGACGTACCGTTGCGTCTTGTCTCGCGAGGATGGACCGGGCCAGGCTTGCCATCGACAACGCTGAGGCCGCGCTACCGGGTGGACTCATCAAGCAGCCGCCGGTGCAGCTCGACGGTGAGTGTATGGATCGCGCGAGTCAGTTCCGTGTTGGTCTTGAGTTCCAGCTCCTGTTCGTTGAAGTCATGATCCGCTTTGGCCTGCTGGAAGGCCGCTTGCCGGTTCTGGCCGATCATGACAAACGTGGAGAGGAAGATCGCCTCCAGGGACACGATCAGTGTCAGCATCGGCCACGGGTCAGGCTCGATGACCAGCATCCAGATGCCGAACAGCACGGCGTGAAGGTAGACAAATGGCATCGACCCCGCGAAAGCGGTGATCCCATCAGCGATCCGCAGCTGAAGGTCCGCGGCCCGGTGCGCCCGGTGCGCCACGACGACGGGATGCTGCGGGCGACTCTGCGGCTGTGTGGTGTGCATGTCATCTCCCAACTCGATCATCTGACCCGACCAGTCACATCCACCCACAGCGGCGCCACCAACGGCTACCGCCGCAGCACAACCTGGGCATGCGGCGAGACCAACGCGCCACGCCCGGCAACTCATCGAACGGCG
>DATEMN010000538.1:0-7798 GCA_035275565.1 Pseudonocardiaceae bacterium | reverse complement strand
CCGGGTGCACTACATGCCCGTTGACCGGGTGTGGCTGGCTGCGTTGTCCCGGCTCGTACGGCGCCGCCGCTGGGCGGCGGTTTTCTCGGTGACTCCTGCCACCATCCTGACTTGGCACCGCAGATTGGTCTCGCGCAAGTGGGACTACACGGCACGCCGCCGACCTGGACGTCCCCCGACCACGACGGCGATCAAGAAACTCGTGATCCGCATGGCGACTGACAACCCCACCTGGGGACACCGGCGTGTGCAGGGTGAGCTGGTCCGGCTCGGTCATCGCATCGCCGCCTCCACGATGTGGCAGATCCTGCACGACGCCGGCCTCGATCCGGCACCGCGCCGCTCGGGGCCAACTTGGCGCCAGTTCCTCACTGCGCAGGCCAAGGCCGTCCTGGCGGTGGACTTCGTGCACGTGGACACCGTGCTGCTCAGACGGATCTACGCCCTGATTGCGGTCGAGCACGGTTCCCGCAGGACACATCTGCTCGGCGTGACCGCGCATCCGACCGGCGCGTGGACCACGCAAGCCGCCCGCAACCTCATGATGGACCTCGGCGACCAGGCCACCACGATCAAGTTCCTGCTCCGGGACCGCGACGCCCGGTTCACCGAGGCGGTCGATGCGGTCTTCGCCGCGGACGGCATCCGGATCCTGACCAGTCCACCCGGAGCACCCCGGGCGAACGCGATCTGCGAACGAATGATCGGAACCCTGCGCCGCGAGCTGCTCGACAGGATCCTGATCGTCAACGAACACCACCTACGCCGGGCCGGATCCTCACCGCCTGCCTACACCATTTCAACACCGCGCGACCACACCGAACACTGACGCAACTCTCACCGGCCCAAGCCGAAACCGAGCCTCCACAAGTGATCAATCTGGCCGACTACCAGGTACGCCGTAGAGCGATCCTCGGCGGGCTCACCAGCGAGTACCAGATCGCAGCGTGATCGAGCAGGTATCGTAAACCAGCAAGTCAAGCCCACAGTCCTATATTCGAGCCCCACAGGTGGCTAGGCGTTGTCCGTTCGGCGCCCATGCTACTGCTCGAACCGAATCGGCGTGGCCGCGCAGTGTGACAAGCTGGATGCATTCATCGGCGTCCCAGCAGGTCACAGTCAGCATTGAGGTGTTGATCGAGTTCGTCGACGCTCATGCCGAGAATTGGTCCGGCTAGAGGGGCGGCGTGCTTGAGTATGGTGAGAAGGTACTGCAGGTAAGGGCCGAGCTTGCGGAGCCATTCGGAGGGCTCGGTGATGGGGTAGCAGCCCTGCGGTTCTGGTAGGCGGTGCCAGGCGCCAGGTTCCTCGCAGTATAGGCGTAGCTCGTAGGCCGAGCCAACCAGGCCGGCCAAGCGTCTGCGAGTGGTGGGTACCACTGCGAAGACACTGGGGCATCGGGCTTCCTGCTGCACTTGCGCGTTAAGGCGTCACTCACGAGATGGATCAGCACGAGCCAGATGCTCATGATTTCCTTCCCCCTTTGTCGCAAGAAGGGTGGGGTCGATGACCCGGTGTCGCCTCTCGGGATGCCCGGGGGTGGATCCGTTATCCCGTTCGCCGCTTAGCGGGCAGTTCGATTATTTGGTGGACTCTGGGTTGAACAGGGACGGCGATAAAGAATAGTGAACGGTCGGCGAACAGGAACCGGAACTGATGATGGACAGGGGCGGTGCGGGACGATTCCGCCGATGGTCGAGCGGCCCAGCAGTCAACCAGGCGTAGCGTGACGTTGTCGGATTCCTCCGGCAGGTGCATCAGGACAACGATGGGCGAGGTCGTGCTGAGGTGGCCATGCGCAGGGGGTTGAGTGCCACGTCGAAATCCCGGGCTGAGCACGCCCCTGGTTCATCCTGCACGCCCGGTCGGCTGCGGGGTAGCGAGTCTGCGTACCTGTGTTGGCGAGACGCCAAACAGTTGTTTGAAGTCTCGGGCGAACTGGTCGGGGCGGGCATAGCCGTGCGCGGTGATGAGGTCCTTGATGGGTGTCGTGGCCTGCGCTGGGTCTTGCAGATGACGGTGGCATTCCTGCAGGCGTAGCTGTTTGAGCAGTTGCATCGGGGTGAGTTCGGCGCCGTGGAAGAGCTGGTGTAGGTAGCGTGGCGAGATGTTGGCGGCGTGGGCGATCTGGTTCGGGTCCAGCGTGGGGTTGTCGAGGTGTCGACGGATGATGTCGCGAATGTGTGCTCTGTGCAGCTGTTGACGGGTGTGGGGGGTGATCCCGTTTGGGTGGTCAAGTCGCTGGCGTAGCAGCCCCACCGTGCACTCGTACAGGGTCTGGGCCAGATTCTGGTCGCCGGTCAGCTCGGCGGTGTCGGTGAACCCGATGAGGAACTGCGCGAGCAAGCCGCGTCCCGGCATGTTCCTCGGGATGAGGGTCCCGATCAGCGGCCGGACCTTCGCGCTGGCGATCGGCACCAACGCTCGCGGGAACGTCAGCATGACCAACCGCATCGATCCTGGTCCCGTCGAAAGCGTGGCCTGCCAGGGATGAGACGAGTCGTAGAGGGCGATGTCCCGAGCGCGGAAGTCAACCTGGTTGCCCGCCTGTTCTCCCCGTATTTTGCCGTTGACGTTCAGGAACAGCCGGTAGCACTCAGGATCGCAGGTCCGGATCAGGCGTTCGGTCCGCTGTGACACGATCTCGGAGTCCGCAGCCAAGGTGACCACCTCGATTTTGGAATTCCCGATCTGGGCGACTGACTGCACCGCGAGCAAGCGACCCGGTACGCGCCCATGGACTGCCACGGGGACCAGCTCGGCACCTACTTCCATCCGAAAGTAGTCATATCGGTCCAGCGGATGAATTGTTCTGGTGTCGTACTGCACATCCATGACCGTTCCCCTCACCGCTCCAAGGCAATCATTGGACCTGCTAAGTATCAGCCGGACCTGCTAAGTATCAGCCGAGACGACCCGGCCGGAGTTGACTGCGAGCGCACAGCCGGTTGCGCACCCCTCAAGGTGGTGCGGAGTGTTTCGTGCGAGGAGTACGCCGCCGGCGAAGGCTGCAGGCATGACGATGATGGCGGCTAGTGGGACCGCGCACAGCTGTGTCGCGGGTGTGCCCAGTCCCAGCGCGAGGGCGCGTCGTGTGCTCAGCAGTTCCCGCCGTTGCTTGAGGTCCCACCCGCGCCGGGAGAACGGCACCGCGACCAGCTCCAGCGCGAGGAACCACGCGGTCACCAACGTCAGCAGTACTGGCACTACGGTTTGCCCGACCACGGGGAGAAATCCCGCGAGGAGCAGGAGGACGGTGACCATCAACGACCGTAGTACCAGCAACACACCGTCGCGAAGCCCCCGTCCCAGCAGCCGCCACCATGACATTCCGCCTCGGTGGGGGCGCCGCCCAGGTCGTCGTCCACTTTCTCCGCGATGTGTTCGTAGCAGGGTCCTCCTCCGGCCAGCGTCAGCGCAGTGAAGCTGATCAGGCCGATGACCAGCGCCGCACCGAACAGTGCGACGCCGGCGGCACCGCGGACCGTCGCCCGCCAGCCTGACGCCCAGCCCTCCGCGACTGAGCGCTCGGGTCGCAAGCGCCGAGGCATATCGCGAAGGCTCGTTGATCTCGAAGTGTCATAGGTAACCCTCCTCCTCGCCAGAGGGGGCCACGGGGGCCAAACCGGGGGCCAACGTGTTCAGGCCCCGGCCGACTCAGCGCGACCCACTCAGAGCGTTTGCGCAGGTGAGGAAGAGAGACCCCCGGTTTGGCTTCGCCCAGATCAGGGCATGTCCGCCGGGATTGCTTCGGGACGAAGAGGCCGTGGGTTCGAATCCCGCCACCCCGACAGTACCTGGCTGAGGACCTGTTTTAGCAGGTCAGCGCAGGTTTGAGTAAGTGTGCATCAGGTGTCCGCCCGAGAGGGGCGCGTAGGTCATTACGCTAGTACGGTCGGACGTGTCCCTGCTTGACGCTGCGCAAGCTGACACTGAACTTCTCGGCGACCTGCTTGGCCGTCGTGCCGACCTGTAAAGATCGATCATCCCTTGAAGATCGGCGTGACGGCGTCGGGCCTGGCGCACAACGTCCTGTTGACACGCGAGCGGTGCACGGAGAGGATCGCCGCTGCCCGACAACCATAGGGGAAGGGGAGGTCGATGGCCGAGGAAACGCTCGACATCACTGTCGAGGGTGCGGCAGCGCTTGGCGGCAAGCTCACGCAGGCGTTTAACCCACGGACGGTGGAACCCGGCGCACCGGCTGCTCCAGAGCCCGACCACACCTGGCCGCTTGAGGGCGGCAAGGCCTGGATCTGGCGCGTGCCCGGCAACGCGACGCTGACGAATCCGGTGATCATCGCGGACGGGTTCAGCGGTGGGGCGAGCTTGCTCGCCGAGTGGGCCGGCCTGTGGGCGCAGTCAGAGATCGCGGGCAGCTATCCCTGGGGAACGAAGCTGCACGAGCAGGGCCGCGACGTCATCGTTCTCGGCTACAACTCCAGGAGCGCGCCGATCCGCGACAACGCCGAGGTCGCGATCCAGTGCATTCAGCAGGCCGCTGCGGAGCGGACCGGCGACACGCCGCTCGTCGTCGGCGGGCTGAGCATGGGCGGCCTCGTGACCCGCTACGCGCTTGCTAAGCTCGAAAGCGAGGAAGATGACGTCGCGCATGAGGTCGGGACGTACTTCTCCTACGACAGCCCGCAGCGGGGAGCATGGATCCCGATCAGCCTGCAGGTGTTCGCGCATTTCCTGTCGGCCCTCGCGGATCTCCTGCCGGACAAGCCCGAGAACGAGGAAAAAAAGAGGCAGCTCAAGGCGATGCAGGGGCTCATCAACAGCCCGGCTGCGCGCGAGCTGCTGTGGAAGCACACGAAGACGCATTTGGGCCTCGACTCGACGTTCACGGCCGATCCGGCGCGGCAGACGTTCCTCGACGCGCTGGAAGCGGTCGGTTCCTACCCGAAGAATGTGCGCAGGCTGGGCGTGGCGAACGGCCGCGGCGACGGCGAGGGCCTCGACGTGACCCCCGGCGTCAAGAACCTGGACTGGCCGAAAGAGACTTTGCAGCCGGGCGCGACGCTCTACGCGCAGGACGGGGGCACAGACAAGAAGGTGGCGGAGCTGCACAAGGTCATCGGCGGCACGACGACCGTGAAGACATCGGGCATACCGGCGCTCGACGGTGCGCCAGGCGGAACGCTCGACAGCTTCGGAATCGCCGCCAAGGCGCTCGACGAGGCGGGGTACACAGCGACCGTGGCCTTCCCCGACGTGTGCTTCGTGCCGGTCGCCAGCGCCGTGGACCTCGCCGATCCGAGCGACCCGTTCGCGCCGGTCAACGAGATGGACAAGGACGAGAGCATCCTGCACGAATTCAAGGTCGCATCGCAGAACGAGGGCCACACGCTCCTGACCAGGGAGCTGTGCAACTGGCTCACCGAGCGGTTCTGACATGCGCACACGCCCGCTGACGACCCGCGCGTCGCCGGGCGCGCCAGAGTGAGTCGCGTTGGCCGTGGTGGTAATCATCGGGGCTGATTCGACCACCTCACGGTTACCAGGGAGTGCAACGCCCGGCGATGAACAGGAACAGCAGCACCGCATTGCGCCGTTTTACCTCTCCACGGTCGGCCAGTTGATCCAGGTGGCGCGCTGCTCGTCTGCACTCTACTTGGCCCTATTCGCGCAAAAAGGTAACCGCTTTTGGTTGAGCGATAGTGCCACTCACTGACTATCCCTCCTTTGCAGTTACAACTTCTCTATATATTGATCAGGCAAGAGTTATCGTTGCCATCTTTCTATCTGCGGGGGTGCGCCGACCAGGAGAACGTCTTCTGCATCGCAGGCCTGAGTTATCAAAGACAAGCAATACTGGCTTGGGCCACGCCGAACCCCAGTGGTTCACTAGTTCCATCCGGGAGATCCAAGGGCCGCTGTCAGCTCTGCACACTGTCCTGCCGGTCAAGAGGTCTGTTCTACATGTATACGCGACTATTTCTGCGTTTCGATGTTGCTGTAGTTTTTGGATGCGTCCGACTACGGTAACCGTTTGGGATGTTGAGTCGTAGGTGGATTGGTCCATGACCAAACCGTAGTCGGCGCAATACAGGAGCTTTACGTCCCAGTCGGAACCGGGATCGGGTTCGACTTCGCGTCCGGTGGGGTCACAGGGATAGAAGCCGTCCAAGTCGGGCCGATTTCCACACGCGCATTTCCAGGCATCTTCATATTCGGCGGTGATCGCTTTAGGGAAATCGGTAGCAGCAGTGTTAATCATTGAGTTCTCTTTCTCGGTAAGGGTTTAGCGGGGAAGGTGGGAGCATTGATATCAAACCATTTTAAGCTGGGTGGACTGACAGATCGAGGTTGCTTTTTTCGGGGGGCGTTCTCGACGTACGCCGTGCTTGTGGAGCAACCGTTTGACGCTGCGCAGGCTGACACCGAATCTCTCGGCTACCTGCTTGGCCGTTGTACCCGAGCTGTAGAGGTCGATCACGTTTTGAAGATCATCTGAGGAGAGGCGATCACGCAGCCGACGTGAGCGGAGCACACTCTCCGAGGTGACCTCCGCGTCTGCGCCATCGTCTTGACCGCCATCCGACACGATCGCAGCCACCTTGCGGAGCTGTTCCAGCAGGTCAGGGCGGTTCAAATAATGCCCCGCCACCCCGACAGGGGCTGTTTAGGACCTGTTTGTGCAGGTCAGCGCAGGTTTGAATAAACGCGCATCAAGGTTTACGCACGTGGGACCACACTGCTGTCTCCAGCTCGATGTGCTTTGGCCGTGGACGTTCGGTTGGCAATTTCACTATCCGAAGTGTGACCATCCGTTCGTACTCGCCGGTCCGACGCAAGCAGTAGGTGTGACTCTGGACTAGCTTAACGTCCGTTGTCCTGTATTGCGCGTTGCGGCTTTCGTTGCACATGCTCGGCTCGGCAAACGCATCACCATTGATATCTGCAATAGATGCCCGCCCGTCAATCGGCGCAACGATATAATCTCGGGTGTCGCCATCGGTGCAGTTAAGCGTTTTGTTGCCCTCCTGCGGCGTGATGCACTCGATTGATATGTCCCCCTGCCAGAAGTCGGGGCCAAGCTTGACCGGCGACAGTACAACCGCGCCCTGAGGAAAGGGATCATCACGACTTAGTTCCACGGTCAAGGGTATTGTGCTCTCGCGGCTCCACAGCGACGTGTCCCTCGTGTGGTAATATCGGTACATCGCCCCGATGGCCACCACGGTCGCGACTATTAATAACACCACCACAGCAACGGTTTGGTGGGATGTGCCTTGCGCTCCTGGCTGAGGGTATACGAGTACAACGACCGCGAGGAGCCCTAGGAGAACCGCGATCGCCGCAACGAGAACCCACAGCGGGAGGGATAGGATCTGCCCAATTGTGGCCACCAAAACAGAGCAGATCATGAAGGTGGACCCCGAGACGATGTTGAGACGCCACCTAAGACGTCGCAGGACGCCCGGAGGGGCGCCATCGCCCTTCGGTTGCTCGGCAAGGCCGCCGTTAGTCACTGACTGTTCACCTCGCGAACGCAATGATCCCTGCTCCGTCACTGTCTCTCATCGATGGTCGCCTCGTGGTGTGTTGACCGTCATTTCGGTTGACGATGTTGGTGTAGCTGTTCGTCGTTGATGTTGCCGATGACGGTGGTGGCCGTGGTTGGTGTGGTGGTGTTGTTGGTCGTCACTGTCAGCGTGCTGGGTGAGTTGTGCCTGCGGAGGAGGACACGACCACGGTCCTCCCGCCGTGTGTCGTGTGGATTGCCGCGGGAGGGCCGTGCTGGATGCACGGAGGCACCCGGTGGTGACGGTAGAGGCTGACCCGGGTCGGG
>DATEMN010000537.1:0-5317 GCA_035275565.1 Pseudonocardiaceae bacterium | reverse complement strand
ACGAGGCGGCGTTGGACCTGGCAGCTGGGTTCGACGGGCATGCCGACAATGCCGGGGCAAGTCTGCTCGGCGGCTTGGTGATCTCTTGGCGAGACGAGCAGTCCTTTCGCGCCGTGCGCCTGGAGCCGCATCCGGATCTCGCTCCCGTCCTGTTGGTGCCGGAGATGACGTCCTCGACCGAACTCACCCGCGGCTTGTTGCCCGTTCAGGTGCCCCACGCCGATGCGGCGTTCACCGCTGGACGTGCCGCGCTCGCCGTGCACGCGTTAAGCGCGGCCCCACATCTGCTGTTGGCCGCTACCGAGGACCGGCTACACCAGACCTACCGCCGCACCGCCTATCCTGCGACGGGGCGGTTGATGGATACCCTGCGCTCGGCTGGGATACCCGCTGCGGTGTCGGGCGCGGGGCCGACGGTGCTCGCGTTACCGGCCCGGGGAGAGTTGCCGGCCCTGCTCGACACTGCCGGTTTCACCCGTTACCGGCTCGACGTGGCTCGCGACGGCGCCACCATTGTGAGGGGGTGATCCACCCATCCGCGGGCTGGCTGTTGCCGCAGCGGCGCTGGACCGATAGTCTCAGTGGCGTTCAGACACCGCGTGCACGGGCGCCGGTGCCGAGTTCGGGGCCTCTCACCCGGGCAATCATCTCCCGCCCTCCGGTTCCACCGCAGCGGGAAGGCTGGCACCCACACCCAAGCCGCAGTTGAACATGTCCCGTGCCGGTCGGCTCGACACCGATTTTCGTGGTACGCGAGCTTCCCGCACAGGACCAAGCGCCGTCCGCATACCGCCGGACGGCGAACAGGCTGGCCTGAGCTGCGTCTCAGGTCGGTTAGGAAGGACCTGCGTGAGCGACATCAATTTGTTGGGCAATGACGTTCCCGCCGCGGCGTCTTCGGACCCGCAGCCGGTGGAACACGATGTGGCATCTTCGGACAACGGGACGGTTCCGCGTCGCCGCACGGGGCTGTCCGGAATGGTGGTAGCCGACCTGCGCAAGCTGGCCGGCCAACTCGGGATCTCCAACCCTGCCGGTTTCCGCAAGAACGATCTGATCTCCGCGATCAAGGAGCGGCAGAATGCCGTTCCCCGGCAGCGGCGCGCTGACGCCGACCAGCTCCCGCTGGAGGGCACGGTGTCTCAGCCGGAGAGGTCGTCTCAACCGGAGAGCACCGTGTCTCAACCGGAGAGAACTGCACCTCAAGCGGAGGTCCCAGCAGCAAGCCATGCCGGGGCGCAGACCGAGGTGCACACCGGGCAGCAGACCGGAGAGCCGCAGGTCACCTCCCCTGCGCCGACGACCGGCGATCAGCAGGAACGGGACACCGACGGGATGGACCGGTCCCGTAATCGGCGTCGCCGTCCCCCTCGTGCTGGTGATGCGCCTCGATCCCAGGGCAGTCAGATCCAGAGAGATCAGACCCAGAGAGATCAGACCCAGAGCAGTCAGACCCAGACTGAGCAGGCCCCGAGCGAGCAGACTCCGAGCGAGCAGACTCGGGGCGGCCAGAACGGCATCCAGAGCGCGGGTGGTCAGAACGGCGCGCGCGATGATGACGACGAGGGTGGTCGCCGGCGTGGCCGGCGCTTCCGGGACCGTAACCGCCGCAATCGTCCTGAGCGTGGTAGCGAGACCCGTCGCGACGGTGGTGAGCTGGAGGTCCGTGAGGACGACGTGTTGCTACCCGTCGCCGGGATCCTTGATGTGCTGGACAACTACGCGTTCGTCCGTACCTCGGGTTACCTCTCCGGGCCCAACGACGTGTACGTGTCACTGTCGCTGGTTCGCAAGCACTGGCTGCGCCGCGGTGACGCGATCACCGGAGCGGTGCGCCAGCCTCGTGACGGCGAGCAGCAGCGCCAGAAGTTCAACCCCCTGGTCCGGGTCGACACCATCAACGGCCTGGACGTGGAGCTGGCCAAGCAACGCCCGGAGTTCACCAAGATGACTCCGCTGTACCCCAATGAGCGGTTGCGGCTGGAGACCGAGCAGCACCTGATGACCACCAGGGTCATCGACTTGGTGATGCCGATCGGCAAGGGCCAGCGGGCGCTGATCGTGTCGCCGCCCAAGGCCGGCAAGACGATGATCCTGCAGGCGCTGGCCAACGCCATCACCACCAACAACCCGGAATGCCACCTCATGGTCGTGCTCGTCGACGAGCGGCCGGAGGAGGTCACCGACATGCAGCGTTCGGTGAAGGGCGAGGTCATCGCCTCGACCTTCGACCGCCCGCCGTCGGACCACACCTCCATCTCCGAGCTGGCTATCGAGCGGGCCAAGCGGCTGGTGGAGATGGGTCACGACGTGGTCGTGCTGCTCGACTCGATCACCAGGCTGGGCCGTGCCTACAACTTGGCGGCACCGGCATCCGGCCGGATCCTGTCCGGTGGGGTGGACTCCACCGCGCTCTACCCGCCAAAGCGGTTTTTGGGCGCGGCCCGCAACATCGAGGATGGCGGCTCGCTGACCATCTTCGCCACCGCGCTGGTGGAGACCGGGTCGACGATGGACACCGTGATCTTCGAGGAGTTCAAGGGCACCGGCAACGCCGAGCTCAAGCTCGATCGCAAGATCGCCGACAAGCGGATCTTCCCGGCTATCGACGTCAACCCGTCCGGCACCCGCAAGGAGGAGCTGCTGCTGTCCCCGGACGAGCTGGCCATCCACCACAAGCTGCGGCGGGTGCTGACCGGTCTGGAGTCCCAGCAGGCTATCGATTTGCTGCTAGACCGCCTGCGTAAGACTCGCACCAACATCGAGTTCCTGATGAGTGTCTCGAAGTCCGCCGCCGGCAACGGCAGCGACTGACCACCGAGCCGCAGTCTGGATGCAGGAGGCGGTAAATCAGGGCGGCACGCGGCGGGAACACTGCCGCCGCGTTGCCACTACGTCTGCCCTATGCACCACTCACCGTCCCCGTGCCCACCGCTGTCCCAGCAGATGGCCCAAATGGCCAACGCTGTCATCGCCACCACGCAACCCGAACTGAACAGGGCCGCTCGGCTCGGGTTGGTTTGCCTGGACCTCCGAAACCCTTGCCGCCAGCGTAGTGGCGGGAACACCGCGTTAACACTGACGGTTTCATCTAGGGGTTAGGCGGTCTGGCAGACTGCCCACGACGTCCGGCTCCGGTTCACCCCGTCCATGCGTGGCGGGGACCCGGCGGCCACCGAGGAGAGGACATCCATGAAGCAGGGCATCCACCCGGAGTACGTCGACACGCAGGTCACCTGCAGCTGCGGAAACGCCTTCGCCACCCGCAGCACCAAGCGTGACGGGCAGATCCATGTCGACGTGTGCTCCAACTGCCATCCCTTCTACACCGGCAAGCAGAAGATCCTGGACACCGGTGGTCGGGTGGCGCGCTTCGAGAAGCGCTACGGCAAACGGCAGAAATAATTAAGGGCGCCGCGTCGAGTGGGGATTGGTGAGACCCGTGGACACCGCGGCAGTCCAGGCGTTGCTGGGTCAGCACGCCGAGCTGGAGCGACAACTCGCCGATCCCGCCCTGCACGCTGACCAGGACACCGCCCGCAAGGTCGGGCGGCGTTACGGGGAGCTGTCCCGCATCGTCCGGGTGGTCCGCGAGCTGGAGCAGGCCCGCAGCGACGGGGTGGCTGCTCGTGAGCTGGTCGCCGAAGATCCTGCGTTCGCCGTGGAGGCTGACGCCCTCGCCGCGCGGATCCCGCAGCTGGAGACCGAGCTGGCTGAGCTGTTGCTACCCCGTGACCCGCACGACGACGCCGATGTGGTCATGGAGATCAAGTCAGGGGAGGGCGGTGCGGAGTCCGCACTGTTCGCTGGGGATTTGCTGCGGATGTACCTGCGCTATGCCGAGCGGCATGGCTGGCGGGCTGAGGTGCTCGACGCCACCGAGTCCGAGTTGGGCGGCTACAAGGACGTCACGGTTGCGGTGAAATCAGCACCCGCCGCATCGTTGGGTGTCTGGGAGCGGTTGAAGTTCGAGGGAGGGGTGCATCGGGTGCAGCGGGTCCCGGCCACCGAGTCGGCCGGGCGGATCCACACGTCGGCGGCGGGGGTGCTGGTCTACCCCGAACCTGACGAAGTCGAGGTCGAACTCGATGAGAAGGACCTGCGCATCGATGTCTACCGATCTTCGGGACCCGGTGGGCAGAGCGTCAACACCACCGACTCCGCGGTGCGCATCACCCACCTACCGACCGGGACCGTGGTGTCCTGCCAGAACGAGAAGTCGCAGATCCAGAACCGGATCCGGGCCACCGCGGTGCTGCGGGCCCGGTTGCAGGCGCTCGCTGAGGAGAAAGCTCAGCAGGAGGCGTCCGAGCACCGTCGCTCGCAGGTTCGCACCGTGGACCGCTCCGAGCGGGTGCGCACCTACAACTTCCCGGAGAACCGGATCTCCGACCACCGGGTCAACTACAAGGCCCACAACCTGGATGCGGTGCTGGACGGGGACCTCGACGGGGTGCTCGACGCGCTGGTCGGCGCCGATCGTGAGATGCGGCTGCGACAGCCGTGAACGAGGGCGCTCGTGGGTAGACAACCGCTGCGCCTGGCCGTGCTCGAGGCGGAACGGATCCTCACTGACGCTGGTGTCGCCTCCCCGCGGGTGGACGCTGAACTGCTCGCTGCGCACGTGCTCGGCGTGCAGCGCGGGCGACTGCCGATGGTCCCGCTGGTCGATCCACCGGTGGTCGACGCATTGCGCGAACTGGTCTACCGACGCGCCGCGCGGGAGCCGTTGCAGCACCTCACCGGGACCGCCGCACTGGGCGCCGTCGAGGTCGCCGTGGGGCCCGGCGTGTTCATCCCGCGCCCGGAGACCGAAGTGCTGCTGGCCTGGGGGCTGGCCGCGCTGGAGGGCGTGGCGCGGCCGCTGGTGATCGATCTCTGCACCGGATCCGGTGCCCTGGCCCTGGCGGTGGCCCACGCCAGGCCCGACGCGCAGGTGCACGCCGTGGAGCTCCACCCGGCGGCGCTGAGCTGGGCGCGGCACAATGCCGACGCCCGCGCCGCCGCTGGGGACACCCCGGTGGCGCTGTACGCCGGGGACATCGCCGAGCCCGGACTGCTCGGCGCGCTGGATGGGATGGTTCACCTGGTGTTGTGCAACCCGCCCTATGTGCCGGTGGGCGCGGCAGTAGCGCCCGAGGTCGCCCTGCATGACCCGCCGGCCGCCGTCTTCGCGGGTCAGGACGGTCTCGCCGTCATCCCCGATGTGGTGCGCACCGGAACCAGGTTGTTGCGCGAGGGGGGGAGGATCGCCATCGAACACGACGAATCGCACGCCGAAGCGGTGCCCGCGCTGCTCGCCGCCCGGCGGGTGCTC
>DATEMN010000536.1:0-4375 GCA_035275565.1 Pseudonocardiaceae bacterium | reverse complement strand
CCGACCATATGCAGCGTAGCGCTCCTGCAGCGCAGGTGATACCGCGGCGACGACGTCCGCACATTGAAGCTGACGCCGCTCCGCACGCACCCACCGCTCGCGCGGGATGCCGTGCGACTCGGCGCCCGCCACATGGTCGTCGAAGCCGTAGAAAAGGGTACGCGCACCTGGCATGCAGCAGAGAACGTCCTCAAGGGTCGTTGCGATGACCGCCCTGACCGACCCACCTAGACGGCTGACCGCCCGCCGCGCTGCTCGGCGGACGAGCAGCTGAGTGAGTTCGTGCAGGCCGGCCCGGTTCAGGCCGGGCGGCACACGTGGCGTAAGCCGGAATAGACTCGGGTGGACAGACTGCAGTGCGGGACTCCCCAGCATGTCGGGACGTTTCGAGCGCTGCGGACAAGCCAGCATCGACACGGGCGGGTCGACGTAGAGCACCCGATAGCCACGGCTAAGACAATCGGCCAGGTGGCGGTCCGTACCGGTGCCGAGCCCGTCGTAACTCATCAATGCAAAGTGAACAACGAGACTGTCTTCGCTCTGTGATGAGATCATGCCACGGTTCTCCGTCGTTCTGCTCGTCTAGCCTCGACGAGCCGCCGTAGGACATGCACAGACCGTACGGGCTAACGCTTACAGTCTTTCCTCAAGGACCTGGCCAGCTTTATGCGGCCACGTGCGTGCTCGCACTCGCGATATCGTGAACAAACTAATTTACGTTACAGTATTCCGATGGCCACGCTGTTATCCAGCATCGAGGCTGCTCAACCGCTCACGGCAGAGCTGCGCCGCCCGCTGTCGGACATCACGGGGTGTACGGGACTTCGCTGAGATCATCACGGCCAGCGCGTCCGGGCTGATGCCAGCCGCAAACGCCTCCGCTCCCGCACGATCCAGGGGTGTGTCGTCCCAGTAGTTGTAGCAGAACTCCGCCCCCAGGTACCCGCTGGGCTCTCGCCCGCCCAGCACCTCGTCGACGTACACCCCGTACAGCACGAACTCTGACACGTGCAGCTCCGATGTCACTGCGTCAAGCCAGTCCCGCCCGGTGACCTCGCTGATTCTCGCCTGCATCCCGCGCACGATCGACGGCTCCCAGACGTTGAATGAGCTCACGTAGTCGTGCAACGGTGGTCGGGCTGCCGCGTCGACGCCGAGTAGCCGTCGCGCCACCTGGTGCCACCGCACGTGGCGTTCCATCCCGGCGTGCACCGCACCCTCGAGGCGATACAGCATCACCTGGTCGTCCCGCACGAGATCGGTGGGGTCGACCGCCCGCACGAGCGTTACGTCCGAGTCCGCGATGAGTACCGCCGTGGTCTGCAGCAACCCCGCGGTGGCAATCTTCAGTGCCTGCTGCAGCACCCAGCCTCGCGCGGGGGGCCACGGCCGGCGCAGGTTCATCCACAGACCGCGGACCGGCGTGCGCACGTAGCGCCGGGGCAGCAGTTCCGGCTCCGTCCGCACAATGCAGTGTTCGCAGGCGAAGCGGGCGAAGGTCGAGCGGTCACCGCGCGGCACGATCACGTGGTGAACGGTGGACGGTGGCGTGTGCTCCAGCACCGACCTCCGCAGGTCCTGAAAGATTGCGGCGTCCGGCCCGAAGCTCGGTGTGATTACCGCGAGATCGCTCATCCTTGGGCACCTCCTTCTGGCCCGGTGCCGGCAGCCCGTAGGCTTGCCTGGTGCCCGGCCGCGTTCGGTGAACGTTTTGTTCCAGCGTGAGCCGCTCCCGTCGGCACCTCCCCGTCGCGGACGGCGATCCGCCACAGCGCCCCCGTGAGGCCGACGATGAGGTTCGTCACAACAAACATCACGGTGAAACTCATCGCGTCGAAGGTGAACGAACTAACCATCGCCGCGACCAGGCTGGCCGCCAACGCTTGGCCCAGCTGACGCTGCTCCTCGTCGCACGTGAGTCGGCGTACCCGTCGTCCAAGCGAGTACCCGGTGCACAGCAGGACTATGTACACCAGTAGTCCGAGGACCCCCGTGCTGACTAACGTCAGCAGGTACTGATTGTCTAGCACCGTGTACAACTTGGGCAGATACGTTCCCGGTCCCCTGCCGAGGAGCGGGTGCTCCTGCCACTGTGCGTAGACGACGGGATAGTCATCGGTCCGGGCCGTCGAACTCGGCTCGGTGCCGGTGTCCAGAAGAAAGCCCCGTAGTGTTCCCAGCACGCCAGGTGCAAGAATCACCATCCCCGCCACTCCGAAGAAGGCGAGCGGCATCAAGCTGAGGATTGTCCGGAATTTAAGGGTCAGAGTGTACACCAGTAGTGCCGCGCCGACGGCGAGAATCCCCGAACGCGACACGGTCAACGGGATGATGGACGCGATGAGGCCGCACATCACCCAATTCTGTGCCCGCTTCGCGCGAGGGCCGAACAGCGCCATGTTCAGTGCCAGTGGCAACGCCATGGACAGCACCACGCTCAACTCGATAGGATGCGTGGCAGTGCCAGCCACCCGGTTTAGCCCAGCGCGTTCGATGACAAAGACGTTCTCCGAAAACGTGGTGTTCAAAACCAATCCGGGAAAGTTCGCGCTGGTGGCAAAATCGAAGATGTTGTAGTACTGTAGTAGCGCTACGGCCGCCATGAATGCCGCTCCGGCCACCAGAATTTCGATGACCTTCATCAATCTCTCCATGTCGCGCACGGCGTCGCTCGTGAACAGCAGGATCCCCATACCGCTGGCGAGGATGAGCAGCGCGGCGTTGGAGGGGGACTCCTCGACGGGAACCAGCCCACGAACCTGTCCCGCCACGTAGCTCGCCACGGTACTGACCAGCAGCAAGTAAGCCACCACGCGCACCGGTTGGCGACCCCGGTCCGTACCCATTCTGGGTCCGCATCGAGAGTAGACCCAGAGCAGCAGTAGCCCGCCGCCCGTGACGATGCCCGGGACGCCGACCGCACCCAGGGGGGCGATCACCCGGTTAGCTGGGATCAACGCGACGGCGCCGATGAGCACACTGATCGCGGTGACCTCGTCGCTGCGGGACAGGACTATCGCTGCCACGACTATGAGGAGAGCGAAGGGCAGGATGGCGTAGGGGGTGAAGATGAGACCGGACAGCAGGGCGATGGCGAACCCGATCCCCCCTAGCGTGACTGCCTGCCGTGACGCTCTACCGAGCGCCATGAACTGCTGTAGCGCACTCGGCCGGTCAGTCATCCGGTGCCCTGATTCGTGTGGTGCCATTCGAGGGACGTGCCTCGCCGGTCACGGGGTTCTGCTCTCATTCCTGGTTGTCCGATGTCCAGGACATACCAAGGTTCTTGCGACTGGCATCACGCCGACGGCGAGAGAGCAGGTAGTCGATGAAGACACAAGTCGCGAAGGAGAGAACGAGGCCGAGGCCGAGGCTCGCGATCATGGCACGGCTTTTACCAGTGGTCAAAGCAAGACCGCCGGTGGGCGCAAGGGCGTCGCTGAGTGTCACCCGAAAAGCGGCTGGAACACCGGTATTGCGTTGCAGGGTATCGAGTCGGACGCTCAACTCCTCGCGGACGATCCGGTAGGTAGCCAGGGCACGGTCCATGCTGTCCGTTTTGACCGACACCGTGACGGAGCCTGAGGTGGAGCCGATCACGTAGCTGGGGTCACCGCCCCGTTTTCCCACGGCGAGGCGGACTTCGGCGGAGTCCCCGAGCGTTGCCATGATCCCACTGGTTCCACCCACCTCGACGAAATTGTTCCGCTTGAGCTGATCAGCGGATTCCTGAGTCGAGACGTAAGGAGCCACGATTGGCATTAGTCCATCGACATCGTAGCTCGGCTGGACCTGATTGCGAACAGCCAGGCTGCCGAGCAGGGACAGCACGACGAGTGGTGCCAGGATGTACCAGCGGCGCACGGCGATGCGTATCGCAGCCAACAGATCCATGCTCAGTTGCCTCCCGGCGTGCGACGCTGCGCCCGTCCGGTAGCGACCGTCGGTGACGTGATGTGCCTGCTGCAACCGCCGCCCTGGTCAGCAACCGGCGTGAGTCGTGGCACCGGGTCGATCAGCACCCAACGGCCGCCATCGCGCTCAACCTCGGGCCACGCTTGGCGCACCTCCTCGAGCAGATCCGGCACGAAAAGCAGGACGCGATTAGGGCGCTCGGCGGTCAGCGAGTCCGGTGGCAGCACCGGTATCCCCATACCGGGGATCCGGCGTCCCTGCTTCGCGGGCGAGGCATCGGCCACTCCGGGCAGCAGTTCGGGGGTGACGCCCGCGCTGTTGAGCAGAACCACCGCCCGCGAGGCTGCGCCGTACCCGAGCACCCGCCGGCCGGCGGCGCGGGTATTGCGCAGGAAGGCGACGATTGCATCGGCACTGGTCGAACAGTCCACCTGCAGCCGCCGGATGCAGCCGACGTCAC
>DATEMN010000535.1:0-10935 GCA_035275565.1 Pseudonocardiaceae bacterium | reverse complement strand
TTCCTGTGCGATCGCGGTGAGCGCGTCCTGGCGGTTGGTCGTGGCGTAACAGATGTCGTCTGAGGCCGGGCCGCGCAGTGCAGGGAACCGGGCTCGCAGTGCTCCGACGATCTCGGTGGTTTCGTCCACGGCCAGGGTGGTCTGGGTCAGGTACGACACCCGCGCCGGATCGACCACCTCCAGCTCCGCGACCTCGCCGACGGTCTGTACCAGGACCGTGTGCTCTGGGGCTTCGCCGAGGGTGCCTTCGACCTCCTCGTGCCCGGCGTGGCCGATCAGGATCACGGTGTCACCGCGGGCGGCGAACCGGCGGGCCTCGGCATGCACCTTGGTCACCAGCGGGCACGTCGCGTCGATCATCTCCAACCCCCGGTCTGCCGCTTCGGTCCGCACTGCCGGGGACACCCCGTGTGCGGAGAACACCGCGGTGGCCCCGTCGGGAACGGCGTCCAGCTCGTCGACGAACACCGCGCCGCGCGCCTGGAGATCGGCCACCACGTGGATGTTGTGCACGATCTGTTTGCGCACGTAGATCGGGCCGCCCCGCTGATCCAGTAACTGCTCCACGACCGCGATGGCACGCTCGACCCCGGCGCAGAACGACCGCGGCGAGGCGAGTAGAACGGTGCGGGGTTCAGCGGGTTCGCTCGCGGTGATAGACATCTGTAGTGCCTTCCGATGCTTACGGGCTGGGCCAGAACTGGGCCAGTGCGCCCTGTTTGAAGGGTGTGTTACTGACCGCCACTTCGCCGGCGAAGGGGTAATCCAGCAGGATGGTCAGCAGGACAGAGGACGACGCGATGACGGCGACCAAAGCGATATGAATCAATTGTGTGCTCACCGTCGGGAACTTGGGCCGGTATTCCAGGATGAGCAATATGACCAACCCTATCACGAGAATGATTCGCAACAACGATGGAAGTTCTGCGGTGCTTTGCAGGATGCGGTCCCGTCGCATGGCGGCGACCTCGTCGAGCGCAGCTAACGACATCTCGTAGCCCAATTCCGCACCGGGCTCCGGCGTGTATCTCTGGTACACGCCATACAGGTTGTCAAGTGCTATCGCGGCAAGTGGACTCGTCTCGCCGGCCTTCATTGTAATGAACTCGTCGTCTGCGACAGCGTGAACGTATTCACCGATCGCGTTATTGAAAACGATCCTTTGGTCGGGAGTGACGTCACGGTCGCGGCTGGCACTTGCCATCTGGGCGAGCTTCGTCGCCTCGGCGGACACCTTCGATTCCGCCGTCCCGAACGTACCTATGACCGCGCCGATCGCGAAGGCCAGGACGATAGTGAACAGTAACTCATAAACAGTCCTTAGTCCGTCGACCACGTCCTCGAAATGACTCTCGGCCAGGTTGGGAACCATCTTTCGAGCGATCAGGACTCCACCGATCGCCAGTACGACGGTGCCGCCTACCAGGAGCAGGATCAGGATCTCCGTGGAGAAAGCGTTGAGGAGTTGGCGGATCACGGGTTACGGCTTTCCCTGGGTCCACAGCACGCCGGTGTCGATGCCGCTTTCCCAGAGGCCGGGCCAGCTTGACGCAATCGGTTTCGGATAACCCGAATCCACCTTCCTGTCCGACACGTCGTAGCGAATGTACTGGTCACCTTGGAAAAAGTAGGTTTTCCCGCCCGTCCACAGCACGGAGGCGTTGATGCCGTTCTCCCAGAGGCCGGGCCAGCCCGCCGCGATCGGTTTCGGGTAGCCCGCATCGGCCCGGTCGGACGTCAAGTCGTAGCGAAGATACTCGCTGCCCTTGTAGAAGTACGCTTTCGCGTCGGGCCATAGAATAACGCTATCAATGCCGTTCTCCCAGACGCCGGGCCAGCCCGACGTAATCGGTTTCGGGTAGCCCTCGTCGATTGAGTTCTGCACCGGGTCGAACCTGACGTACTGGCTGCCTTTGAAGAAATATGCCTTCCCGTTGGGCCACAGCATGGCGGCATCGATGCCGCCTTCCCACAGGCCGGGCCAGCCCGCCGCGATCGGTTTCGGGTAGCCTGCATCGGCCCGGTCGGACGTCACGTCGTAGCGAAGGTACTCACTGCCCTTGAAGAAGTAGCCGTTGTAGTAAGGAAAAGCTCCAACCGGAGTTTCCCGGACCTTCTGCTGGCAGGTGACGACGAAGGGGGAGAGGACAGCGCCGGTGATGCTTGCTCCGGCGATCTGGAGTACGTGACGCCGCGAGGTGACGACCATCTGTGGGTGCCTCCGGGGATTCGGCGGAGCTCAGTGGTCCCGGTGGGTGGCCAGTCGGGCTAGCGCACTCAGCTCTCCGGTGGCTCGGGCTGTCGGGCCGGCTGCGTGCAGGTCACGCGTCGCCTGCGCCAGCAGGTCGTCGACCTGGGTCTGGCTCCAGGCGCGCCCGCCGGCGATGTCGATCAGCTCCGCAGCACGGCTCAGTTCGGTACCGGATAGCGGTTCGTCGCGGTGGTAGAGCTCAGCCAATTCGCGCCCGGTCGGGGTGCCTGAGGTCAGGGCGGCGACCACCGGCAGGGACTTCTTACGGCTGCGCAGGTCCGAGTAGACGGGCTTACCGGTCACGGACGGATCTCCCCAGATGCCCAGCAGGTCGTCCACGTGCTGGAACGCCAAGCCCAGGTGCGCACCGAAGCTGCGCAAAGACTGGATCTGTTCCGGGCTCCCGCCGCCGAATGCGGCACCTATCGCGCAGGCGCACGCTAGCAGGGCACCGGTCTTCAGTTCCGCCATGCGCAGGCATTCGGCCAGCTCGATCTCCGCACGTTGCTCGAATGCCAGGTCCGCGCTCTGGCCTTCCACCAGCTCCTGCACCGCAGCGCTGAGCATTCGGATCCCGTCGGTGGCGGCCGGGTGCCCGCTGGCCGCGGGCACGTCCAAGGCCAACGCCAGCAGCGAATCCCCGGCCAGAATCGCCGCGTTGCGGCCGAACACGCTCCACGCCGTGGGGCGGTGGCGGCGGGTGACGTCACCGTCCAGCACGTCATCGTGCAGCAGCGAGAAGTTGTGCACCAGCTCCACTGCTGCGGCGGCCGGCACCGCGGCGGCCGGAACCCCACAGACGGCCTGCGCGCTCAGCAGTACTAGCGTAGGGCGGATCGCTTTGCCCCCGTTAGTATTAACCCCGCGGCCCCTTTCCGGTTGGCCATGCTCGTTCCACCAGCCAAAGTGATAACCGGCAATACGCCGCATCAACGAGGGCAGCGTGTCGACCGCCGCGCGCAGGGCGGGTTCGAAAGTAGCTCGGCTCCACGTGAGCACCTCACCCGCCGATCGGCCCTCGGTCTTCACACCAATGATGGCCATGATCTTGCTCTCTCTTCGCATCAGTTTATTGCGACGTTTTCGAGGATACCGAGCGCGTCGGGAACCAGGACGGCCACAGAGTAATAGGTGCTGATCAGGTAAGAGGTGATGGCCTTGTCGTTGATCCCCATGAAGCGGACGTTCAGTCCGGGCTGGATTTCATCGGGTATGCCGGTCTGATGCAGGCCAATCACGCCTTCGTCTTCCACACCAGTCCGGAGCGCGAGGATGGAACTGGTACGAGTCTTGGTAATGGGGATCTTGTTGCAGGGGAAAATTGGTACGCCACGCCAGGACATCACCATACGGCCGTCGATGTCGACGTTCTGCGGATAGAAGCCTCGACGGTTGCATTCTCGACCGAAGGCTGCGATGGTGCGGGGATGGGCCAGGAAGAACCGCGACTTTCTCCTTCGGGTGAGCAGTTCGTCGAGGTCGTCGGGGGTGGGGGGCCCGGCGCGGGTGCTGATGCGCTGTTTGAGGTCGGCGTTGTGCAGAAGCCCGAACTCGCGATTGTTCATCATCTCATGTTCTTGCCGTTCCCGTAGTGCCTCAATAGTCAACCGCAGCTGCTCTTCGACCTGGTTCATCGGATTGTTGTACAGATCTGCCACTCGGGTATGTACTCGCAACACGGTCTGCGCCACGCTCAGCTCATACTCGCGGGGTGCGATCTCGTAATCGACGAAAGTCGCCGCCAGTTCTGGCTCCCCCTTATGGCCCGAGGTTAGCTTGATGGCAGCCTCGCCGTGTTTGTTCTGCGCCTTTTGGGTATTGGCTCGGAACCGTTCGAGGTGATTTCGTAACGCCTCGGACTGGCCGAGCACCTCCTCGAAGGCCGGCTGGGGCAGCGTCAGCACCGTGCAGGCGGTCACCGCCCGGACGCTGTAGCCCCAGGTGGGGGACTCAGCGGCTTCGAACTCCACTAACTCCCGATCACCGAAATAGTCTCCATCGACCAATAAATCCAGCACGGTCGACTGGTCAAACTCCCCAGAGCCGATCTTGTTGACCTTGCCATGGGCGATGAGGAACAGGTGATCAGCTGGCTGGCCCGCATTCACGAGCGTGTTACCCGCCGCGAACTCCCGCTGCACAAACCGGCCAGCCAACGCACCCAGCACGTCGCCGTCATCAAAACCCCGCAGCATCGGCAACTCACCGAGCTCGCCGGGAATGACCCGCACCTCAGCCCCCACTGTGGTGAACGTTACCCGTCCGTCACCCACCGCATATGTCAACCGGCGGTTTACCCGGTACGTCCCGCCGGTGGCCTCCACCCAGGGCAACACTCGCAGCAGCCACCGTGGCGTGATCTCCTGCATCTGCGGCACGGACTTGGTTGTCGTCGCCAGCCTGCGGGCTGCGGCGGTGCTCAGGCTCAACCTTGACTGCGCGGCCACATCGACGCTGGGATCCGTCATGGTCACCACGTACCTCACCAATCTCGATACGGTCGGTTATCGACACTTCTGCTGCGAGCACCCGCGGGATGGTGCCGGTCCGGTCAAACCCGATCGGCGGCGATGAGCAGGTAGTGGAAACTGCCCTCGCGGTATGCTGTCAGGAACGGGTCCTCGATCCCGGTGGCCACCGAGGACTTCGCCCGCAGTTCCCAGTACGGGATGGTGTGGGCGGTCAGGTCGATGACGTTGATCGGGACAAGATTGTTGGCCGCCAGCGCCCTGAAGTACTCGCTCCTGCGGTGGATATTGCAGATGTAGTGCTCGTCGATTCGACTGACCGCCTTGGATCGACCGCCCGTCACGTCGTTATAGCAGCCGGTGATGCAGACGTAACGACCACCGTACTCCAGCAGACGAGAGAACTCATCGAATAGCTGAGACAGGTCCACGTACATGGTGGTCTCGTTGGTCCAGATGCCCTGGCACGATCCCGTCTCGAAGCCAGTGTCCAGCATGTTGCGGAAGTGGAATTTCACCCGATCGGCCACGCCCCATTGCTCGGCCTGGTTGTTGGCGAACCCGACCTGGTATTCAGAGATCGTCACGCCGTCCACCTGACAGCCGAAGCGTTGGCTGGCCATCAAGCTGGTACCGCCCCGACCGGACCCAGCATCCAACAGGCTGTTACCGGGCGAGATGGCGCCGAGGTGGTCGAGAAGTAGATCCGCCTGCGCTGTCTCCATCCGGTGCAGTTCCTTGATGATCCGATCGTCCCGGGTGTCCACCGGGCCTTCCAGCACGGACGGATCGTACTCGCCGATCCCGTAGTGGTGGTGGTATAAGCCGTCGACATCACCGAGCCGCAGGTTGACCGGATCCTGTTGGTTGTTGTTCCAATACGCCGCAACGGATCTTTGGTAGGCGGTGTGTAGTACATTAGCGACGCTATGGGTGGTCGTGGTCATGGTGGACCTCCTTCTTCTTCTTCTTGTCGGGCGGAGCCGCCGGACCCGTGCCGGGCCGGGTTCAGTTGGTGAAGCCCACCCGCCCATCGTGTGACTCAGCTGACGGTTGATCCAATGGATATCACCTCCATGCTGCTCAGTAGTCCAGTAACAGTCGTGGAAGTGCCCAGCCCGGTGGGGCCTCCGAACCGCCGCGGTGGCGTCCGGTAGCGCCGCCGCAAAGCCGGTTCGTTGTACCGGCCGCACAACCTGTGCCAGTCGAGAATGCCGGCTACCCAGTCCTGCAGCCCCACGACATAGGCGTCCAGCGCCTCGCGGGCCTCCGCATCCAGATTGAAATCCTCTGCGACGAGAGGCAGCTCGGTGGCGATGATGTGCTCGAACTGCCGAAGTCGCGACGTCATCAGGTCGTTGACGACCGAGACCGCCCGCTGACGATCTACGGCGAGGAACTTCTGAACGACCAGCACACAATTGTGCACCTCGCCTTCGAACTCGATCTCCTTCTGGTAGGAGAAGATGTCGTTCGTGAAGCAGGAGTAGTCGTTAGCCGAGTTCTCCAGCCCGCGCATTGCTCGAGTCCGGAAGATCTCGGGCGGAATCTCCCCGGCCCGCGTGATTCGGGACAGGCTCATTGTGAGATCTGAGCCGAACGTCTTGCGTCGCATCTCGACATAGTCGACGGGGTCGGGGATCCGATGCTGGATGTGGTTCGCGAGCTCCCACAACCAGCTTGTCGTCATGTTCTCGATATCCTGGCGGAACTGGCGCCGCTGATCGATGGTCATCGGGGTCGCCGTGCGGATCCACAGGTCGGCCAGGCCCGTTTCCACCGGATTGATCGGCAGTGGCATAGCACCGCAATCCAACGGCATGAACAGTGATAGTCGAGCGTTGAAAATCTTCGCCCCCGCCATGTCACGGGTATTTCCGAAGATCACCGGAAGGTAGTCGTCGCCGTAGGTTCCCCAGGTCAGCCAGGCCGAGGACAGATCAAGCTCAGGACCGGATGCATCCGGGTGAATCCGTGCGGCGCAGACCGCTAAATCGAACAACGCGAGATTCTTCTCATCCCAGATGCTGATACCACCAGGGAGTGAGTCCAAAATCCCCATCTGGCGGGCCCAATCGATGCAATATCGACGCGATCGCTCCTGGTTGACATTGATCCGTGCGGTGTACGGCATGTAGAACTCCGGCAGGATAGTCGGCCCTACCGCTTCGTACGGCACGTGCAGGTAGCTTTTCAATCTTTGTAGTCCCAGGGTGCCAGGTGACAATGTGAGCTGCGTTGCCGCGGTACCCAGACCGGTAGGCCCACTGAGTAGCCGTTCCATTACCGACGGTTCAGGAGTCGATGTTTTGTTCATGTAGCGGCTCGACCGCAGGTGCCATTCATGGCAACCCGATTGCCAATCCTGCAGGCCCTTGACGTAGAGCAAGACACTTTCGCGTTCCAGCAGGTTCAGGCCATACTCCTCGAACAGGGACGGTAGCTCGGTGAGGGTGGTGTTCTCGAATTGCTGCAGGCGTGAGGTCAGGATGTCGTTGGTCAGGTCCGCGGCGCGCTGCGGGCTGGCATCCAGAAATCGTTCCAGCACCAGGACGCAGTTGTTGATCTCACCTTCTTTTTGGGTTTCGCGCTGGTAGGAGAAGAGATCGTTGCGGAGGTGTACTCCGTCAGCGAACGTGTCCTTGAGGACTCGCATCGGCCGGCTGTCCGCGATCCTGGCCGGGACCTCAATAAACGCGGCGTGCTCCACGAGATCAGCCGACCATGGGGCGCCGCCGATCTTGCGCCGCATCTCGATGTACTCGATCGGATTCGGAACCCGGTACCCGCTGATGTTGGAGAGTTCCCATGTCGATTCGTACAGGAGATTCTTGTTGCTCTCGAAGAACCGTAGCCGCCATTCCGGTGATCTGTTGGGGACGGTACGCGTCCACAGGTCGATCAGCCCGCGCTCGACCGGATTGGTCGGCTCCGGCGAGGCATCGGTCAGACTCAGTGGCTTGAATGCCGGCAGCCTGTCGAGATAAGCCTTCGCGCCAGCCTGATCGTGGCTGCGCTTGTAGATCTCCAGAAAGTGATCGTCAAAATAGAACACCCAGACGTACCAGTCGGTCACCAGGTCGAGCTCGCGGCTCGGCGCGTCAGGGTGGGTGTATGCGCAGAGCAGGGCGAAGTCCATGGAGTCGAACTGGGCCTCGTTCCAGATATTCGAGCCGGGCGTGTCCGTTGGCGAGTCCAGCATTCCCATCTCGCGTGCCCACGCTTTGGTGTGCGCACGTGCTGTGTCCAGGTGGGGGTTCAGTCGAGCGGGATACGGCATGTAGAAGTCTGGCAGCTCGTAGGGCTGCATCTCTGTCCCTAACTTTCCCGACGCCCTCTTCTAGCTTTCCCGTCCGATTTCGACGTTTTCGAGAATGCCGAGCGCGTCGGGGATGAGGACCGCTGCGGAGTAGTAGGCGCTGACCAGGTAGGAGGTGATGGCTTTTTCGTTGATATTCATGAATCGGACGTTCAGTCCGGGCTGGACCTCATCGGGAAGCCCGGTCTGGCGCAGACCGATCACGCCTTGTTTTTCCAAACCAGTGCGGAGCAGCAGAATTGAACTGGTCCGGGTCGAGGTGATGGGGATCTTGTTGCAGGGTAGGACGGGTATGCCGCGCCAGGCGGGCATCATGTGACCGTTGATATCGACGCTCTGCGGGTAGATGCCTCGGTGGTTACATTCCCGGCCGAAAGCGGCGATGGTGCGGGGATGAGCCAGGAAAACTTCCGGATCCTTCCACACGGTGGCCAGCAGTTCATCGAGGTCGTCAGGGGTGGGTGGGCCGGTACGGGTGTTGATGCGCTGCTTGAAGTCGGCGTTGTGCAGGAGCCCGAAGTCACGGTTGTTCATCAGTTCGTGTTCTTGCCGTTCCCGCAGCGCCTCGATAGTCAGCCGCAGCTGTTCTTCGACCTGGTTCATCGGATTGTTGTACAGATCCGCCACCCGGGTGTGCACCCGCAACACCGTCTGGGCCACACTGAGCTCATACTCGCGGGGTGTGATCTCGTAATCGACGAACGTTCCTGCCAGCTCCGGCTCTCCCTGATGGCCGGAGGTCAGCTCGATATCGGCTTCTCCGTGTTCGTTCTGGGAGTGCCCGGCGTTGGCCCGGAACCGTTCGACGTGAGTTCGCAATGCCTCGGACTGGCCGAGTATCTCTTCGAATACCTGCTGTGGCAGCGTCAGCACCGTGCACGCGGTCGCCGCTCTTATGCTGTAGCTCCAAGTGTCTTGGGACTCCACCAACTCCCGATCACCGAAATAGCCCCCGTCGGCCAGCACGTCCAATACGGTCGGCTCGCCGAACTCCCCAGGCCCGATCTTGTTGACCTTGCCATGAACGATGAGGACCAGCTGATCAGCTGGCGTACCGGCCTCCACGATCGTGGCACCGGCGGCGAACTCCCGTTGCGCGAACCGGCCCGCCAACGCAGCCAGCACCTCGCCGTCATCGAAACCCCGCAACACCGGAAGCTCACACAGCTCACCGGGAATGACCCGCACCTCGGCGCCGTTCGGGATGAACGTCACCCGACCGTCCCCCACCGCATAGCTCAACCGGCGGTTCACCCGGAAAGTCCCGCCCGTGGCCTCCACCCACGGCAACACCCGCAACAGCCACCGGGACGAGATCTCCTGCATCTGCGGCTGGGTCTTGGTTGTCGTCGCCAGATTACGGGCCGCGGCCGTCGCCAAACTCAGCTGCGACTGCTCACCATTTACGCTCAACTCCGCCTGCACGGACTCAGTCACACCGCACACCACCAATCTCTAGCCGCATCAACAGAGGGCAGGCAATGACCGTCACGGTCACAGCACACTTTAGTGATCACACCTTAGTGCGCCATCCGTAGAAACTACGGACTTCGATAAGGACCAAGTGTCGTTATCCGGTCTACAGCTCCGTAGAAACTACGGACCGAGCGTGAATCCGAACTCCGCGGCACGGCGCACCAGTTGTTGTTTGGAGGTGACCCCGAGTTTGGGGTAACTTCGGGCGAGGTGAGTTTCGACGGTGCGCACCCCGATGTGCAGCCGGGTGGCGATCTGCGGGGCGGTGTAGCCGCCTGCGGCCAGCTCGACGACTTGGCGCTCCCGTCCGGTCAGTGCACCGGGACCGCGGGTGGCCGCCGGAGCGCACCGTCCATCCGATCCGAGGTCGCGGAGCAGCGCGCGGGCCTGCTCGCAGCGCGGGACGGCGCCGCAAGCGTCGAAGACCGTGACGGCCTCGCGGGCCGCGTCTTCGGCTGCCCTGGGGTCGGATCGGCGGGCCGCGATGGCGTAGGCGACGCGGGCGCGCGCCGTCAACAGTGCGTATCCGCTGGAGCGCAACCCTTCGACCGCGTGCGATGCCGCTCGGGCTGCCTGGTCGTGGCGACCGTGCCCGATCAGTGCCCACGCCGTCGCGAACTGGTGCAACGCTTGGTGGATCGGCGCGCCGGTGCGGCGCGCGGCGTCACTGGCCGATGACGCCGCCCTTGTCGCGGCGTCAGAGTCGCCAGCGATCATCGCGACCTCGGCCAGATCCGCCAGGACGAATCCCGTCAGCGCCCAGAGGTTCATCGCCGAGTAGCCATCGACCGCCCGTTGGAGGATGGTGGTCGCGGCCGCCCACCGGCCCTCGGCGCTGGCCACCACCCCCTCGGCCCACCAGTACCACGGCTGGAGGACACCACCGGTCCGGGTCATGGTGTCGAGGTGTCGACGGGCCTCGGTAAGACGACCACGCTCGGCCTCCGCCATCGCGGCCCGGGCCGCCAGCGCCGCCGGCAGGCGGGATCGGGCCGCCGGATCGTAGCCTTGCGCCTGCCGCGCATGCGCGGTGACCATCATGAGATCTCCGGCGAGCAGCTCGATGAACGCGCCGCAGCCGCCGATCATCGGGTCGTAATGCGGGCTGGACGCAGTGGCCTGTGCCCACCGGGTGCGAGCCGCGGCAAGGTGGCCTCGGCAGGCATCCAACGAGGCGAGCAGCGCCAGACTCTGGGACATCCAGGACAGTCGCCCGGCCGCTCTGGCCAGCTCTACACTGCGTAGGAGTACGTCCTCGGCCGCCGCGAAACGACCCTGCCAGCCGAGCGTGTACCCCATTGCGCCCAGCGCCTCCGCGATTCCCCGTCGTTTTCCTTTTCGTTGCGCCTCGCACAACAGCTGTCGCGCCGCGAGCTCCGCGCCATGCAGGTCACCGGCCCATCCGCGCATTCTGACCGACT
>DATEMN010000534.1:0-5387 GCA_035275565.1 Pseudonocardiaceae bacterium | reverse complement strand
GGGTCGAGCCGCGTTCGAAGACGACCTCGCCGTTGATCACGGTGACATCGACGAGCATCTCCGCGAACTCGTCGTCCGAGCAGCCCATGAAGTCTCCGGACAGCACCACCAGGTCCGCCAGCTTGCCCACCCGGAGACTGCCACGGGTGTCTTCCTGGCCCATCGCCCTGGCGTTGTTCACCGTCCACATCCGCAGCGCCTCCATGCGGGTGGCCTGCTGGCCCGGCGTCAGGACACCGGCGAGCGTCTGGCCGGTGACCGCGACATGCATACCCTTGAGTGGTTGGGCTGGATCGTAGACCACAGCTGGGTTGTCGGTGCCGCCGGTGACGAGCAGGCCGGCGTCGAGCCAGGCGCGCAGAGGTAGTCCCCAGTCCGCGGCCGCTGCGGCGTGGGCGTCGCTGGGCCGGGTCTTGGTGATCCGTGTCCCGCCGATGGCACTGTGCATGGCTACAGTCCGACCTGCACCGAAGTGTGAGAGCAGGGGGTTGGCGGCCACCACCAAACCGAGTGCGCCAATGCGGGCGATGTGCTCGGGCCGCCTCAGCCCGAGTCCGTGCTCGAAGCTGAAGTAGCGCCCGGATACCGGATTCTCCCGGTCGGCCTCCTCCAAGATGTCGAGCACGAGCTCTGTCGCGTCGGGGGCGTCCCCGGAGGAGACATGGAAGGCCAGCGACCAGCCGAGCGTGTTCGCCAGCATCACGATCCGGCGCAGCTTGTCCGGCGAGTAGGCCCACCAGCCGTCGTTCTGCACGACGAGCTTCAACCCGGCAATGCGCAGCCATTGGTCGCCGAAACCGGTGCGGGGTCCGAAGTAGTCGCGAATCCGGCGTTCGATCTCCTCGGTCGGCAGATAGCGCGCCGGGAGGCCGAGGACGGCGTCGACCCTGACTGGCAGCCGTCCCTGCCGCTTCGCGGCTTGGTAGGCCGACAGCTCGTGCGGGGCCAGTCCCATGTCCCTGACGCCAACGATGCCGCATGCGTGGTAGATGCGGCCCTGAGCTTCCAAGGCCTGAATCAGGGTCTCCTCGTCGTAGTAGGGAAAGTCCCACATCTTGGGGGGCAGCCCGTCGCGAGCCCACCATCGGCTTCGGGCCAGGTCGGCTGCCCCGGCGATCAAGTGACCCGTGGGAATGCCCTGCTCGTCACGTACGATGTGGCCCTCCGGATCGGTCGGGTCAGGTGTGTCCGCGCCGATTCCGGCCATTTCCAGGGCGACCGAGTTGACGATGATGTTCTTGCCGGACTGGAAGACGTACACCGGATTGTCGGTGGCGACCTGGTCCAGGTCATGGCGGTTGGGGAACCTGCCCTCGGCCAGCGGCCCGCGGTACATGCACGAGGTGATAACCCACGCGCCGGGTTCGAGGGCCGCCGCCTTGGCGCCGATCATGTCCAGTTGCTCGGCGATCGACCGGCACTGGGCAATGTTGACCCGCACCCCGACCTCCGGGGAGTCGAGCCCGGCCAGCATGTAGTGGGTGTGGTTGTCAATCATGCCCGGGATCAAGGTTCGGCCGGCGAGGTCGATGTGCCTGGTTTTCGTGCCGCTCAGCGACATCAGATCGGCCTCGGTGCCGATGGCGACGATCTTGTCGCCCAGGATGGCCATTGCCTCAGGGTTCGTATCATCGTCCAACGTGATGATCGAGCCTCCGTGGAAGATCAGCGATGGCGCGATCCCACTCTGGGTCACGAGACAGGTTCTTCGAGTACCTCGGCGATGTCTGACCAGGCGAAGTCAGTCAGGTCGAGAGTTTCGGCGACGTCGCCGCACGAATCGCACGTTCTCAACGCGATGTCCGCGCTGAATCCGGTGGCGGCAACCCAGTACTCCTTCTGGGGTACATCTGCGGTGAACTCCACTTTGTGCAACAGGTTCCCGCAGCTCTCGCAGAACCAGGCGACGGCTTCGTTGAAGGGTGGCGCGTCTTTGATGCGGACCTGGACGATCTCAGAATGCGGCACGATCCGCGCAGGCAGGCGGGCCGGCAGGTAAACAACGTCCCCCGGGCCTACGGTCAGAATGGTCCGCTCTGGGTCGTGAAACCGGACCTCCCCCTCGCCTGACATGGTCACCAGGACCTCATCTTTTGACGTCACGAGGTAGAACGGCTGTGGAGACGAGCTTCGGCTCAGGTGCGGACTCGGTTCAACCCCCTTGGGGATGACCGGGAAGTCGTCGAAGGAACCCCACGCGAGGTTGGCCTCCTTGAGGACGTTGAGCGTCTTGCGACGCTCCGGGTAACTCCTCACGATGCCACCGTCCCGGCCGCCTCCACTCGCTCGCCTTCGGCGACCGCGGCTGCCACCTCGATCTCCTCGCGGGCGCGGTTGGCCAACGTCGCGTACTGCGCGTACCGACGCCACCCGGCGACGTCCTGCGGGAACTCCTCTTGTACCTTGCCGCACTTGGGGCAGGTGCGGTCACTGGCGTTGAACGCGTCGACTGCGTCTGCGTACAGGCGAACGTTGGGCAGCTCCTTGTAGTACTTGTGCGGAGGGCCGGTCAGGACATCTCGGTCGTAGCGGAACACGACCTCGTTGCACGAGCTGCACCGGAACATCTTGGCCTCGTTCTGCGGCCCCTCCTCCTTCATCCGGATCACGATGATGCAGACCTGGTAGGCCTCCATCTCGGCGGCATTCGGGTTCTTGAGGAATGTCGTGACCCCGTGCGTGGTGTTCTGGACGTAGAGCTGCCCTGTCTTGAGGGACCCACCTTCGGCTGCCAAGCAGAGCACGATCTCCTGCTGGTCGTTGTAGTGGAAGAAGTGGAAACGGGGCATGTCGGGCAGTGAGTATGAAAACGCGGCCGCGGGCACCAGGTCCCCGTGCTCGAAGTAGGGGAAGAGCTCCTTCTGTTGTTGCATCCCCTGGTGGTTCATCATCGACGCGAACACGTTGGTCTTCAGCGGGACTTTGGTGGGTCCGCCGATGCCGAACCAGCTGAGGTCCTCAGCCGCCGTGGAGCCTGCTGTTGCCGTCATCGGAATCTCCTACAGCATCGCTTTCAAGTCGTCGGCCGACGCGTCGAACTGCACCTCGGCGATCTCGTCGAAGGGGAACCCGATGGCTTCCATCTCCCGCTCGACGGCGGCACCGTCCGACGCGTCGTACAGGTTGACGATTGTGCCTGTGGCCATGTTCGCGTAGCAGTGCAGGAAGGTCGCGTGTCGATTCGCGAGGATGTCGGGCACGTTCTCCTGGAACTGCTCGGGTGTGACTCCAGGGGCGTGGTGGATCACAAGAAACCTGGGCATCTGTCCCTCCTCGGGGAACCCCTCCTGGCGGAACTCCTCCGACTAAGGAGTAATTGAACTCTACCGTTCAGTTCAGTACGGTCAAGGGGTGGCGAACAAGGTTCCTTCGGCAGGCCCGAGCCAGGAGACGGACTCCGGTGCGTCCACATCGCGGGCGGAACAGAAGCGAGAGAGCATCTTGCGAGCCGCGCGAGAGGTCTTCCTCAACCAGGGCTTTGCGTCGGCCTCGATGGACCTCGTTGCCGCTGAAGCCGGCGTCTCGAAGGTGACCATCTACTCCAAGTTCGGGAGCAAGCAGGAGCTGTTCAGCGCCATCGTCGACGAGATCTGTGAGCAGATCCTGGCTATCGAGATCGTCATCCCTGAGACGATGGAGTCGATCCGGCAGGGCCTGACCGAGCTCGCTGTGAACTACGCTCGAGTCCTGTACGAACCAGACGTCCTTGCGCTTGTTCGCCTGGCGATCGGCGAGAACCAGGCCCGGCCGGATCTGGGACGTCTCTACAACGTCGTCGGGCCGCAGCGGGCGCGTCAGGGCCTCGTCGATCTGTTCTTGGATCTCAGCTCCCGCGGGGAATTGAGGATCCCCGACGCTCAGCTGGCGGCCGACCAGTTCCTGGCGTTGCTCCAGCCCCAGCGCTACTACGTGCTGTTGGACGCCGAAGCGCTGCCGACCACACGCGAGATCGAGCGAGTCGCTCGCAGCGGCGTTGAGGTCTTCCTCACCTACTACGCATAGCCGGTCCGCCGGCCCACCACCTGCGGTCCGCAGGCCTGGAACCCAGTGAGGTGTCGTTGTGAGCGAACGAGGTGAACCCACGGACGGAGCCGCGGCGGCAGACATCGTGATCCGGGCGGGCACGATCCACACGTTGGTGCCCGGCGTCGAACCTCAGGGTTCCTTGGCCATCCGAGGCGACCGGATCGTCGACATGTCATCGGCTCGCGGCGGAATGGACACCTGGATCGGCGCTGACACGCGTGTGGTGGATGCGCCCGACCACACGGTACTGCCGACGTTCGACGACACCCACACTCACCTCATCTACGCGGCCATGGGCGCGTTTGCCGTGCCCGTTCATCAGGCAGCGAACATGACCGAGTTCCTGGCCCTGGTCCGCGAACGTGCAGCGAGAACTCCTGACGGTGAGTGGATCACCACAACGACGAACTGGCAGGAGCTGAATCTCGAGGAGCGCCGGATGCCGACCGCGCTCGAGCTGGACCGGGCAACTGACCGGCACCCGGTCCTGGTGCAGCGGGGAGGGCACAACGGCGTCCTCAACTCCTACGGGTTGCGACTGGCCGGCATCACAGCCGCCACACCCTCACCGCCCGGCGGGATCATCGGGCACACCGACGATGGAAAGCCCAACGGGCGGCTCATCGACGCGGCACTGCACATGGTGGGGCATCTGCTTCCAACTCCGGACGTGGATCAGCGCATCGCCGGGTTGGACTATGCCTCGCACGCATACGCGGCCACCGGAATTGGGGCGGTTCGCGACTGCGCAGTGCCCCTGCCGGATCTGGATGTACTCGCGAAGACCCACGCATCCGGCCGCCTCGGCACCCGGGTTCGTGCCTTGGTGATGGCTCAGGGAGCACGCGATGACGCCCAGGTGGACCAGATGCTTGATGCGATCGAGCCTTGGCGGTACCGAGGCGACCCGTGGCTGCGGGTCTGGGGCCTCAAGTTCGTGCTAGACGGCGGGCTGGAAGCAGGGGCCACAGAGGAGCCCTACGTGGACCATGACGACTTCTGCGGCCTGCTGTTGTGGCCGCCCGACGCGTTGACCCGCGCGGTTGAGCGAGTCGTACGGCGAGGCTGGCGCGTCGGAACACACGCCTACGGGGACCGCGCCGTGCGCACGGTGATCGACATCTACGAACGCGTTCTGGAACGGAACCCATGGGTGCCGCCACGAGCCCTCGTCATCGAGCATGGTGGCCTTGCGTCCGCGGAGCAGCAGGCGCGCGCGGTCGCGCTGGGTCTCCCAGTCACGATCCAGCAGCCACTTCTGCACGACACCGCTCACGTCGAGCTCGGGTACTGGGGGCCTGAGCGAGTGGCGCGTCTCTTTCCGGCTCGCGAGTGGGTGGACGCCGGGGCACTGGTCACGG
>DATEMN010000533.1:0-8852 GCA_035275565.1 Pseudonocardiaceae bacterium | reverse complement strand
TTCCAGTGACTCGTAGGTGACCACGAGCTTCTCGGTGAGCACACTCGTGTCGCCGGCTTTCAGGCTTCCGATCTCCAGGGATTTCGGCCAGCAATTGGTGAGCTTGTAGCGCTTCAGCGCCGTGCCCTCAAAGTCGAAGACGGTGACCGCGCCATTCTTGCGTGCGTCTCCCATCTTGCCGAAGCGGCTGTCCTTGATCCATTTCTCGAAGCTGGTGTCGTCGGTCAGGCCGCGAGTGAAGGTAACCTCGCCCGCCTTGAAGCGGCCGGGCAGCTTCTTGATCGAGTACTTGCCATCTTGCGACATGTTCTGCTTGAGCTCGATGACGTCCTGCTCCATCTTGAGCCCGGATACCTCCTGGATCTGCTTGATCTGCACGCCGTCGATCTCGAGGCCGAAGGAGTGGCCGACGGCCTTGTCGAGTTCCGGAAGCGCCATGTTCTTCTACCTTTTCTGGGTCGAGGAGCAACTATTCGCTGACCAAGCTGGTGCCGCCGGAGAACTGGGAGAGCTTGAAGATCACGAACTCGGCGGGCTTGACCGGGGCGACCCCGATCTCGCAGACGACCTGACCGGCGTCGATGCCCTCGGCGGGGTTGGTCTCGCGGTCGCATTTGACGAAGAACGCCTCGTCGGGAGTCAACCCGAACAGGGCGCCCTTGCGCCATTCGTTGACGAGGAACGCGCTGATCGTGCGCCTGATCCGGGCCCACAGCGCGTCGTCGTTCGGTTCGAAGACCACCCACTGGGTGCCGGCCAGGATCGAGTCCTCCAGGTAGTTGAAGAGCCGGCGCACGTTGAGGTAGCGCCACGCTGGATCCGAGGAGATGGTGCGCGCCCCCCAGACCCGGATACCCCGGCCGGGAAATGCCCGGATGCAGTTGATGCCGATGGGGTTGAGCAGGTCGTGCTCGCCCTTGGTTAGCTGGGTCTGCAGCTCGATTGCGCCGCGGACGACTTCGTTCGCCGGGGCCTTGTGCACGCCGCGGGTGTCGTCGTTGCGCGCCCAGATGCCGGCGACGTGCCCGGATGGTGGAATGAATTGATTCTTGCTGGTCACCGGGTCGAACGTGCTGATCCACGGGTAGTAGAGGGAGGCGTATTTCGAGTCGTAGTTCGCCTCCTCGCGCAGCCATTCCTTGACCTGTTGGGGACCCAGGCCGGGGGGCGGGTCCAGAATGGCGACTCGATTACCCATGAGCTCGCAATGGGTGATGATCTCTTTCTGCACGACCTGCACCCCGTCGAGCCCGATCGCACCACGTTGGTATGCGCTCATCAGGTCGGGCACCGCGACCATGGTCACCTCGTCGACCGCGGCCAGACCGGAGAAGCCGGTCCGCTCGCCCACGTCGCCGACGTAGTCGTCGCTGGCGATGCGGGCTGGCGCCGCCGGGGCGGCCGGTGGCGGACCGAGCGCGACAGTGCCCACGTCTGGCTTGACCGGTGCCGGTGTGCTGCCGGTCTCCTCAATGGTGATCAGCTTGGAGCCTTGTTTGACTGCGGTGACGACGTTGCCCTTGCCAGGATTCGTGGTGACCCGATCGAACGTCTCCTCGACTTTCCGGCCGCGTTTGACGACGAGCTTGAACATGTCGTCGGGCGGTGTCGTCTCGCCTTCGGCCGGGCCGGGCGCTTCGATCCCGATGGTGATGTCCGTCTTGGCGTCACTCGTTTCGAGCTCGGTGATCCGGTAGCCGCCGAGCTCAGCCTGGCGCGGACCGGTCAGCTCCGGTTTGTCCTGCTGCTTCGTCTTCGCGTCATCAGCGCCGTTCTGGCCGACCCGCACGATGTAGGCCGTGCCGCCGCCGTTGGAGAAATAGCCGTACACGGCATGCGCAAGGTAGGCACCTTCGATGAACTCACCGAACGTGCTGGTGAACTGGCGCCAGTTGGTCACCAGCGTCGGCTGGTTGAACGGACCCGCTGCGGCGAAGCCGACGAAGGCGGCCACCGCGGTGCCGACACCTTCGATCGGGCGCGAGCCGGCCTCGACCTCCTCGACGTACACACCAGGGGAGAGATAGTTGGGCATGTTGCCTCCTCGACGACCGAACCGCCTCGGACCCCAGCCTCTCCCGGTTCGATCGCTGGCGAAACGTCCGCACGGACGTGTCCGAGGGCATACCCCGTTGCCCGAACAGGCAACACGGTTCGCAGAGCAGCGGAACTCCGAGTGACCACACCTGGTGGCCTTCCGCACCCTGCCGACGCAGGGCGGGCTCCGGACTGTCGCTGGGCGGCCTATCGCCCTGTCCACTGCGCGAATGGACCCTCCTAGCTGCGCTCATGGACCTCCCGCCGGATGCCTGCTCGTCGTACAGTGACCGCATGCGGGCGCGAGCTTTCGAGCCGCACCGCCGGCCTGAGCGGATCGAATGCCGACCGGCTAACCTACTGCGTCCAGTGAATCCGCACGTCGCTACGCTGCTCGACCTGCAGCGCAGCGCTGGCAACATGAGTGTCGCCGGGCTGATAGCCCGTCAGGTGGCGCTGGCTGACCCGTACACATCGTGGACAAAGGCCCAGATCCGTCCGATCCAGCGTGAGCTGCGCCGCCTACGCCTGTATGGCTCGAGCATCGACGGCATCCTCGGCAGGGACGCGATCAGGGCTTGGTCGAGGCGTTTGGCGGCGACGAGTGGCGCGCGCTGGGTGCTGTGGCGGTGCTGGCCCGGCTCAAGGCCGCCACCCGGTCACCGGGAGGGTCGGGCCATGATTTCCGTTACGGCGAGCTGTTCAAAGACGGTCCGCTCGACATCACCTTCGGTTTCGGTTTCATGGAAGAACTCGATGCAGCCGGGTGGGCCGCGCTGACCCAAGAGATGGTGACGGCGTTGACCTCCCGCGGCTTCCGCGAGGACAACCGCAGAGCCGCAGCGCTGTTCGCCGCGAGCGGACGTACGATGAGTGGCGACGGACGTTTCTTTGTGAAGGGAGCGCGCTGATCTACCGGCCACCCGCCAGTGCCCCCAAACCCGTCCACGCAATCGTGCGTTTTCTTGCGAACCCCACCGGTACCAGGGGAGCCGAGACACGTGCCGCTTTCGAACAGGGGATGATCCAGGGCGACGCGGCGTACTACAGCGGCCACGGTCGCTATGGCTCCGGCCCGGATTTCGACCGCAACTTCGGCAAGTTCACCCTGAAGGACAAGAACGGCAACGTCGAGCAGGTGATCGATGACTACCATGTGCTCGAGAATGTGCTGGGGCACGAGGGAGACCCCTGGACGCGCTTCCAGTGGCGCCACCGGAACAACCGGCTGACCGTTGAATTCTCCAATCTCGGCAATCTGCGGCTCAATGCCCGCAACGTTCAGCCCGGCGAGTTTGGCGCCAAGCTTATCCACTGGTCTATGGACCAGACCGGCACCACCGCGGAGACGGGGACGGGCGGTGCCCTCAACACCGCCGCCGCTGCGCACCCCGAGCGCAAGTATCGGGTGCTCGTCTTCGACGGCTGTAACACACAGGACTACGAGACGAGTATCCGCGGGACACCCGCCTTCGGTACGCGGAGCACTGACATCATCGGCACCCGGCGCAGTGTCGGCTTCGGCGCCGAAGCGGAGGCGTTCATGGCCTTCGTTGACGGAATCATTGGGCGCCAGTCCGCCGAGGAGGTCATCAAGGGCATGAACCAGGAGATGAAGGATAACGAGAGCGACTACTCCGGCGCGCCGTTCGCGGGCAGTGGCTTCGGCGACAACCCCGCGCGATGAGCGCCCCACGACTGTCCTCCCCCGATTGTTGGCCGGCTGCCGCGGAGCAACTTGTCGCCGCCGGGGACCGGGGTGCCCTACGCGATCTTGTCGCCGCGTATGACTCGCCGGTCGAGGGATCCCGCCGGTCGCTGCTTAAGGCCATGCGGGCGCTCGGTGGTGTGGCCGAGGCCACCCGGCTCGCTTCCTCGCCGGACGCGGTCGACCGGCGCTTGGCGGCGAGACTGATGCACCTGTTGCCCGACGAGCATCACCTGTCCTCGCTCGAATCGCTAGTGGCCGATCCCGAGATCACCGTGGCCACCGCCGCCCGTCGGGCGATGAGAGGGCAGCGCCGCACCCACGAGTGGCACGCGGCCGTCGATCGCCTGACTCATGCCGAAAGCCCCGCACTGCGGGATGCGGCCGCCGACTGGCTCGCGGAGAGCGCGGGCTAGCTCACGATCAGCACGGTAGCCGGGTGCCTCGACGGACCGGCTTCGGCGGCACTCATCGGGGTGGAGGTGGCGGGCTTCGTAACGCTGGTCAGCCGGGTCGAGTTCGGGGTTCAGCTGCAGCAGTGCACTTTCACGCGGAAAAAACGAGCGCTGTGAGGCAGCTCGGTAACGAATGGCGATTCGCCTCCATCGGCGCTGCTCTTGTCCAGCCGCTGGCTGTCCTCGGCGTCGACTATCACGGCGTACAAGAAGAAGTTGCCGTGCTCGTTGGGATTGAGATAGATCTGCTCGTGCCAGGCGTCATCGAATACCGGTGTCTCGCGATGATCGTCGCTCACAAAGTAGAAGTACTGTATTCCCGGTGCGCACAGGAGCAGCCAGAGGTGTTGACCGGACGCGAGGCGAGCCGTTCCATGGCTCTCGTTTACCTCTCCGAGCCAGTCTTCCGGACTAGGTGAGGTAATCGTCAGACCAGCAAGGGGCTGGTCGGCCGAGGAGGTCGGGCTACATGTCCTGTCAGGCGGTGCCAGTGTCGGTGTGGGTGGCGGGGGTGGCGGCGGGTTGCTCGACGGCAGCGGAACCGGAAGGACCCGCACAGGATCCTGCGGGCGAGGGCTCGGCAGGTCCAAGGACGGAGAACCCGGTTCGGAGGGAGAACCCGACGAGGGCAGCGGACCCGGTGCGGCCAGAGGACTCGGTGAGGAGGGCAGTGGACCCGACGAGACGATCACCACCACTGCCACGTTCGTCGGGGCCTCGGTCAGCTCGGCCGGGCTCGTCTCCGTCACGGTGCCGGCCGGGAGGTCGCTCGCGCCGGGGACGACCTGGCCCACGGTGAAACCGGCGTCACCGAGGAGCGTTCGGGCCTCTGCTTCCGTTCTCCCCTTGGTTGCCGGCACGGTTCGTCTGCAGACGGGGTTGCATGGTCCTGTCGAGACGAGTAACTGTACCCTTTTCCCCTTCTCCAGCGGCGATCCCGCGCCAGGATCGGTCCGGACCACCACGCCGGCTGCCTTCGGATCGGAGATCGGCGTTGCACCGTCGACGACGTAGCCGGCGTTGCGCAACTCATGCTCGGCCACACTCTGGGTGCGGTCGGCAACCTGGGGCACCGTGGGCGTACCCGGTTTGAGTAGGGCGAACAGCGCGATCGCGATCGCGACGACCGCGACCGCGGCGGTGGGGATCCACCAGGGGAACACCGCGGTCTGCTGCCGGGTGCCGGGGAGCGTGATCGGTGGTTGGGTGCCGGTGGGGGTGACTACCGCGGCGAACGGCAGCCGCGTGGTGCGGCCGAACCAGCGACGCGGGCCGTTGATCCGGAACGGGAAGTCCTGGGTGGTCCCGGGTCGCAGCATCGCGGTCCCGCCCGGGGGTGTGAAGGTCAGCTCGCCGTCCTGGTCGCGGAAGGCGAGCTGGGCGTTGACCGGTGTGTTGCCGCCGTTGGTCACGCTCACCTGGTGGCGAGCCGGCGAGCGGCCGCGGCTGACCTCGGGTGTGAGGACGGCGCGGAGTTCGTGGAAGGGCGTGACGGTGAGTCGCCCGAGGGCGACGTCGTTGACGTCGGTGTGGATCACCGAGCTGGCCATGATCTCGAACGGGGTGACACCGGCTGGGCTCTGCGGGTCCCGAGGTGGGGCGAACCGCACGGTGGCGTGCTGTTCGTCGTCGGGGTAGATCGACAGCGTGGTCGGTGTGAGGGCGGCGAAGGTGGCGGCCGGGCCGTGCGGGAGCAGCCGGAACTCCTCCACCCGGGTGCCGAGGTTGCGCACGGTCACAGTGGTGGTGACCGCGCTGCCCGGCTCGACGGTCAGCTCGGTGGGCTCGATCGTCACGAGAACGCCGCGTTTCTGCGATGGTCCGGCCGGAGGTGGAGCTGTCGGGCGCATCTGCACGGTCGGTGGATCACCTGATGGGTGGGCGTGCATATCGGGTGGCGGCCGCTGGCCGGTCGGTCGTGCTGGGGTCGCCGCGCTGGCCCAGCCCAGGTAGGTCCGGCACTGCGGGTTCGGGCAGAAATCGAGGACGCCAGGGTTCGCGAAACCGCATTTCGGGCAATCTCCCACAACGGCACCTCACCACCGAAGCTGCCAAACGCCCGAATTGTCTGTCTAGTTGACCCGTCTGTCCAGTGTCCGGAGTGGCTACCCGGGCCGCTGATCGCGGTCGGTCCCTTCCCGGACAGGAGCAGGCGCACCAGACCGCTCGCCGCGTTCCTCCCCGGGTGTCAACGACGGATCAGAACCGCCCCGAGCGCATGTCGGAGATGAAGGGAGCAAGCTCGGCCTCGATGGCACCAAACTCGGCTGGCCTGCCGTGGCAGACCCGGTAGTAATCGGTGCAGATCGAGGCCTGCTGCTCTCGGTTGAGGTCGGTGAACCGGGTACCGGCTGTCCAGGCAGTGGTCAGGTCGCCGTAGTCGTAGCCGGCCGCACTGCCTTGCGCGTGCAGCGCCTCGAGCATGTATGCCGCGCCGACCCTCTCGTACTGCCCCACGTGCGTGAGTTCGTGCACGGCAAGCGGCATGCTCAGCCCGGCGGCTGGGGCATGGATGATGTGCATTGAGGTGACCGCGCCGGGGGTGACCGTGGTCTTGAGCAGGCGGGCGAGCATCACCCCGATCGTGATCAGGTAGGAGTCGTCGGCGACCCGCACCTGCCAGTACGGGATCAGCCCGGCCGGGTGCACCGCCGCTGAGGCAGCCCGCTCCTGGGCGGTCAGCGGTCGCAGCCGGAAGATCAGCCCCCACACCAGCTGCAGTGCCTCACCCAGGCCGACCAGCTCGACCAGGTGCAGCAGCACTCGACCACTCCAGATCAACCCCCCACGCAGGCCGGCCCGCCACCAGGCGCCCCACGTCGTGTTTCCGGCGCCGGAGCGCATGGCGGCCAACCAGCCGAGCACCCCGGTGACCGCATGCCAGACATCCAGGACGATCCGCCACAGCCGCTGCGGAAGTGTGACGATGAGCGACCAGGCCAGCGAGCCAACGAGGAGCAGTTTCTCCAGGCTCCAGCTGCCGAGTGACCGGAACACGAGCTGCCCGCCCGTCGATCAGGTGACTGTGGCTTGGTGCATCAGGCCGGTGTCCTCGGATTCGATCCGGCCCGCCGCAGTCCGCCGCTCCGGATGCTCATCCACGTCCTCGCTGTGCGTTCGCATGATGTCCTCCTCGTCGGGTTCGGTCCCGAAGGGGCAATTCCGGCTACGTGGGGTAGTGCCCGCATCGACCCAAACCGTGCTGCGGCGTGCTCGCCGTCGGGAGAGATCGACAATGTCATAGGTGGCCGCGCAAAGCGACGCGAATCGATTGTCTCGTCAGTCACTCTTGCCCCACGGAGGAGGGGTGTGGATCCGTTGCGGATGTGCCAGAGAACGCAACTTTTGGCGAAAAGTTGCCGTCGGTGGCACCTCTGCATAATGCAGCAGTCCTTCCTCGGACTTCACGGACAGTGACGCCACACGTACGTTGCGCTGGTGACGGCTGACAAGGGTGGGCGTGGCCGGATCGATCATGGCTTGTTGTAGGCGTTACTGTGCGCCCGGACACATATCGAGGGAGGCGCGGGTGGCTGTAGTGAGTGACAGGCCGGGGGGTAAGCCAGGGCAAGGCAAGGCCACGGAGCCAGTCGGGTCGCCAGCGATGGGAGAGCCGCTGGTCACGCTGGATGATCCTGAGATGTTCGCGGATGAGGAGATGCGGGCGGCGCTCGTTGCTCGCGACGTCACCCTCGTCTACCGGTTGTTGCGCCAGCGTGGGGTTGTTCAGCGGGAGATCGCCCGGCGTACGGGGCAGACGCAGTCGGAGGTGTCGGACATTCTCCGGGGTCGTCGGGTGCGGGATGTGATGGTGTTGGAGCGCATCGTCGATGGTCTGGGCGTGCCTCGAGCGTGGATGCGGTTGGCGGGCGTCGCGGGAAGTGAGGGTGGCTCCTACGGTGGAGAGGTCGTGCCAACGGAGGAGGTGATCGCGGCGATGTTCCGCAGGCATCTGCTGGCGTTGGGCGCGGTCTCCGTGGCGGGTAGTGCCTTGCTGGGCGAGTTGCTCGATTTGCCCGATCCGGCTCCGGTGGCGTTGCCGTCGCAGCTTAGTTATGTCGAGGTGGAGCAAGTGCGGGACTTGACCCGGCGGCTCGGCGAGGCGGGCAATACCTGCGTCGCCAGCCCGGAGGTGCTCAGCGTAGCTGCCGCGGGAGCGCAACGGCTGCTGCGTGTGCCGGGCACTGAGCCGGTCACGCGGGCACTGAAAGTGGCGGTTGCGGAGCTGCACATCGAGGCCGGCTGGGCGGGATTCGAATTCGGATGTTACGACCGGGCTATGTACCACTTCGGGATCGCGCTGGAGCTGGCCACCGAAGCCCGAGACGCCTGTCTGGAGACCACCGCTCTGAACTGCGCCGGGCTGGCCACCATTGAGCACGGCCAGCCCAACGACGGGCTGAAGCTGATCCAGTTCAGCATGGTCAAGGCGCGGGATATCCCTCGCGACGAGCAGCGCGCGGTGGTGGTCGGGACAATCGGAAGGGAAGCTCAGGAGGCGGTTGCGCGGGTGGACGCCGCGTTCGCCTACGCTGACCTAGGACGTCTGGATGCCGCCGACGTCGAGGTGGCGGAGTCGCGGCAGTTGTGGGTGCCGACTCGCGCCGACCGTTACGGTGATCTTGACCGTCCCGCTGCGCTGCTGGCGCTGC
>DATEMN010000532.1:0-16194 GCA_035275565.1 Pseudonocardiaceae bacterium | reverse complement strand
GCTAGCCGTAGGCTGCACCCCCGTGAGCGAGCACTTCAGGATCCGTGGCGGTGCCAGGTTGACCGGCGAGGTGCAGGTCGTCGGCGCGAAGAACAGTGTGTTGAAGCTGATGGCGGCGGCGTTGCTGGCCGAGGGCACCACGACGCTGACGAACTGCCCGGAGATCCTGGACGTGCCGCTGATGGCCGACGTACTGCGTGGGTTGGGCTGCGAGGTGGATGTCAGCGGCGCAGAAGTCCGCATCACCGCGCCGCCTGAGCCCAAACACGAGGCCGATTACGGATCGGTGAGCAAGCTGCGTGCCTCGGTGTGCGTGCTCGGCCCGCTCGTGGGTCGTTGCCGGCGAGCCAGGGTCGCCCTGCCGGGCGGTGACGCCATCGGCTCTCGCCCCCTGGACATGCACCAGAATGGGCTTCGCAAGCTGGGTGCGCGTAGCGAGATCGAGCACGGTTGCGTGGTGGCCGAAGCCGAGGGTCTGCACGGGGCACAGATCTGGCTGGATTTCCCGAGCGTGGGGGCCACCGAGAACATCCTGATGGCCGCGGTGCTCGCGGAGGGCACCACGGTCATCGACAACGCGGCCCGCGAACCGGAGATCGTGGACCTGTGCGTGATGCTGCAGCAGATGGGTGCCCGCGTCTCCGGGGCTGGCACCTCCACGCTCACCGTCGAGGGTGTGGACGCGCTGCGGCCCGTCGAACACCGGGTAATCGGGGATCGCATCGTGGGCGCTACCTGGGCTTTCGCTGCCGCGATAACTCAGGGTGACATCACGGTACGCGGCGTCGACTCGCATCACCTGGACCTGGTACTGGAGAAGCTGCGGCTGGCAGGTGCTCATGTTGATCCGGCAGGACTCGACGGCTTCCGGGTGGTGATGCCCGACCGGCCCACCTCGGTGGACTTCGTGACACTGCCCTACCCGGGCTTCGCCACTGACCTGCAGCCGATGGCGATCGCCTTGTCGGCCATCTCCGAGGGCACGTCGATGATCACCGAAAATGTGTTCGAAGCCCGGTTCCGGTTCATCGAAGAGATGATCCGCTTAGGCGCCGACGCGCGCACCGACGGGCACCACGCGGTCGTCCGGGGTGTGGAACGATTGTCCAGTGCCCCGGTATGGGCCTCCGATATCCGGGCTGGCGCTGGTCTGGTACTCGCCGGCCTGTGCGCCCAGGGCACCACCGAGGTATGGGACGTCTTCCACATCGACCGCGGCTACCCCCGCTTCCTGGAAAACCTGACGGCGTTAGGCGCCGATGCGCACCGCGTTACCACCCCACCCGAACGCTGAGGCCGTCGACCCCACCGCCATTCGGAGCGAATCGCGGTCTTAACCTCGGTCACTGATGACGTCGAGGGTTTTGGTGGCGTAACGGTGGCGGATTTGTTTTTTGTCGAACTTGCCTACGGAGGTTTTGGGTATCTCGGTGAGGAACGACCAGTGCTCGGGCAGCTGCCACCTCGGTACCGAGGCGCTGAGGTGAGCGCGTAGCTCAGTCACGCTGACCTGCTCCCCTTCGGCGATGACCACAGTGGCCAGCGGTCGCTCCATCCATTTCTCGTCCGGGACGGCGACCACGGCGGCTTCCACCACCTTCGGGTGGCCCATCAGCGCGTTCTCCAGCCTTACCGAGGAGATCCACTCGCCCCCTGATTTGATCACGTCCTTGGCGCGGTCGCTGATGGTGATGAAGCCCAGCTCGTCGATCGTGCCGACGTCACCGGTACGCAACCAGCCGTCGTGGAATCTAGCCGGGTCAGCGCTGTCGCCGTAGTATCGCGCGGTAACCCAGGGCCCGCGAACCTGAATTTCGCCGACGGCTTGGCCGTCGCTGGGTAGCACGATGTCACCATCGCCGACGATGCGACCCTCGATGCCGGCGACGAGCCGTCCTCCGCTGCTTCGGTAACGCCAGGCATCGTCGCCGTGCACGCCAACCGGAGGGGTAGCTACTGACCCGATCGGGGAAGTCTCAGTCATCCCCCAGGCTTGCCTGATCTCGATGCCCAGCTCTTCGGAGAACGCCTTCATCAGCGCCAACGGCACGGCGGAGCCGCCACAGAGCACCCGCTGGATCGAGGACATGTCGCCGTCGTGCTGGCGTAGGTGGCGCAGCACGTCGGCCCAGATCGTCGGCACCGCGCCGGCAATCGTGGGGCGCTCCGCCTCGATCAGCCTGACCAGCGGTTCGGCCGCCAGGAAGCGATCCATCATGATCAAACTGGCGCCAGACATCAGCGCCGCGTAGGGCAGGCCCCAGGCGTTGGCGTGGAACATCGGGACGATCGGCAGGATCCGGTCGGCCGGGGTCAGCCCCCCGGCCTCGCCGGTGCAGATGCACATCGAGTGCAGGTAGGCCGAGCGGTGACTGTAGGCGACCCCTTTGGGGTGGCCCGTGGTGCCGCTCGTGTAACACATCACGGCCGCGGACCGCTCGTCGATGTTCAACGGCCAGTCGAAGTGCTCGGGCTGCGCGGCCAGCAGTTCGTGGTAGAGGTGCACCTCCGGGCCGGCGCCGTCCAGCGCCGAGGTGTCGGCCAGGCCGGCTGGATCGATGATGATGACGTGGCGCACTGTCTTCATCGCTGGCAACGCCCGGGCCAGCAGCGGGACCAGCGAGCCGTCCACGATGACCACATCATCCTGCGCGTGGTTGGCGATCCAGGACACCTGGTCCGGCGCCAGTCGCAGGTTGAGGGTGTGTGCCACCGCGCCCATCGAGGGGATCGTGAGGTATGCCTCCAAGTGCTCCTGGTTGTTCCACTGGAAGGTCGCCACCCGCTGGTCGCCGGTGACACCCAGACCACGCAGCGCCCCGGCCAGCTGCGCCGTGCGCCGCCCCACCTCGGCATAGCTCGCGCGGCGGGCGCCATCGCCGGTCCAAGTCACGACCTCACCGTCGCCGTGCACGGTGGTGCCGTGGCGCATGATCATGCCCACGGTGAGCGGGATATCCATCATCGTGCTGTCCACCGCGGTGCCCCTTCCAACAATCTGTTACCGGTCAGTAGTCTTGATGAGGCTACCGCGGCCGGAGGTGCTCGATGCCCTACCCTAATGATCGCGAGCGGGACCGGCCGTGGGTCATGCGGACCTACGCCGGACATTCGTCGGCTCAGAAATCCAATGTGCTGTACCGGCGCAATCTCGCCAAGGGCCAGACCGGGCTTTCGGTAGCTTTTGACCTACCTACCCAGACCGGTTACGACCCCGACCACGAACTGGCCCGCGGTGAGGTCGGCAAGGTCGGCGTACCGATCAGCCACATCGGCGACATGCGCGCGTTGTTCGACGGTATCCCGATGGCGCAGGCCAACACGTCGATGACGATCAACGCTACCGCCATGTGGCTGCTGGCGCTCTACGCGTCGGTCGCCGACGAGGGTGGGGCGGACCTGGCGCAGCTGTCGGGCACCACGCAGAACGACATCATCAAGGAGTACCTGTCCCGCGGCACCTACGTCTTCCCGCCGCGGCCGAGCCTGCGGTTGATCACCGACACGGTGGCCTACACGGTCAACCACATTCCCAAGTGGAATCCGATCAACATTTGCAGCTACCACCTGCAGGAAGCCGGTGCGACGCCGATCCAGGAGGTCGCCTACGCCCTGTGCACAGCGATCGCGGTGCTGGACTCGGTGCGCGACTCCGGGCAGGTCGCGCCGGAGAACTTCGCTCAGGTCGTCGGGCGGATGTCGTTCTTCGTCAACGCCGGGGTGCGTTTCGTCGAGGAAATGTGCAAGCTGCGCGCCTTCGGGCGGCTGTGGGACGAGACCTGCCGGGATCGCTATGGTGTCGAGGATCCGAAGTTGCGCCGTTTCCGGTACGGCGTGCAGGTCAATTCGCTGGGACTTACCGAGTCACAGCCGGAGAACAACGTCCAGCGCATCGTGCTGGAGATGCTCGCGGTGACGCTGTCCCGGGACGCCCGCGCCCGTGCGGTGCAGCTTCCTGCCTGGAACGAGGCGCTGGGCCTGCCCCGGCCCTGGGACCAGCAGTGGGCGCTGCGGATGCAGCAGGTGCTGGCGTACGAGACCGACCTGCTGGACTACGAGGACCTCTTCGACGGTTCCCGGGTGGTCGAGGCCCGGGTCGCCGAGATCGCCGCGGGCGCCCGGGCGGAGATCGACCGGGTGCAGGGGATGGGCGGGGCGATCGCCGCCGTCGAGTCCGGGTACATGAAGTCGCAGCTGGTGTCGTCGCTGGCGGCGCGGCGCCGGCGGATCGAGGACGGCGAGGACGTGGTGGTCGGGGTCAACCGGTTCACCGAGACCGATTCCAGTCCGCTACAAGCTGACGGTGCCGGTGCCATCGAGACCATCGATCCGGCCACCGAGACGCAGCTGATCGAGGCGATCCGGGCCTGGCGGGCCGGCCGGGACCAGACCGTAGTCGACCAGGCGCTGCGGGGATTGACCGAGGCCGCCAAGACCGACGCCAACCTGGTCGACGCGTCGCTGGCCTGCGCTCGGGCGGGTGTCACGACGGGGGAGTGGGCTGGGGCGCTGCGCGCCGTGTTCGGCGAGTATCGGGCGCCGACCGGGATCGCCGGGGCACGCGCGGCAGGCGAGGCCGGCGACGCGATCGCACGCGTTCGAGAGCGGGTGCGTTCCGTGGGGGAGGAGTTGGGCGGGCGGCTGCGGATGCTGGTCGGCAAGCCGGGCCTGGACGGGCACTCCAACGGTGCCGAGCAGGTGGCGGTCCGGGCTCGTGACGTCGGCTTCGAGGTGATCTACCAGGGCATCCGGCTCACTCCGGCACAGATCGTCGCGGCCGCGGTGGCCGAGGACGTGCATGTGGTGGGGCTGTCGGTGCTGTCCGGTTCGCATCTGGAGGTGGTGCCCGCGGTGGTCGAGGGGCTGCGCGCCGCGGGTGCCGCTGACATTCCGGTAGTGGTCGGCGGGATCATCCCGCCAGCGGACGCCGAGGTGCTGATCGCGCGCGGGGTGGCGCAGGTGTTCACCCCGAAAGACTTCGAGCTCACCGACATCATGGACCAGATCGTGGACCTGATCCGTCCCCGCTAGGGCTCGGGGCAAATGCTGACCGGCACATCTTCGTACCAGGAGCGCCCCAATGGTGAACCAGCCGGAGGCCGTCGACTGGACCGAAGACGATGAGGTCCATTCTGCGCGTTGGCACTCCGAGAGCGGCGCCCCGCCACCCCGGCGCGTGGTAGTCGCCGACGACCGCACCACAGCGGATGTCGCCTACCGTCTCGCTGGCGAGGGCACTGCGATGGTGTGGCGGTGATTTCCAGAATGCGCGCCAACTGTGGCGTCAAGCACGTCGTTGCGACCGACCAGGACGAACGCGCATTGGTGTGTGCCCGCCAGAACGTCACCCGGCTCGGGTTGGATGCCCGGGTGGATGTCGTCCAAGCAGATCTCTTCCCGGCTGGCCGAGTTCCCCTTGTCGTGTGCAATCCACCCTGGGTCCCCGCGCAGCCCAGTTCACCGCTCGAACATGCCATCTACGACCCGGCAAGCCGGATGCTGCGAGCATTCCTGCCCGCCTGGCCGACCACCTGGAACCGGGTGGAGAGGGTTGGCTGCTGCTTTCCGACATCGCCGAGCACTTCGGGCTGAGATCGCGGGAAGAACTGCTAGCTGCCTTTGAAGAGTCCGGATTAGACGTTGCCGCGCGGACGGAGATCAAGCCGAGACATCCGCGTGCCTTCGACCAGACTGACCCGCTGCACAAGGCTCGCGCCGCGGAGGTGATCTCCCTCTGGCGCCTCACTCCCCAATGATCTGCGAGACGCATCCTGACTGCGTTACCGTCAAGGTATGGGCTTTGCTGCGCTGAAGGTCGAGCGGCACGGGGGCACCGTCCGCATCATTATGAACCGGCCGGAGCGGCGCAACGCGCTGTCCGCCGACCACCTCGAAGAGCTACGTGACGCGTTCAGCGACACGGGCCGGTCAGACGCCACCGGCATCGTGCTCGGCGCCGAGGGCCCGGTGTTCTCGGCCGGTCACGACTTCGCCGACGTGGCGTCGCGTGATCTCGCCGGGGTTTCGGAGTTGCTGGCGTTGTGCACCGAGGTGATGCGCACCATCCAGTCGGTTCCGCAGGTCGTCATCGCCCGGGTGCACGCGCTGGCCACCGCGGCGGGCTGCCAGCTGGTGGCGTCCTGCGATCTCGCGGTGGCGGCCGAGTCGGCGGGCTTCGCGCTGCCCGGCGGCAAGGGCGGCTGGTTCTGCCACACGCCCGCAGTGCCGGTGGCCCGGTCGATCGGGCGCAAGCGGCTGATGGAGATGGCCCTGACCGGTGACGTAGTGGATGCCCGCACCGCCGCGCAATGGGGGCTGGTCAACTACGCAGTCCCGGACGCCGAACTGGACGCCACGGTGGACGATCTACTGGCCCGCGCCACCCGAGGTAGCCGGACCAGCAAGGCGCTGGGCAAGCAGACCCTCTACGCCCAGCTCGACCATACCGAGGCCGACGCCTACACCGTCGCGCTCGAGGCGATGGCCTCCGCCTCGCAGCTCGCCGGTGCCAAAGAGGGCATGACCGCTTTCCTGGAGAAGCGCCCGCCCGCCTGGCCGGACTGAGCTACCCGTGAGTGGTATCGAGTGCTACGACACTGTTACGCACTCACGGTTCGTTCGTGGAGCAGGAGTAGGGCGTAGGCGGCCAGTGATTGCGCGTCGCACAGCTCACCGTGGCGCGCCATCTCGTCGAGATCTGCTCGACTGAACCAGGCTGAGCGCATGTCCTGCTCGGTGGGCTCGCGCTCGGGCCGACCCGCGACCAACTCGGTGGCCAGGAAGACCCGGCCGCGCTGCGCCGACATCCCCGCCGCCACGTCGAGCATCCCGAGCAACTGCAACTTGCCCGCGACGAGCCCGGTCTCTTCGCGCAGTTCCCGGGCGGCCAGCGCGGCGGGTTCGGCGTCGGCCCGGTCCGGGGCGGTGCCCTGCGGGAACTCCCAGCGTCGCGCCCCCACCGGGTAGCGGTACTGCTCGACGAGGTGCACCCGGTCACCGTCCAGCGGGATGATCAAGGCGTAGTCCGGTTTGTCGACCACGCCGTAGATGCCCGGCGAGCCGTCGGGGCGCCGGATATCGTCCTCCCGCACCGACATCCAGGAGTTCGCGTACACCTGACGGCTGTTCAGGGTCTGCACACCGCTGATTCTGCCGGGCCACTAGGCTGGCCCATCGTGCGCCTCGTGATCGCCCGCTGCCAAGTGGACTACCTGGGCCGGCTGACCGCGCACCTGCCGATGGCGCTGCGGCTGCTGCTGGTCAAGGCGGACGGATCGGTGAGCGTGCACGCCGACGGCGGCGCCTACAAGCCGTTGAACTGGATGAGCCCGCCGTGCACGCTGACCGAGCAGCCAGCGCGCTGGACGGTCAGCAACCGGGCTGGCGAACAGCTGATCATCGAGATCGATGAGGTGCTGCACGACTCACACCATCAGCTCGGGATGGACCCCGGGCTGGTCAAGGACGGCGTCGAAGCGCACCTGCAGGCTCTGCTCGCTGAGCATGTCACCACCCTCGGCGAGGGCTGGACGCTGGTGCGGCGCGAGTTCCCCACCGCGATCGGGCCGGTCGACCTGATGTGCCGCGACGCTGCCGGGGTGTCGGTCGCCGTAGAGATCAAACGGCGAGGCGAGATCGACGGGGTGGAGCAGCTCACCCGGTACCTGGAGTTGCTCAACCGCGACTCGCTGCTGGCTCCCGTGCGGGGCGTGTTCGCCGCCCAGCAGGTCAGGCCGCAGGCCCGCACCCTGGCCGAGGACCGGGGCATCCGCTGCGTCGTGCTGGACTATGACGCCCTGCGCGGTGCCGACTCCGACGAGTTCCGTCTTTTCTGACCCACTGCTACGCCGACCAGATGCGGCGTAGGCGGGCCTGCCGCCAGACTGCTGTTGTGGGTCGGTTAGCTGCCTATGGTGCGACGTCGATGAGCACACCGGAGGCTTCGGCGGAGCCAAACGCTACTTCGAAGGTCCGGACGCACCCGACGATGTGGCTGGGGTGATGATCGGCTATCCGGCATGGACAAGCTCGTCGTCGGCGGACGCGGCGTGCACCGCGCGAAGCTGCATGTGTATGGGGTGGCCTCGCACTCCGGCGGCAGCAGGACCACCCCCAGTGCGATCGAGAAAGCCGCCCATCTGATCCGCGTGCTGTCCACCGAATGCTGGAAGATCTCGTCGCCAAGGTCGATCACGCCTGGCCAGGTACCCGGCCGACGCTCATCCAGGTCGACACCCGTTGGCCCGCCTACGTCCTGCCTGGCGACTCCCGGTTTGCGCGCCGCCATTATCGACGCCGCCAGGATGGTCGGGGTTGAGGTGGAGGCGAAGGTCGCCGGCCCGTCCAACATCGGCAATTACCTCGCAGGGTTGGGCATCCCCGCCACCGCTGGTTTCGGCGTCACCTACCTCGGTCTGCACGGCACCGACGAACGCATCCGCATCGACACCATCCCCCCCGTCCAGGCCATCCACCACGCCACCGTCCGCACCTTGCTGGGTGTTGTTATGCATGAGTAGCCGCAGGAGCTTGCCATTCGTGGGCGAGAAGCGAGTACAGGAGGGAATCGCGCCAGGCGCCGTTGGTGAATACGTGATCGCGTAGCCGGCCTTCCTCGGTGAAGCCGAGCCGAGTGACGAGGGCGATGGATGTCGTGTTGTCGGGTCCGATGGCGGCTGAGATGCGGTGCAGCCCGAGTGTGGTGAAGCCGAAGTTGATGATGGTGCGAGTGGCGTCGAGGGCGTAGCCGCGGCCCCAATGTGGCACAGCGCTAGCGCCACCGAGCTTGGCGGCCTGCACGCCGCCGAGGCCCAGCCGCACAAACCCGATTAGCCGATCATCGGTGTGCGTGGTGACGGCGAGGTAGTACTCGGTGCGCGGGATCTGCTGGGCGCGTTCGATGGCGCCGGTGAGCACCTCGGCTTGCTGCTCGCGGGTTTTGGAGTCGAACGACAGCCACCGGGTCACCCGGTCATCACCGAGGATGGCGTCTGCATCGTTGAGATCGTCGAGCCGGAACTCGCGCAGCCGCACGCGATCTCCGGCCAGTCTCACCCCGTGTTGGACGGTTTCGGTCATCGTTGCAGGGCCAGACGCTGGGAGGTGAAGCCTTCGATGGCGCCCGCTAGCTCGGTGGCCTCCCGGCCCGGATTTTCGATAATGGCCAGTGCGGTGCGCACGTGCTCTACCGAGATCACGATCCCGTGGATGCGTTTTGGCGGGGGGAGCTCGAGCACTGGCGCGAGCGCTTCCGCGGCACCGTCGATCTCGCGCCGTAAGACTCGCGCGACGGCGAGGGCGCTGCACGTGCCGGCTTCGTCGCCGAAGGCTCGGTCCTGGTCGAGTGCCCCGGCATAGGCGTCCAGTGCTTCCAGAGCGAGCCGTTCGGTGTAATTCGCCTCGCTCTCGCCACCCCAGGCCAGCGCATCGGCGGCGTAATAAAGCTGACGGGGACGGCTGAAGGTGCACAGTCCGCCGAGGCTGTCCAGCTCGTCGGGTTCCACCTGGTCCCGCGCCTCCGTGGCTCGAGTCAGGGCGGCGTGGGCGTCGTCCAGCCGGTTCAGCGCGGCCAGCGATCGTGCCTCGCTACTGGTCAGCCAGATCCCCGCGGTGCCTCGACTGCGGGCTGCGGCTTCGGCACCGAGCTGGGCGTAGCGCACCGAATAGTCCAGTCGCCCGGACCAGTAGGTGATCAATGCTTGCAGACCACGGATCCAGGCGCGCAAACCGTCGTGGCCGGCATTGTCCGCGCAGGCGTAACCCGTCCGGGCGTGCGTCATCGCGTCATGCGGAGCACCGAGGTCGTGCGACGCCTTAGCCATCAGCCCGCAGGCGATTCCCGCGATTAGATAGAGGTCCCGGGTCTGCTCCGGCCGCTGGCGCTTTTCCAGCAACGCGAAGGCATGATCCTGGGTATCCACCAGGTCGCCGAGCAGGGTGGGCAGCGGTTGCTGTTGGTAGGCGGTGACCAGGCGGTGTACGTCGTCGATCAATTGGTCCAGCGTCTCGGCGCCGACGTTCGACGTCTCGATGCGGGTGAGGAAGTCGCGAGCCCGGTTGGCGCTCATAGCGATCACCTGTCCTTCCCAGTCCGTCCGCGCGCTGCCCCGCTGCGGCACCACTCCGTCGCGGCGTCGGAGCGACCGGACCGCCTCCATGCCGTACGGCGGGCCGAACAGCCGAGCCGCCGGCTCATCGAACAACTGCTCCAGGGTGGCCTGGGCCTGCGGGTAGGGCAACCCACGCACCTCTCCGGCCACCCACCGGTGTGCCTGCCGTTCGCTGAGTGCAGTCCCGGCGATCCGTTGGTAGCGCTTCCTGAACTCCTTCAGTGTGACGTGTCGCTGCCGGAGCAGCTGTTCCAGCCGGGTCCTCGGTGATCTCTGCTCAGCCATCCCACCCTCTCGGTCAGTCCGCCCACCGTAGATCCCCGCGAGCCGAAACGGTGCCGCCTGCGGGTGGATGGCAACAGACGGCGCTGGATGGCAGGCGTCGCGGCCTGCCCGTGGTAGCCCACACCCTCCGAAACTGATCACAACGATTGCCGGGGAATAACGGACGAGAGTGCACAATGTCTGCTGGACGCTACGATCCGTGGCGCGACGTCGACGGTGCCCGATCCCGTCGCAGTGCCGGATCGAACAAGCTGCGGTGGGCAAAAGCCACGGAGCACTGCCGTCCCGGTCGCACAAGCAAGGCCAGGTACTCGGCCGTGGTCTCACGCGCCTGATTGTGCGATTCGACAATGAGCGCAACGTGGTCCGCATCCAGCCGCACCTGGTGCGTGTGCTGACGACGCCGGGCGGTCACTGATGCCCCAGCACGCTCGTGCACGTTCATCGGGCCGTGTGATGTCCGTAGCCTGTGATTACGGGGGATACGGGGGAGGGGACGACGATGGCTCAGACGGTGGATAGCAGCGAGCGGGCGGCCCGTTTCGCGTCGTGGGATCCCAGGACCGGTGAGGTAGTCGGCTACCACCCGGTGGATGACGAGGCGGCGGTGCGCGCTGCTGTCGGTCGCGCCCGGGAGGCCGCCGAGTGGTGGGGCGGGCTGGGTTTCGCCGAACGCAGACGCCGGCTGCTGTCCTGGCGTTCCCGGCTGACTCGGCGGATCGACGAGCTGGCCGCGCTGATCAGCGCCGAGACCGGCAAGCCGCGGGATGACGCCCGGTTGGAATGCGTGCTCGTGGTCGCGCACTTGGATTGGGCCGCGCGTAACGCTGAACGGGTGCTGCGCCGCCGCCGGGTGGGATCGGGTTTGTTGATGGCCCAGGAGGCGGCCACGGTGGAGTACCAGCCTTACGGCGTGATCGGCGTGATCGGGCCGTGGAACTACCCGGCGCATACCCCGATGGGGTCGATCAGCTACGCACTGGCCGCCGGCAACGCCGTGGTGTTCAAACCCAGCGAGCTGACCCCGGGGGTGGGTCGCTCGCTGGCCGCGAGCCTGGCCGAGGTGGTGGGCGAGCACCCGCTGCTGCAGGTCGTCACCGGGTTCGGTGACACGGGTGCTGCGTTGTGCCGGGCCGGGGTGGACAAGCTAGCGTTCACCGGTTCCGCGGCCACCGCGAAGAAGGTGATGGCGACCTGCGCCGAGACGCTCATCCCGGTCGTGCTGGAGTGCGGCGGCAAGGACGCCCTGCTGGTGGACGCCGACGCCAACCTTGATGCGGCCGCCGACGCCGCCGTCTGGGGCGGCATGACCAATGCCGGGCAGGCTTGTGTCGGGGTGGAGCGGGTGTACGTCGTCGACGAAGTCGCCGCGGAGTTCACCGCGCGGGTGGTCGCCCAGGCACAGGCTCTGAAGACAGGCGCGCAGCCGGGTGCCGACTTGGGGCCGATCACCAGGCCCGAGCAGGTCGACGTGATCCGCGGTCACCTCACCGACGCCCTAGCCCGCGGTGGTTGCGCGGTGGTGGGCGGCAGCGAGTCGGTCCGCCCGCCCTACGTGGAGCCGGTCGTGCTGACCGATGTCCCGGACGACTCGATCGCGGTAACCGAGGAGACCTTCGGCCCGACCCTGACGGTGCACCGGGTGGCGAACCTGGACGAGGCGGTGGCGCGGGCCAACGCCGGCCGCTACGGGCTGGGCGCCGCGGTGTTCTCGGCTCACCGTGGTGCGGAGATTGCTGCCCGATTGCGGTGCGGGATGGTCGCGGTCAACAGTGGGCTCTCTTTCGTCGCGGTGCCGTCGCTGCCTTTCGGCGGGATCGGCGACTCGGGGTTCGGCCGGATCCACGGTGCTGACGGTCTGCACGAGTTCGCCCGCGCCAAGGCGGTCACCCGCCGCCGGTTCCGCCCAGCTGTGCCGGTGCTCACTTTCGCCCGCCCGGCTTGGGCGATTCGCGTGCTGATGTGGATCGTCAGGGTGCGCTACGGTCGTTGATATGGCACCGGAGATCACGACGGTCGGCGTGGTGGGCGTGGGCACGATGGGCGCCGGGATCGCCGAGGTGCTGGCCCGTACCGGGCTCGACGTGGTGGCAGTCGAGGTCGATGAGCACGGCGTGAGCCGGGGCCGCGGGCATCTCGAGCACTCCACCGGGCGCGCCCTGGAACGCGGCAAGATCGATGAGACGGCCCGCCGGGAGTTGCTCGGCCGGATCCGTTTCACCACGAAGCTGGCCGATCTGGCTGGTGTCGACCTCGTCATCGAGGCCGTGCCGGAGCACCTCGACCTCAAGAGCCGGATCCTCACCGAGCTGGATGGCATCGTGCGGGCCGATGTCGTGCTGGCCTCTAATACCTCGAGCCTGTCGATCACCGAGCTTGCCGTGCGCACCACGCGGCCGGGCAAGGTCGTCGGGATGCATTTCTTCAATCCGGCGCCGGTGCTCAAGCTGGTCGAGGTGGTGCGCACCGTGGTCACCGAGCTGGAGGTGGTCAGTGACGTCACGACGTTGGCCGAGAAGCTGGGCAAGACGCCGGTAGTGATCGGGGACCGGGCCGGTTTCATCGCCAACCGGCTGCTGTTCGGCTACCTCAACCATGCGGCGCGGATGTACGAGCAGCGCTACGCGACCCGCGAAGACCTCGACGCCGCGATGAGGTATGGCTGTGGGTACCCGATGGGTCCGCTGGCGCTGCTGGATCTGATCGGCCTGGACACCGCCTACGAGATTCTCGACGCGCTGTACCGGCAGTCCCGGGATCGGTTGCACGCCCCGGTGCCGGTGCTCAAGCAGATGGTCACTGCGGGGTTGCTCGGCCGCAAGTCCGGTCGCGGTTTTTACACCTATGCGGCCCAGGACTCGTCGAAGGTGGTGGCTGATGCAGCTACCCCGCTCGACGGCGAGCAGGGTGTGCAGACCCGCCCGATCGGTGCGGTCGGCGTCGTGGGTACCGGGACGATGGCCACCGGCATCGTCGAGGTGCTGGCCAAGGGCGGGCACGACGTGATCGTCCGCGGCCGCAGCACCGGCCGGACCCACGACGCGGTCGCGGCTGTTACGCGGTCGCTGGACAAGGCCGTCAACCGTGGCAAGCTGTCGGAGCCCAACCGCGCGGCGGCCCTGGGACGGATCTCCACGACCACGTCGCTGGACGACTTCGCGCACGTCGACCTGGTGGTGGAGGCGGTGGCCGAGGACCTGGAGGTCAAGCGCGGGATCTTCGCCACGTTGGACGAGGTGTGCAAGCCCGGCGCGATCCTGGCCACTACCACGTCGTCGCTGCCGGTGGTCGAGTGCGCCGCCGCCACCTCGCGGCGGGGCGACGTGGTGGGGCTGCACTTCTTCAACCCAGCCCCGGTGATGAAGTTGGTCGAGGTGGTGGCGACTATCAGTACCGCGACCGACGTCGCGGCCACCGCCCGGGCGCTTGCCCGTTCGCTGGGCAAGGTCCCGGTGACCTGCGGCGATCGTGCCGGGTTCCTCGTCAATGCGCTGCTGTTTCCCTACCTCAACGACGCGGTGAAGATGCTCGAGGCGCACTATGCCTCAGCCGATGACATCGACACCGCGATGAAGGTCGGCGCCGCCTTACCGATGGGCCCTTTCGCGCTGCTCGACGTGGTGGGCCTGGACGTCTCACTGGCCATCCAGCGCAGCCTTTACCAGGAGTTCCGCGAACCAGGCTTCGCCCCAGCGCCCCTGCTGGAACACCTGGTCACCGCCGGCCGGCTGGGCCGCAAAACCGGCAAGGGCTTCCGCGACTACTCGTAAGTGCGTAACACCTCGTACCCACTGGCTGACGCTCAGCCGCAGCAACCGCCTCCGCAACACCCGCTGGCCCCAGCCGGCGCTGCCCGCTCAGGAGCGGCACCGGACAGCGCGATGGTAGAGAGCAGCCGGACGGTGTCGCCGTGCCCGGAGGGGCACTCGGCGGGTTCACCCGACGCGGTCATCGATCGGTTGACCTCGAAGGTCGTCGAACACTCCCGGCAGCGGAACTCATAGCGCGGCACAGGCGACAGCATACTGGGCGCTAACGTGAACTACCGTGCCTCGTCGCAATGTTCCACGCCGCAACGTTCCACCGCGTCCGGTGGGCGGGCCGGGCTGGGCGCAACCGGAGAGTGGGCCGGACGGAGAGTGGGTGGTACGGACAGTTCCCGGCGAGCAGGCCGTCAAGAGTTATCGCTGCCCCGGCTGCGACCACGAGATCGGACCCGGCATCACGCACGTGGTGGCCTGGCCGGCGGGGGAGCAGGGATCATCAGCGGATCGGCGGCACTGGCACACCGGCTGCTGGACCGCCCGGGGCCGCCGCGCGCCCACTCGCAGACGCTGGTGAGGGAGCCTGGCCACCGGCGGGCGCAGGGTTCTCACCCACGACGGGAGCGAGCTGCTGGAAGGCGTCGTCCAGCTTCGCGCGCACCGACAGTAGTTGCTCGATGAGCCGCTGGCGCAGGGTGCGCAGCTGCTCCACCTGCCGGGTGGCTTCCTGCACTCTGGCGACGGCGGACTGGTCGGCCTCGGTGACCAGGCGGCGAGCCACGTCAGTGGCCTCGTCGACGCGACGCTGCGCCTCCGCCTTGCTGATCGCCTCCTCCTCGGCGAGCGCACGCATCGCGTTGCGGCGGCGCTCGGACATGGTGATGTCGAAGTCCTCCTCGGCCTGCTGCCGCCGAGCCGCCGACTCGGCATCACGCTGCTCGGCTCGTTGCTTGGCCAGCGCCAGGGTTTCCTCACCCCGCCGTCGCGCGTCGGCGATGACTCGCTCGTGCTCGGTCTCCATCGCCGCGCGCCGGTGCTGCGCCTCGCTGATCATCTTGTCGTAGCGGGCGCGCAGGTCGTCGGCCTCGCGTTCGGCGTTGGCCCTGGTTGCGGCGGCAGCCGCGGTCCCTCTCGCGATGATCGCCGCAGCCTCGTCCTGGGCTGTGCGGAGCATCCGTGCCACCCGCTCGCTCATGCCCTCGACGCTGGTGGGCGGCGCGGCCAGCCGCTGTACCTGGCCGCGCAGGTCGTCGAGCTCCCCGCGAGCCGCCTCCAGCTGCCGGGCGAGTTCCACGGCCTGCGCGGCTCCGGCATCCCGATCCGCCGCCGCGATCTGTAGGTCGGCCTGCAGCTGGGCGAGCTGGTAGTCCACCTGAGCGCAGTCGTAACCGCGGCGCACGATGTCGAACGTGGATCTCATCGGGAGCAGATCACGGTCATCGACTGAGCCCATCCCGCCAGGTTACTCGGGTATCGCTGGCGAGAGGTCAGCCGTTCCGGGGTGTCAGACCCCCCGGAAGCGGTTGATGCCGGCCAGATGCGCCTCGCGAAGCTCGGGATTGCGGATCCCCAGACCCTCTTCGGGAGACAGACACAACACACCGACTTTGCCCTGGTGGATGTTGCGGTGCACGTCGTGGGCGGCCTGCCCGGTCTGGTCCAGCGGGTAGACGCGCGACAGCGTCGGGTGGACCTTAGCCTTGGCGATCAGCCGGTTGGCCTCCCACGCCTCGCGGTAGTTGGCGAAATGCGAGCCGATGATCCGTTTGAGGTTCATCCAGAGGTAGCGGTTGTCGTAGATATGGTTGAAACCCGAGGTAGACGCGCAGGTGACGATCGTGCCGCCCCGCTTGGCGACGTAGACGCTGGCACCGAAGGTCTCCCGACCGGGGTGCTCGAAGACGATGTCGACGTCCTCGCCGCCGGTGAGGTCGCGGATGTCCGATCCGAATCTCCGCCACTCCTTCGGGTCCTGCGTCTGCTCGTCCTTCCAGAACCGGTACTGCCGCTCCGCGCGGTTGATGATCAGCTCGGCA